>CAXTOX010000046.1:0-28280 GCA_964245885.1 uncultured Chthoniobacterales bacterium | reverse complement strand
CCTACGGGCGTGGCCTTGAGTTTGGTGTTGTCGGGCTGGAAGGTCCAGCAGATGAACGCGGAAAACCCCTTCGTCGCGTCCTGCTGATCGCGCAGCCGCTGCAAGTGTTCGAGGCGTTCTTCCACGGTCTCGACGTGGCCGAACATCATCGTCGCGCTGGAGTTCAGCCCGAGTTCGTGGGCAATCGCCATCGCTTCGAGCCATTGGTCGCTGTTGCACTTGAGCGGCGCGATGCGGTTGCGCACGCGGTCCACCAGGATTTCCCCCCCGCCGCCGGGAATCGAGCCGAGACCGGCTTCTTTGAAGCGTGTGATGACCTCGCGCATCGGCATCTTGAACACCTCCGCGAAGTGGTTGAACTCCGGCGGGCTGAACGCGTGGATGTTGATGTGCGGATACTTTTCCCGGATGTGGTTGAGCAGATTCAGATACCAGTCAATCGTCAGCTTCGGGTGGTGCCCGCCCTGCATGAGAATCTGGATGCCGCCGACCGCCGTCAACTCGTCCAGCTTCTGGTCGATCTGCTCGAGCGACAGGACGTAGTGATCGTCGTCGCGCTCGGTGCGGTAAAACGCGCAAAACTTGCAGTACACGTTGCAGACGTTCGTGTAATTGATGTTGCGGTCGATGATGTAGGTGACGATTTTGTTGCCCCGGCCGTCGTACGAACGGGCCTTGGCCTGGTTGCGGCGGGCGTCGGCCAGCGCGGCGAGGTCGGCGGGCTGGGCGTGGCGGTAGATTTCGAGGGCCTCGGTGCCGGAAATGCGTTCGCCGGCGAGGATTTTAGGGATGATGGAAGCTGCGAGCGCGTTGCTCATGGGAAGGCCGTGAAAGGCTTCTGAAGCATACCGCGGAACCGGCCCGGCGGCAATTCGCGTTTGCGTTTTGGCGCGGTTGGTGGCACGATGAGAGCCTGTCTGCCCGGCCGGGCAGATTTCGGATGGTGGTCGTAGCTCAATG
This sequence comes from uncultured Chthoniobacterales bacterium, assembly GCA_964245885.1. Taxonomy (GTDB): domain Bacteria; phylum Verrucomicrobiota; class Verrucomicrobiia; order Chthoniobacterales; family SZAS-18; genus CAHJWO01. Next base: position 27,320 of record CAXTOX010000046.1, on the reverse strand, counting down.
GTAGAGCTCCAGATTGTGATTCTGGCTGTTGCGGGTTCGAGTCCCGTCGATCACCCATTGCTCGTCTGGGTTAATCACCTAATTAAAGGATTCTTTAATTAGCTTGGCTCTTATTAGAGAAAAAGGCCGTTTGCTTTGATAAGGACGCTTGGCGAAGGCTTGCCGCACCATGGAACGCGGTCTGACTGGATACTACGTCACGAACAAAACCTCCGGCGAGACCGTCCGGGCGTTCGTGCCCTACCCGCTGCCGCACTGCTGCGGGAACTGACCGGCGGAAGGCGAGGCCGGCTTTACGCCTACGACAAATACCTGGAAATCTTGAGCGAAGGCACCGAGCCGCTGACCTGATCAGCAGCCCGCCGCGTGCGGCGAGTGCAGGCCGCTGAGCGCGTCGTAGAGCGCGCCGCTCATGCGTTCGCAGGCCGCGACGGCACGCTCTTGTCCTTCGGAGGACAGGGCTTCCATCTGCCCGGCGAGCAGAGCGGGTTCGTCAAAATCGTCCGTGTGCAGGCGGAAATACTCGCCGCACGGTTCCGGCAACTGCCGGTAATGCTCTCGCAGACCCGCGAGCTTGCTCTGCGCGGTGTACGGCTGCTGCGCCTCGAAGGCGTACAAGGCTCCCAGCGCGCTCGCCCGGTCGGCGAACAACCCGCGCGCCGTGTTCACCAGCGCCGCGACTTCCTGGGTCTGCGGTTCGTCGGTGACGGCCGTTTCCAGCGACGCGGCGAAGGTGTGGTCCCACACGCCGGCGTGGCCTTCCTCGATCCCGGCGATGTGCGCTTCGCCCGCCGCTTCCCAGCCCCCGGCGACCGTGCGGATGAACGCGCCGTAGTCCCGCGCGTAGTCCCGCAAAGCAGGCACGGGCAGCGTGCCGTGGCTCCACGCGACGTAAAAAGGGTGCTGGAGGAGGCTGCGGCGGGCAACGATCCCGTCGCAACGGTGGGCAACTGTACCGGGCTGGTTGGTGGTCATCTTCGTTGTAGGGTGGGGGAAACGGCAGGCGAGGTCAACAAGTTCCCGCCCACGCAGTTTACAAAAACGCTTTCCCCGATCACTCTGCCCGTCTCGCATGACCACCGCGCGTGCCCCTTTCCTCTCGCTGCTGGCGTTGGCCGGGCTGCCCGTGCTGGCCGGCTGCGCGGGCGGCGATCCGCAGGGAGCGTTCGACGCCGGGGTGCGCGACCCGGTGGCGGCGCGGCTGGGTGACAAACACACCGTCGTCTGGCGGCGCGGCGGGCCGGAGGAAGCCCGGGCGGACGAGGCGGTGCGCGCCCTGTTGCGCCGGCCGCTGACCGCCGAGCACGCCGTGCAGGTCGCGCTGCTCAACAACCGCGCGCTCCAGGCCCAGTTTGCCGAGGTGGGTGTTTCCTACGGCGAATACGTCTCCGCCGGGACTCTCAAGAACCCGACGCTGACTGCCAGCGTGCGTTTCCCGGACCGCTCGTCCTACCTGACGGACTGGGAAGGGGCCGTGGCGCAGGATTTCCTCAACGCCCTCCTGCTGCCGTTGCGCCGACGACTCGCCGCCGAACAGCTCCGCGCCGTGGAACTCCGCGTGGCCGACGAAACGCTCAAGACCGCCGCCAACGTGCAGCGGGCGTTCTACACCTACCAGGCGCGTCAGCAGATCATCGGTCGCCTGCAACTCGTCGCCGAGACCAACGGGGCCGCCGCCGAGTTCACCCGCAGCCTGCACACGGCGGGCAACGTCGACGACTTGGACCTCGTCAACCAGCAGGCGGCGTATTCGCAGGCGAAGATCGACGTGACCCAAGCGCGCGCGCAAACCCTCAACGACCGCGAGGCCGTCAACCGGCTCCTGGGTCTGGATGGTGCGCAGGCCGACGCGTGGACGGCGGCGAAATCCCTGCCGCCTATCCCGGGAGGCGAGCCGTCGGCCCGGACGCTCGAAGCCCGCGCCACCGCCCAGCGTTTGGACCTCCAGGTCGCCCGAGCGGAGGTGACTGCCGCCGAACGCGCTTTGGCGTTGCGCGTCGGTACGCGCTACCTGCCCGCCGAGGTCAGCGTCGGCGTGGACACCGAGCGCGAACCCGAGGGTGAGCACATTACCGGTCCGACGCTCGACCTGGAACTGCCGATCTTTAACCAGGGCCAGGGCGAGATCGCCACGCTCCGGGCGCGCGACCTCCAGGCGCGGCGGCAGTTGGAGGCGAAGATCGTGGACGCCCACGCGGAGGTGCGCGCCGCCCGCGCGCAGGTTGCCGCCAACCGCGAGCTGGCGCTATCGGTCCGCGACACCGTCCTGCCGCAGCGCCAGGAGGCGCTCCGGCTCACGCTCCAGCAGTACAACAGCATGCTCAAGGGCGCGTACGACCTGTTGACCGTCAAGGCCAACGAGGCCGCCGCAGAGCGGACGTACGTCGAGGCGTGGCGCGACTACTGGATCGCCCGGGCGGATTTGGAGCGTGCTGTCGGCGGGAGACTCTAGCGAATTAAATGACTGACGCAGAGGCACAAAGTGAAAATGAATATTGAACATAAGCAATGTAGGCCCTTGAAGTGGACAGCAATTAATTTGTCGTTCAATCTGGTGCGTAAAGACCCATCTGCTGGCTCCATTGAAGCAAGATAAGCAATGTAGAGAGATGCTTAGCTGAAATATTCCTCCGCATCGAGATTGATGCGGCTCCATTCCGGTAGGTGGGTCTTCGAAATTTAACCCGGTTTATCCTGATGGAACCAATTGACAATGTGCCTCCCGATGGGGAAGATGAAGACAGTGACCCGGACGACCCACCGTACTCATCTTCCGACGATCCTCCCGCCTCCCCAGACTTTCGTGGAAGCGGTCAAGGCAGCCTCCAAGAAGCGTGGGACTACCTACGAGCAAGCATTGGCACAAGCCAGGAACTCGGAGAGCCATCGTCAATCGAGCGACAGCAAGCCGCGCTGATCGAGTGGGCACGGCAGACTGGCCGGATCATCCAGGACCAGGAGATTCTAGCCTTGCCGGTCGTCTCTGATTCTACCAGCGAACACAGGGTGCGCTTCCGCGCTTCCGACGAACGCGCCGTCAAAACAACTTGGCCGGGATTCTACGGACAGGTTCCCACGGTGGGCGGCGGATGGTTGCATCGCGAATCGGCGACCCCGGCGCAATACCTGATTCGCATGATGCTCCAGAACGAGGTGTTCCGCGGGTCGGCCGAGATGATCGAATTGGCGGGCATCTACATTTCGAGCGGTCCGTCCTTTGTGATCGGCGAGCCACCGGAGCAGCCGAGTTTCGTCATCACGCAGCATTGGTATCAGGCTGCCCAAGCAGACCCACACCCTTCACCAAGGCAGGTGGAAACCTTCCTCCGTGCCTTCGGCTTCTTGCCTGTGGTTGGATCGTACTTCGGTTGGGTTAGATCGGAAGACGGAGTCGTGATCGTTGATGCGAGAACCGACAACTTCATTCTCACCTCGCAGGGAGTGATCCCCATTGATCTGCAAATGGCACAGTTCGATCCAGAGTTTTTGCGGCAGCAAGGCGTGCTTGGCAGCATTGATTGATGCACCTGCCAATTGGTGAAAAAGTTGTATCTTAATTGGTGATCTCCCGTCGTCAGCTCCTGACCCATGGCACCGCGGCCCTCGCCGGTGGCCTGGCATTTTTCAACCGTCTCGCCAGCCGTGCCGCCGCCGCCGAGGCGATCCCCGCCCCGCCAGCCGCCCCGCCCCGTCCCTACACGCCCGTCACCACGACCAACGGCTCCACGCTGCCGTTTGTGGTGAAGGACGGCGTGAAGGAGTTCCACCTCATCGCCGAACCGGTCAAGCGCGAGTTCTCCCCCGGCGTGATGATCAACTGCTGGGGTTACAACGGCCAGACGCCGGGACCCACCATCGAGGCCGTGGAAGGCGACCGGGTGCGCATCCTCGTCACCAACAAATTGCCCGAGCCCACGAGCGTCCACTGGCATGGAGTCATCACGCCCGCGGGCATGGACGGCGTCAGCGGTGTCACGCAAAAGGCCATCCCGCCCGGCGAGACGTACGCCTACCAGTTCCCCTTGGTTCAACACGGCACGCAGATGTACCACCCGCATGCCGACGAGATGATCCAGATGGCCATGGGCATGGAAGGGTTCTTCGTCATCCATCCCAAGAACGGCGAACCCGACCCCATCGACCGGGATTTCTGCATCTTCCTCCAGGAATGGGCCGTGGCACCGGGCACGAGCACGCCGAACCCGAACGTCATGTCGGACTTCAACCTGTTCACCTTCAACAGCCGCATCTTCCCGGGCACGGACCCGCTCGTGGTCAAAAAAGGCGACCGCGTGCGCATCCGGCTGGCGAACCTGAGCATGGACAGCCACCCGATCCACTTCCACGGGCACGTTTGGGAAACGACCTACGCCGACGGCGGCCCGATCCCGAAAAGCGCCCGCTGGCCGGGCGCGACCAGCGACGTGCCCCCGGGCACCACGCGCACGATGGAGTTCGTCGCCGACAACCCCGGCGATTGGCCCTTCCACTGCCACAAGAACCACCACGCCATGAACGCCATGAAGCACGACATCCCCAACGTCATCGGCGCGGACCAGAAGAAGTTCCAGCGGACGATGAACCGGCTCGTGCCCGGCTCGATGTCGATGGGCGAGAAGGGGACGTTCGAAATGAACGGCATGAACATGGGCCTGCCGCGCAACACCGCGCCGATGATGGCCGGCGAGGGGCCGTTCGGCCCGGTGGGCATGGGCGGGATGTTCACCCTCTTGAAGGTGCGTGAGAACCTGCCCAACGGCTACGACGCCGACCCCGGCTGGTACGAGCATCCTCCGGGCACCGTGGCGGGGCCGGTCGGCCCGGACGGGCGACCCGCGGCGCATCCGCCGACCGCCCGGGACGGCGCGGGCAAGACGGCCAAGGCGCTTTACACCTGCGTGATGCACCCGGAGGTCGTGCAGGACCATCCCGGGAATTGCCCAAAGTGCGGGATGAAGCTCGTCGACAAAAAATGACGGCGCACCGCGTGCCCGCCATACGATACTAAAGGCAACCGCTTACTCCAACCCATTTTATGTACATCCTACCCCATCCCTCCCGTGCCACTGGTTTCCTCTGCGGTTTGCTGGCGTTGGGTTTGTCCACGCTGACTGCGCGCGCCGCCGAACCGCCCAACCCCGACGCAGAAAAATTCCTCGTGCCCTACGAGCAGGTGCTCAAGGCGTTGGTGGACGATAACCTCGAAGCCGCCAAGCAGGCTGCCCACACGCTGCCCGATGGGGCGGGCACCGACCTGGAAAACTCCAAGGATCTGAAGGCGGCGCGCGCGGCGTTCGCCACGGTCAGCCAGACGGCCGAGAAGATGGCGGCGGGTGTGCCCGGCTACCACGTTTTCTACTGCCCGATGGCCAAGAAGGATTGGGTGCAGCAGACGACCGCGATCGCCAATCCCTACGAGGGCAAGGAGATGCTGACCTGCGGGGTCGAGAAGAAGTAATCGGGGGGCCGCAGGCTTTTGGAGTGCAGTGTCGTGCCACCGCACTCCAAACGCTCCGCGATGCCGAAGAACAGTCTCCGCTGGTGGAGTTTGGCTAATACTTCAACAGTGCCGTCACGGGAGCCGCGCTCAGCTTTTTTCGCCCGCCGAGGAATTCGAGTTCGATCAGGAACAGCACCGCCAACGGTTCGCCGCCGAGTTTCTTGATGAGTTCGAGCGCCGCCGCCGCCGTGCCGCCGGTGGCCAGCAGGTCGTCGACGACCACCACGCGCTCGCCTTTTTGCAGGGCGTCGGCCTGCATCTCCACGACCGCCTCGCCGTATTCGAGCGTGTAGGCGTGGAACTCCGTCGCGCCGGGCAGCTTGCCCTTTTTGCGCACCGGCACGACCCCCACGCCCAATGCGTACGCCACCGCCGCGCCGAAGAGGAACCCCCGCGCGTCGATCCCCACGACCTTGGAAGGCGGGCCGCCGGGCAGCGCGCGGCAGACCTCCGCGAAGCCGTCCACGGCCAGCCGAAAGCACGCCGCGTCGGCGAGCAGTGGCATGATGTCCTTGAACAGGATGCCGGGCTGCGGGAAATCGGGCACGTCGCGCACGGCGCGGTAGAGAGGGGAGGGGTCCATCGGGACGGAAGGGAGGCTTCGAGCCGGCGAGATTCGTGAAATCGCTTGTGGAGCGATCAATCGCCCGCAGGGTGATAACGAGGAAGGACGAGGGATGAAAGCAGAAAAACGGAAAAACAACGCCCGCCGCTCCCCGTTAGCGGTCGGTTGCAGGAAGTTAGCGGCGGTTTGCAAAGCGCCGCCGCTGCTTTTACCTTATATGTCGCCCGCCTTCGCCGCATGGACACCCTTCCGCCGCCACTTCTCGCCCTCGGCATCCTGTTGCCGGGGCGCGCGCAGTTGGTGGTGTCCACGGTCTTCTTCCTCGCGAGCTTCGGCTACACGGCGTTCACGCTCGGGACGCGCGGACAGCATTTCGCGCCCCGCCTGAACCTCGCCTTGGTCACCGCCGGGTTTTTGTTGCAAACCTGGTTCCTCACCGTGCGCGGCCAGGCGCTCGGACGCTGCCCGCTGACAAATTTTTTCGAGGTCATCAGCTTCCTGTGCTGGGCGCTGGTGTTCTTTTACCTGATCGTGGGCAACACCTACCGGCTCTCCCCGCTGGGCCTGCTCACCGCCCCGCTGGTCGGCGCGCTGCAAATCTTTGCCCTCGCCGCGAACCTCGACCGCATCGTGCCCTTCACGCCACGCGGGGCCGTCAACCCGTGGCTGGAAACGCATGCCGCCTTCAGCATCCTGGCCTTTGGGGCGTTCGCGCTGGCGGGGTTGGCGGGTGGGATGTACCTCTGGCAGGAACGCCAGCTCAAGACCCACCGCGTCCGCGCGATCTTTTTCCAACTGCCGCCCATCGGCGACCTCGGCCGGCTCAACGCCCGGCTGCTCGCCGTCGGGTTCGTGCTCCTGAGCGTCGGGCTGGCGGCGGGGATTTTCATGGGTGTGCCCAACACCGCGCCGCACCTCGTCTGGGCGGTCGTCGTGTGGCTGCTGTACGCTTTCCTGGTCCAGGCCCGCTGGGGGGCCTGGCGGCTGGCCCCGCGCCGGGTGGCGACGCTGTCGGTCGCCGCGTTCGCCCTGTCGCTGCTGACCCTGAGCGGCCTGTCGTTCGTATCGGCTTGAACCCTTTCCTTTTCTCCACCGCACGCATGAACATCGTTTGTTTCGGCTTGAGCCACCGCACCGCCGCCGTCGAGGTGCGCGAGCGGTTCGCCTTCGCCGACAAGGAACTCCCGGCCGCGACCCTGCGGCTGCGCGCGCTCGAAGGCGTACGGGAGGCCCTGATCCTCTCCACCTGCAACCGCGTGGAACACTACGCCGTGCTCGACGACGGCCCGGGTCCGGTCCGGCGCGCGCGCGACCTGTTCCGGTGTTATTGCGAGGTCGGCGGCCTGAATGCCCACGCGGCAGGCGAGGAATTCTACCACCACGACGCGCCCGCCAGTGTGGAGCACCTCTTCCGCGTGGCCAGCGGGCTGGATTCCATGGTGGTCGGCGAGACGGAAATCCTCGGGCAGGTCAAGCAGGCCTACCAGGTGGCGGCCGGCGCGGGCACGACCTCGCGGGTGCTCAACAAGTTATTTCAACGCGCCTTCCAGGCCGCCAAGCAGGTGCGTTCGGACACGGAGATCGGGCGCGGCACCGTGTCGGTGGCGTCGGCGGCGGCGGACTTGGCGGAGCGGCTCTTTGGCGACCTCAAGGATTGCCGCGCGCTGGTGCTCGGCGCGGGGGAAATGGGCGAGCGCACCGTCCGCGCGCTGCTCTCGCGTGGGGTGCGTCCGGCGGGGCTGGCGGTGGCGAACCGTTCGCCCGAACGCGCCGCCGCGCTCGCCCGCGAACTCGGCGGGCGCGCCGTGCCGAGTTTCGACGCGTGGGAACACGAGGCGGGCGAGGCCGACATCCTCATCACTTCCACGTCGGCGCAGAGCGCGGTGGTCACCGCCGCGCAGGTCGGGCGGATCATGCGCGCGCGCAACGACCGGCCGTTGTTCATCATCGACATCGCCGTGCCGCGCGACGTGGAACCGGCGGCCAACGACCTCGAGGGCGTCTATCTCTACGACATCGACGCGCTCCAGGAAATCGCCCGGCAAGGACTCGCCTCGCGCAAACGCGAGTTGGCCGCGTGCGAGCGGATCATCGGCCGGCACGTGGAGGAGTTCGAGTCGTGGGTGAAGCGGTCCGGGGGAAATAGAGAATGCAGAATGCAAAAGGCAGAAGTCCGGAAGGGAGACACCGAACTCCTGCCTTCCGCCTCCTGATCCGACGCCGGGCCACGACCATGCGCGAGGTTTTCGTTCATCAGGACTACACGCGCGTGGGTCTCCGCCAATCCGCCCTGGACGCGGCCGGCATCCCGAACTTCATCCGCAACCAGTACACCAACAACACGATGACGGAGCTGCCGTCGGGACTGTTCTTTCCGGCGCTCTGCGTGCTCCACGACCGCGACTACGACCGCGCGATGCAGGTTCTCGGCGACCTGTTCCAAACGTCGCCTGCATCGGCCATCGATTGGGTCTGCCCGAAGTGCAGCGAGGAGGTCCCCGGCACTTTCGATTCCTGCTGGCAATGCGGTACGGCGCGCCCCGAGCACGGCAACAACTAGGGAAAACCTTCGTCCGCAGGAACGCGGACCCTGACGCGCCCGCCCCTTTGGCGTACCGTTCGCCTTTCGCCCATGTTTCCCCGGATGACTCTCGGCACGCGCGGCAGCGCGCTGGCACTGGCACAAACCAACCTCACCCTGCAAGCCCTGCGCGCGGTCTGGCCCGACGGACGCTTCGTGGTGCGCGAGATCAAAACCACCGGCGACAAACGCCAGGACCTCAGCCTGACGCACCTCGCGCCCGGCGGGCACGGCTACGATGCCGCCGCGACGGTGGACGGCAGCGCGGCTGTTTCCTCGCCGCCGCTGGTCGGCAAGGTCGACCCGGGGCTCTTCACCAGGGAACTCGAAGCGGAACTGCTCGCCGGGACGATCTCGGTGGCGGTGCACAGCCTCAAGGATCTGCCCACCGAGATGCCGGCCGGCTTGAAGCTGGCCGCCGTCCTGCCGCGCGCGGAAACGGCCGATGTGCTGGTCTGGAAGGATGCGCACGCGGCTTCCGACGCGCCGCCCTCCGTCCTGCCGCCTCTGCCGCCGGGCGCGTGGATCGCCACGAGCAGCCTGCGGCGCGAACGCCAGCTTCTCCACGCGCGGCCCGACCTGCGGACGTGCGAGGTGCGCGGCAACGTCGGCACGCGGCTGCGCAAGCTCCACGACCATCCCGAATGGACCGGCACCGTGCTCGCGTTGGCGGGCCTCGCACGGCTCGGCTTCCGGGTGGACCGCGAGAAGGGGGCGCTGGAAACGGACGACGGCCTGCGGTTCCGCGCGACGGTTCTCGGGCCGGACGCGGTGCTGCCGGCCGTGGGTCAAGGGGCCATCGGCTTGCAGGCGCGGGCGGACGACGTGGAGACGCTCCGCGCGCTGGCCACCGTCAACGACGCCCCTACCTGGACGATGGTGACCGCCGAACGCGAACTGCTGCGCCGGCTGGGCGGCGGCTGTCAGTTGCCGCTGGGCGTGACTGCCAGCGTCGACGCGGCGCGAGCGGAACTGCGCCTGCGCGCGGTGTTGTTTTCCATGGAACCGGTCGAGCCGCCGCGTTTCGCGGAAGCCGCCGGGCCGTCGCAGGCACCCAAAGCTGTCGCGGCGGAATGTGCGCGCCGGCTGGGCTTCGGGCGAGGAGTCTGATCGGTGCGAGGCGTCGCACGGGAAAGGCGCATCCCTTGGCAGGATGCGCCCCTCTGAAGGACAGACTGGTGAGCGGTTTACTTCTCGAACACCTTCTTGATGTCGCCGACCTTACTCTGCACTTTGCCTTTGACCTGTTCTTCCTGGCCCTCTTCGTGGAGGTCCTTGTTGTCGGTGGCTTCGCCGACCTTTTCCTTCGCTTGGCCGGTCAGGTTGTTGATCTTGCCTTGGATTTTGTCTTTGGTGCTTTCTTCCATAAGGGAGGGAGGGGTTAGGAATTCGCTGCACGGAAAGTATCGGGTCTCACAAAGCGGGAGGCCGGGTCTAGAGCCATTTGAAGAGGAGGTGTGGCCGCAAACGGGGAGTGACGGACGGGCGCAGGGACAATGGACCGGGGACGGACAATGGACCGGAGACGGACAATCGCCCGGGGCTTCAGCCTTGGGTCGACACTCGTGCGCGCCGTGGCTTACCCCCCAGATGGGGATAGACAATCGCCCAGGGCTTCAGCCCTGGGTTGACGGTCGGCGGTCACGTCAGTCCCCCAGGGACGGCCGCGGCGCTCCTGCCTCGCCGGCTTTTGTCCCTGGCGGGACTTGGGCCGATGGGTGACCGCCACCCCAGCGCTGAAGCCCTGGGTTATGATCAGCAGAAAACGACGACATCTTTTCTTAAAAAGCTCTAGCCGGCGACCTTCACGAACTCGAACCGACGGTCGAACCGCCCGCCCGCAAACCGGCGGCAGCATTCGCGGCACGCCAGCCGGTGCCTACGCGCGTTGATGGGTCGCGTCCGGCGCAGGGTGGTCTCGCACTTCGGGCAACGGTAGACGTGCCCGCGCCGCGCCGGTAGCCGCCGTCCGAGCGGCAGCGTGTGGCAGCGGCTTTCGCCGGGGATGCCGAGGTCGCGGCAAGCCAGCCGCCATTCCGCGCCGTGGGCCGTGATCCGGCGTCGGCCCGCGCGGTCGTAGGCGGCGAGGTGCGCCAGTTCGTGCCGCAGGGTGCGGTCCACCTCGCCGGGGAACTCCGTCAGGCGGGGGTTCAGATGGACCTCCGCGCTCTCCGTCCGGGCGAGACCCGCCGTGCTGACCAGCCGCGCGTGCCAGCGCACCGCCACCCGCTCCGCCAGCGCGGCGCAGCCGATCTCGCGCAGGAGTCCGGCCGCCCGACGGGTGAGCGCGTCGTCAGTCGTCAGCGCACCCCGCCTCGCCTCCAGGCACGGCCCGGCAGGCACCGGAGCGGGCGGGAAGAAAAACGACCAGACCAACTGGGCAGTTCCCGTCAGGGAACGCATGGCGCGGGACGGCTTCATCGGGGAAGGTCCGGCCATCATGACCGCAGACCCCACCCGCTGGCAAGCCCGCTTCGCCGGAGGATTGATCTCAGAGCCCGGTGGCGTCCGTGCCCCGGGTGAGTTTCCGTTGACGCCGGGCGAGTTCCGCCCGGTGCGTCTCGTTTGCCTCCGTCTGGCTCACGTCCGCGATGTCTTGGTCGCGATAATCGACCAGAAGGCCGAACGGTTCGGCCCCCTTCTGGGTGAAATCATCGACGGAGATGAACTTGTGATATTGGCTGATCTGCCCGCTTTCCGCCGGCTCGTCGCTGTATTTGGCGCGCAACACCGCGACAATTTTTGTCCTCGCCTGCTTTCGCCTCTCAAAATCGGAGGTCACGCCGACCGCGGCGATCCGGTAGATGCGGTGGGAAGTGGGGCTGATCCAAACAAAGTAGTTCGAGAACGCCGCGTTAGGCCTGTCCGGTTTGAACTCGTAAGCGCCGTCGAAGATGTTCATCCCAAACCGGTCGCCGACCGGTGCGGCCGTGGGTTCGAACATCTCGCCGAACTTGGGCCCGAAAGCGCCGCCGATCTGGTCGATCGCCCGGGCGGTGCGGACCGCCAAGCAGCAGGCCAGCAGGAGAAGGAGGGGTTTCATGGATCGGACGTTCACGGCGGGATCGGCGCACGCTACCCGGCGGTGAGGGCGGCCCGTTCATCTTCCAGCGCCCCCGCGGTCTTCTCAAGGAAATAGTCGTAGCCGCCGGCGTACGGCGCGACCACGCCCGCGTGCACGTGGAGCACCTTCGTCGCCAGCTTGCGGATGAAGTACACGTCGTGCGAGATGAAGACCAGCGTCCCCGCGTAGCGTTCCAGCGCCAGCACGAGCGATTCCACCGTGAGGATGTCCAGGTGCGTCGTCGGCTCGTCCATGAGCAGCAGGTTCGGCGGATCGACCAGGAATTTGATGAGGTTGAGCCGGCTCTTCTCGCCGCCCGAGAGGACTTCCGTCTTCTTGTAGATGTCGTCCTTGCGGAACAGGAACGACCCGAGGATGGCCCGCGCCTCATCCTCGCGCACGGTCGGCGCGCTGTCCATGACCTCTTCCAGCACGCTCTTGCCCACCGTCAGGGTGTCGGCGCGGTGCTGCGAGAAATAGCCGATGCGTGAGTTGTGCCCCTCGCGGCGTTCGCCCTTCTGGAAAGACAGCACGTCGGCGAGGATCTTGAGCAGCGTCGATTTGCCCGCGCCGTTGGGGCCGACGAGCACCGTCCTCTCACCACGCTCAATCTCCAGGTTCAACCCCCGGTAGACGACGTGCTCGCCGTAGGCCATGTGGATGTTTTCCAACGACAGCGCCCGCTGCCCACCGCGGGGCGGCTCGGGGATCTGGAAGCGGAACGGCTTCTTCGGCGGCACGGGCTTGCCGATTTTCTCCATGCGCTCGATCTGCTTGAGCTTGCTCTGCGCCTGCGACGCCTTGGACGCCACCTGCCGGAAGCGTTCGTAGAACTCCTGCAAGTTGGCGATCTCCTTCTGCTGGTTCTTGTACGCGGCAACCTGGTGGTCGTAGTTGGCCTCGCGCTGGCGCAGGAAGTCGGAGTAGTTGCCGCTGTAGTTCACCAGCCGCTGCTCGGCCACGTCGTAGACGCCCTCGGCGATCTCATCCATGAACGCGCGGTCGTGCGAGATGACCAGGATCGCGCCGGAGTACGTCTTCAGGTAGTTTTGCAGCCACAGCAGCGAGAGCAGGTCGAGGTGGTTGGTCGGTTCGTCGAGCAACAGGAGGTCCGGCTCCATGACGAGCAGCCGCGCGAGGTGCGCGCGCATGATCCAGCCGCCGCTCATCTCGCGCGCGGGCCGGGTGTAATCGCTGATTTTATAACCCAGCCCGGCGAGCATCTTCTTGGCCTTGGCTTCGACCTGCGGGTTGTCGAGCGCCTCGTGCTTGGCGTGGGCTTCGAGGTAGGCAGGGCTGGAAACGTCGCCCGCCGCTTCGAGTTCCTTCAGGCGCGCTTCGAGCATCGGCACCTCGCCCGACTTGCCGGTGGCGAGGTCGAGCACGGTTTCGTCGCCGGCGGGTTCGCTTTCCTGCGGCAGGTAGCCGATCATCGTCCACTCGTCGCGCTCGACCGTCCCGGCGTCGGGCGGCTGGTGGCCGAGGATGACGGAGAACAGCGTCGATTTGCCCGCGCCGTTGGGTCCGACCAGCGCGACACGCTCGCCGTAGTTGACCTGCATCGAGGCGTGCTCGAACAGGGTCCGGCCGCCGACGGTTTTCTTCAGATCGCGGATCGTGAGCATGGCTTTGAAAAGGCGCGTAGTATAGCGCGTCCGTCCCGCTCTGTCAGGCAAAGAAGCCTCTCGCAAAGGACGCGAAGGGCGCAAAGGGGGGAAGAAGCCTCGCACAGAGGCCACAGAGGCCACGGAGAAGAAATGGGTTGGAAACAGAGAATCCCTCCTCCTTCTTCCCTCCCCTCTGTGACCTCTGTGGCCTCTGTGCGAGGCTTCTTCCCGATCCCCATTTTTTCCTTTGCGGCCTTCGCGGCCTTTGCGAGAGGCATTCTGAGCCGTTGCTTCGCCGACAGCCACTCCCGCGCCTTGGAGCATTCAGTCCAGAGGCCGGAGACCGGCCTCGATTTGCGCGCGACCGTGTTCCAGGAAAGACGGCAGCGACAGCCGTTCGCCCAGGTGCGCCGGGTCCTCGCCGTCGGCCGTGAAGCCGGGGCCGTCCGTGGCGATCTCGAACAGAACCCCGCCGGGAACCCGGAAATAAAGCGACTGGAAATAAAACCGGTCCACCAGCCCGGAGTTGCCGACCCGGTGTTGACCCAGGTGCGCGAGCCAGCGGTTTTGTTCCTCGCGGTCAGCGACTGACCAAGCGACGTGGTGCACGCCGCCCGCGCCCGACGCGCCGGGTTCGCGCGATTCCGACAGCCGCAGTTGCCGGCCCGGCCCGCCACCGTTGACCTCGAAGATCGACCCGTCCTGCGGGTGCGGCCGGAAACCGAGCACGTCCGTCAACATCGCCGCGGCCGGCCCGCGCGCGGGGACGGTCAGCGTCACCGCACCCAACCCGACGACCGACACCTCCGCCACCAGCGGACTGCCCCGCCACGGACGCATCTCGCGCAGTCCATCGTGGTCCCGTCCGCCGGGTTCGGCGATCAAGCGCAGGGGTTGGCCCTCCGGGTCCCGGAACGCCACGCTCGGCAACCCGCCGCTCCAATCCTCGACGGCTCCGTGCGCGACGCCGTGCTTCTGGAAATGCGCCTGCCACAAACCGAGCGTTTCGATCCCGCCGCGCACGCGGAGGGCCGTCTCCGTGACCGCCCCGGCTCCGGCCCGCGCCGGCGGAACGTGCGCCCACTCGAAGAACGTCAACTCCGTGCCCGGCTGCCCCGTCTCGTCGGCGTAGAACAGGTGGTAGGCTGACACGTCGTCCTGGTTGACGGTCTTCTTCACCAGCCGCATCCCGAGGACGCGGGTGTAGAAGTCGAGGTTCGGGCGCGCGTCCGCCGTGACAGCGGTGACGTGGTGCAGTCCGCGAAGGGTAGGACGATCAGGCATAGAAAGAAAGACTTCGCGATCGTTTAATGTTAAATAATTACGTGGATGCGTCAATGAGCTTGTAAAATTTCCCCTTGCAGACTGTACCGACCGGACGGTATATCCACAGTCTCTGATGAACGCCGCCCGTCTCGCCTCCGCTTCTTCGCCTGTCTGTTCTCCGGGTGTCAGCCAGGAAGACGGCCCTGCCAAGCTACCGCTGCGCGGCAGTTCGCGCGAGGCGATCCTCGACGCCGCCGAGGCTGTCGTCCTCGCTTCCGGCGCGGCGCACCTTACCCTCGACGCCGTTGCCGAGCGCGCGGGGGTCAGCAAGGGTGGCCTCCTCTACAATTTCCCGAGCAAGGAAAGCCTTCTCCAGGCCATGGTGGACCGCAACATGCACCGGCTCGGCCAGGACCACGCCGCAGCGCTCGCCCAACTTCCCCCCGCACCGGGACGGGAACTGACGGCTTTCGTCCACATGATTGCTCAAAAGTCCACGTGCTGCGAAAAACGTCTCGGCGGCTCCCTGCTGGCCGCGTGCGCCAACAATCCCAAACTGCTCGAACCCGTCCACCGCTTTCACCGCTGGCGGCTGGAGACGATCGAAGCCGCCGCGCGGGACGGCCTGCCCTTCGAACGCGCCGCCATCGCGTCGCTTGCCCTTGACGGTCTCTGTTTGTTGGAGATGCTCGGACTCTCGCCGTTCGCGCCGGAACAACGCGCACTGATCCTCGAAGACCTGCAACGCTTCATCGACGAGATGGCCTCCGCCTGTTGATTCACCTGTCTGCCGCTTTTTACTTTCATGGATACTCTCAAGCCTTACCCGCCCACGCGCGAACCAGTAAACAACCTGCCGCCGCCAATTCACCGCCAGCGTCCGCGCACGCGGGGAGCCTGGTGGGGCCGCTTCCTGCTCGCCCTGCTCGCGGTGTTCGCTGTTATCGCCATCGTCGGTGAGGTGAAGTACAAGGCGATCAGCGTCTTGATCGCGGCGAAGAACGCAGGCAAGTTCGACCCGCCGCCCGCGACCGTGACGACCACGGTCGCCCACGCGGCCCACTGGCAGCCGACCCTGCACGCCATCGGTTCGCTGGAAGCCGTCCAGGGCGTGACCGTGAGCGCGGACCTGCCGGGCGTCGTCAAGGAGATCCGCTTCGAGAGCGGCGCGACGGTGCGCCAGGGCGACATCCTCGTGCGCCTCGTCATTGATCAGGAGCAGGCGCAGCTCGACGCCGCCCAGGCCCAGCGCGACATCTCGGTGCTCACCCTCAACCGTCAGAAGGATCTGCGCGCCAAGAACGCCAATTCACAGAGCGATTTCGACACCGCCGAGGCCAACGAACGGCAGATGGAAGCCATGGTCGCCAACGCCCGCGCGGCCATCGACCGCAAGACGATCCGCGCCCCGTTCGACGGCAAGCTGGGTATCCGCCGCGCGAGCCTCGGGCAGTACCTCAACAGCGGCGACCCGGTCGTGGCTCTCCAGTCGCTCGACCCGATCTACGTGAATTTCACCTTGCCCCAGCAGAACCTGCGTGACTTCGGGGTCGGCGCGGACGTGGAGGTCCGCACGGACGCGACGGGCGACACGATCTTCAAGGGCAAGGTCAACGCCATCAATTCGCTGGTGGACAGCGCCACGCGCAATTTCCAGGCGCAGGCCACGATCAAGAACGACGGTGCCAAGCTGCGGCCGGGGATGTTTGCCAACGTGGACGTGCTCCTCGGCGCAGAGAAGGAAGTATTGCCCTTGCCTGGGTCGGCCATCGCCTACGCGCCGTACGGCAATTCCGTTTTCGTGATCGCCCACAACGTCAAGATTCCGGCTGATCCGAACGACAAGGATTCCAAGGAAAAAACGCTGACCTTGGCGGTGCGCCAGCAGTTCATCAAACTCGGCCAGACCAAGGGAGACCTCGTGGCGGTGACCTCGGGCTTGAAGGAAGGAGACGAGGTCGTCAGCAGCGGCACCTTCAAACTACAGAACAGCGCCCCGGTGAAGATCGACAACAGCGTGAAGCCGGAAGCGGAGACGAATCCGAAGCCGGAGGAAAGTTAGAAAGCAGAAGGCAGAAGGCAGAAGGCAGAAGGGTGAATATGGCATCTGCTCAGGATGAACTATTTAGACAGCGATCCAATCAAGGAAGGCTGGTTGGTACAGGAGACGGGGGAACGGCCGACCTTACGCGCACGCACTACCGATTATGCCCGACGAATTATTAGTTTTTATGTCGCCTTGCCGAAAAATACCGTTGCCCAAGTTTTGGGAGAGCAGTTACTGCGTTCCGGCACTTCAGTTGGAGCAAATTACCGTGAGTCGGCTCGTGCGCGCTCGAAAGCAGAATTCATGGCTAAGGTTGGAGACTGTTTGAAAGAGCTTGATGAATCTTCCTACTGGCTTGAACTACTCGATGCCGAAAGAATTTACTCTTCCGAACACCTTGCCCCCGTTTGCGACGAAACCGATCAATTGATTGCCATTCTATAGCATCCCTCAACCGGGCGAAAACCACCGACTGACATGCTCCTGTTCCGTTTTCCGCTCTCCTTCTGCCTTCTGCCTTCTAACTTCTGCCTTCCATGAAACTGACCGATCTTTTCGTCCGCCGCCCGGTGCTGGCCATCGTGGTTAACCTGGTCATCCTGCTCGCCGGGTTCCAGGCGATCCGCTCCCTGAACGTCCGGCAGTACCCGCGCAGCGACCTCTCCGTTGTCAGCGTGCAGACCATCTACGTCGGGGCCAACGCCGACCTCGTGCGCGGCTTCCTCACGACGCCGCTGGAGCAGGTCATCGCCAGCGCCGAGGGCATCGACTACATGGAGAGCACCAGCGCCCAGGGCCTGAGCACCATCAACGTCCACCTCAAGCTCAACTACGACACCAACGCCGCCCTGACCCAGATCCAGGCCAAGATCGCCCAGGTCCGCAACGACCTGCCGCCCGAGGCCGAGGCACCCACCGTCAACGTGGCGACCACCGACGACCAGGTCGCGGCGATGTACCTGAGCTTTTATTCCGACGACCTGGAGCCTAACCAGATCACCGATTACCTCACGCGCGTCGTCCAACCCAAAATTGCCAGTATCAACGGCGTGCAGCGCGCCGACATTCTTGGAGCGCGCACCTTCGCGATGCGCATCTGGCTCCTGCCCGACAAGATGGCGTCGCTCAACGTCTCGCCCACCGACGTGCGCAACGCGCTCGCGGGCAACAACTACCTTTCTGCCCTCGGCGCGACCAAAGGCTCGATGATCACTGTCAACCTCGTCGCCAACACCGACCTGAACAACGCCCAGGAGTTCGAGGATCTCGTCGTCCGCCAGAACGGCAACACCATCATCCGCCTCAAGGATGTGGCCAACGTCATCCTCGGCGCGGAGGACTATTCGACCGACGTGCGCTTCGACGGGTCGAAGGCGACGTTCATGGGGGTGTTCGTGCTGCCGACCGCCAACACGCTCGATGTCATCCACGCGGTGCGCAAGATCGTGCCCGACATCGAGCGCGCCCTGCCCGCCGGCATGCATGTCGGCGTGCCCTACGACTCGACGAAGTACATCGAGAACGCCATCAGCGAGGTCGTCCACACGCTCGTGGAGACCCTGCTCATCGTCGTCGTCGTCATCTTCCTGTTCCTGGGCAGTTACCGCACCGTGCTCATCCCCGTCATCGCCATCCCGATCTCGCTCATCGGCACGGCGTTCTTGATGATCCTTTTCGGCTTCACGCTGAACCTCCTTACCCTGCTGGCCATCGTGCTCTCGGTCGGGTTGGTCGTCGACGATGCCATCGTCGTCGTGGAAAACGTCGAACGCCACATCCACGAAGGCGAGTCACCTTTCCAAGCCGCCCTCCACGGCGCGCGAGAACTCGTCGGCCCGATTATCGCCATGACGATCACGCTCATCGCCGTGTACGTGCCCATCGGCATCCAGGGTGGATTGACCGGCGCGCTGTTCCGCGAGTTCGCCTTCACGCTGGCCGGTGCGGTGACGGTTTCGGCCGTGGTCGCGTTGACGCTCTCGCCGATGCTCGGTTCGCGTTTGCTCAAGCCGGGCTTGAGCGACCGCGGGTTCGCTGGCTGGATCAACCGCCGCTTCGACTCGGTGCGCGACCTCTACACGCGCCTGCTCGTCGGCACGCTGGAGTTCCGCGGGATCACGCTCACGGTCGCCGCGTTCGCGTTCCTGCTCATCCCGATCTTCTATTATATGTCCACGAAGGAACTCGCGCCGAAGGAGGACCAGGGCGTCATCTTCGGAGCCGTGCAGGCCTCGCCGAACTCGACGCTCGACCAGACGACGCTTTACACACACAAATTTCTCGACCTCTTCAACTCTATCCCCGAGAAGGAACACACCTTTCAGATCACCTCTCCGGCGGGCGACCAAGCGGGCTTCTCGGGCATGGTGATGAAGCCCTACAGCGAACGCACCCGCTCGACGACGCAGCTCCTGCCCATCGTGACGGCGGGCGCCGCGGCCGTGCCGGGCGTCGGGGCCGCGATCTTCACGCCCCAGCCGCTGCCCGGCGGCAGCAACTTCGACATCGAGTTCGTCATCGCCTCCACCGGCGACCCGCGCGAACTGCTGGAGTTTGCCCAGAAAATCCGGGCCAAGCTCATGGCCAGCAAGACGAGCCCCTTCTCCCTGCTCGACCTCAAGTACGACCAGCCGCAGGCCAAGGTCGTCTTCGACCGCGATAAAGTCGCTTCGCTCGGGCTGAACCTCTCTCAGGTCGGCGCGGACCTTTCCACGATGCTCGGCGGCAATTATATCAACCGCTTCGCCATTTCGGGCCGCTCGTACAAGGTGATCCCGCAGGTCACGCGCGTCGAACGCCTGAACCCGGATCAACTCGACCATTTCTACGTCTCCGGGCCGCAGGGCACGCTGGTGCCGCTGTCCACGTTCGCGCACATCAGCACAACGGCCGAGCCGCGCGCGTTGAGCCGTTTCCAGCAGTTGAACTCGGTGAAAATCCAGGGCGTCGTCATGCCGCAGCCCGGCGTGACGCTGGACACGTGCCTGCGGGTGATGGAAGACGAGGCGAAGACCATCCTGCCCAAGGGGTACGTCATCGACTACGGCGGCGCGTCGCGGCAGTTGCGCGTGGAAGGCAGCAAGTTCCTGCCGCTGCTGGTGCTCTCGCTGATCCTGATCTTCCTCGTGCTGGCGGCGCAGTTCGAGAGCTTCACCGATCCGCTCATCATCCTGCTCGGCTCGGTGCCGCTGGCGTTGACGGGGGCTCTGGCGTTCACTTTCATGGGGTTTACCACGCTGAACATTTATGCCAACGTCGGGTTGGTGACCCTGGTGGGTCTCGTGTCGAAGAACGGCATTCTCATCGTGGAGTTCGCCAACGCTCTGCAGGAAAAGGGCTGTGATAAATTCCAGGCGATCGTGGAAGGAGCCTCGACGCGGCTGCGGCCGATCCTGATGACCACGGCGGCGACGGTGGCCGGGCATGCCCCGCTCATCTTTGCGACGGGTCCGGGCGCGGGCGCGCGCAATTCCATCGGCTGGGTCCTCGTCACGGGCATGATCATCGGCACGGCGTTCACGTTGTTCGTGGTGCCGACGTTCTACATGCTGCTGGCGCGCAACCGCAGCCACATGCACGATAACGACGAGCACATGAGTGTGAACATTGAGAAGACCGGCGAACGTCTCGAAATCCCGGCCGCGCTGGCAGAGGTGTGAGTGAACGTCGCCTGCATCGTCCTGGCGGCGGGTGGGTCCACGCGGCTGGGTTCGCCCAAGCAGCTTCTGGGATACGGCGGGCGCACGCTGCTACGTCGCGCGGCGGAAACGGCGCTGGCGACCGGCTGCCGGCCGGTGATCGTCGTGCTCGGCTCCGGGGCGGACCGGCTCCGCAGCGAACTCACCGGCCTTGACGTGCGCGTTGTAGAGAATCCTGATTGGCAGCGTGGCATGGGCGGTTCCGTCCGGTTGGGCATGGCCGCGCTGGTCGGCCACGAGGAAACCGACGCCGTCCTGCTGACGTTGTGTGATCAACCCTTGGTTGGAGCAGTGGAGTTAAGGCAACTCACGGACGCGTGGGGAAAGGGTGGGGCGTGTTCCATCACCGCCGCGGCCTACCATGGAACGCTCGGCGTGCCGGCGGTGCTTGGCCGCGAGCATTTCGCCGAACTCGCAGCACTGCCCGATGCGTCGGGGGCGAAACCAATCTTGCAGCGTCACGCTGGACAGGTGATCCCGGTGCCGATGCCAGAGGCTGCCGTTGACATCGACACTCGCGAGCAATACGAACGATTCGTCACGAAGCCCTGATGCTTCTCCAAAGCAATCCTACCACACCGTTTCTCACGATCATTGAGATGAAAGCCGCTCTCCGGTTGCAGGGCAGGCGGAGCGCCTGCCCTGCAACCGGAGGCGTCTCCGCCCAATCGAGCCGCGGTGCATCTTGTGAAAATCAGATCGGCTCCAGCGTGAACAGCCCGTCCGTCATCGTCCACGCGTCAGGTAAGGGCATCTTCTTCAACTCGTGCCCCAGCCCCCAGGTGTCGGAGTAGTACACTTCCTTCGTCTTGGCGTTGTAGCCGATGATCAGGCGCATGTGCCCGCCGCGGACCTGCGGCGGCAGCTTCGTCTCCGGTAGCAAACCCAGCGACACCGACCACAACAGCGGGATGCCCCGTTCGATGTGCGATTGAATGTCGTGCTCGAACTTCGTCACGTACGCCGGGTTCAGCTTGGTGCGCGCCTCGCGCAGCACCTCACCGTTCATCTGGTTGATGATCGTCTCGTAAGACAGCGTGTTTCCCCGCACGTCGATGAGCGGGGCGTTGGCGCTCTTGGGAGCTTTGCGGGCGACGCGGTTGTAGTCGTTGATCTCTTGCAGGAAAAGCGGGTACGTCATTTCATCCTCGGTGATGACGTTGACCCGGAAACGTCCCGCCAGCTTGCGCAGCGCCGTGACCATCTCGGAGGTGCTCGTGCCGCCGGTCGTGGACGTGTTGGCGATCTGCGCGAGTTCGTTCTGGTCCACGTCCACGCCGTAGTAGCGCAGGACCCGCTCGGTGGCCGCCGTCACGCAGTACCCTTTCTGACCCTGGTCCACCATGGGGATCTTCGGCAGCCACTCGCCGCCGTCGGGGTCCTTGACCACGCGCGCGGGCAGGTCGGCGGCGTGCACCGTCACGGCCTTGGACGCGGCGGCGGGCGGACTGGAGGCCGCCCGCATTTGTTCAAGGACGGTCCTGGGTTGGTCGAGGGCCGGCGTGACCTTCAGGCGCACAAACTCCGCCCGGTACGTAATGCCCTGGACCTTGTTCTCGGGCGTCGCGCTCCATTCGAGCAGGAAACGGCTCGCCGGGGTGACCCACACGAGGCCCTTGCTCGGCACGGCGCTGGTGTTGTCCACGCCGCGATCCGCAGACTTGACCCCGGTCAGGGTATCGAGCGAGACGCGGGTTTGTTCCACCAGGGCGTCGAACTTCCTCTGGTCGAGGTCGCCGGCGTCGCCGCGGTTGTAGATCGAAATTTGGATGCCTGAAACTACCGTTTTCCCGTTGGCGGCGACCGCCACGGACGGCGCGGGCGCGCTGCCGGGGCTCGCGGCGGGCGCGCCGGCGGCGGCGGGCGAGAAGCGCACGATCATCTCCGCCACCGGCAGGTCGCGCAGGCGCAGGGACGCCTTGGCTGTGCGCGCGGCGTCGTGCGCATCGGAAACCCAGTGCAGGCCCATCGCGCGGACGGCGGGAATTTGTCCCGGCGCGGTCTGCCAAAGCGTCGGAGAAACCAGCCACGCATCGAGTGCCACGGGGCTGCCCGTGGCGGCGGCAGACGGGGACGCGGGTGGCGTCTGGGCGGCGAGCGAACCGAGCGCGCACACGGCCCACACTGCGGACAGGCCGGAGACCCGAAGGAGACGTTTCATGGGGAAAGGGCGGCTGGCGAAGGAAGTTCCCATTTGCCTACGATCCGAGCAAATGTGGATTGTACCGGAGCGTCCAGGCCAGCAGCGCGAAGCTGCCGGCATCAAACAGCGCGTGGGTGATGACGGCGTCCCAAATGGTGCGGTGCCACACGGTAATCGCCCCGAGCCCGACGCCCAGCACGGTCGTCGCCGCCACCGCCGCCCAACCCATGTACAGATGACCCAGTCCGAAAAGCACCGCCACGGGAAGGATCGCCACCCACGAGCCGACCGGCCCGCCGAAGGCCCGGGGGAACGCCCCGGCCAGCCCCGCCAGCATCCCGCCGCGCCAGGCTTCCTCCAGAAAGCCGGCCGAGGCGCTGAACAGCGTCACCACGCACCAGAAAAAAGCGCGGTCGCTCACGAGCGCGTGCGGGTCGACGGCGTTTTCGGGATGTGGCTTG
Source organism: uncultured Chthoniobacterales bacterium (assembly GCA_964245885.1). Taxonomy (GTDB): domain Bacteria; phylum Verrucomicrobiota; class Verrucomicrobiia; order Chthoniobacterales; family SZAS-18; genus CAHJWO01. The sequence continues at coordinate 4,388 of CAXTOX010000046.1, read as the reverse complement.
AACTGCTCCGCATTGTCCGCGGTGATTACCCCGCCGGCGACGAGCGCGAACACGACGACCACCGACACGATCAGCACGACGATCCGCAGCGCCACCGAGTACAACACCCCGCGCCAGACCGGCCCCGCGCCGCCGCGCCAGCGCAGGAGCCATTCCGCCGCCGTCGCGCGCGAACACCCCCACGCCGCCACGCAGACCGCGCCGAAGAGCAGCGCGTTCAACCCGACCCCGAGCAGCACGCCCGCCACGCTGCCCAGCGGCTTGCGTGGGTGCCCGGACAGCCCGATCTGAAAATACCACAGGAGGATCAGCGTCAGCAGCCAGGCCGACAGGAAAAACAGGTGGCCGAACCAGGCGAGGCGTCCGCGGCGCGGCCCGGGCAGGGGCGGGGGCAAAACGCGGTCGGGCGGGTGCGGAGGAGAGGAGAGGTCGGCCACGGGTTTGAAGCGGGTTTCGGGAACGGATGCTCCCGTTACGGTGCCCGGATTCTACGGGAGGGGCGCGCCGGACGCCAGAAGGCGGTTGGCCGACGCGAATTTTGCTTCCGGGGGTCGACCTCGGTACGGACGCGGGTAAACTGTGGGCCATGAACCCCGCCCCCCGGCCCGCTCTCGCCAAGCCCTCTCCTCCGGATCTGGAGATCAAGGACGCCCAACTCATCTTCGGCTCCGTGATGCGCGAACTCGAAGGGGAATTCGGACGCGCCCAGCTGAGTTTTCCCAAAGAATTGATCCTGCTCGGCGGTGCCCCGGGTGCGGGCAAGGGGACCAACACGGACTTTATCCGCAAGGTGCGCGGCATCGACGCCGAGCCGGTGGTCGTCTCCGCGCTCCTCGCCACCCCGGAAGCACGGGCCATCAAGGCACGCGGCGGCATGGTCGGCGACCGGGAGGTCGTCGGCATCCTGTTCCGCAAGCTCCTGGAGCCCACACAGCAAAACGGCGCGCTGCTCGACGGCTTCCCGCGCACGAAGGTGCAGGTGGAGTGCCTGAAGATGCTCTTCGACGAGATGGTGGCCCTGCGGCGGGAGTTTGCCGGCACGCCGGAAGTGATCCACTTCAAGCAGCCGACTTTTCACATCATGGTGCTGTTCGTGGACGAGGCTGAGAGCGTCGCGCGCCAGCTCAAGCGCGGCCGGCAGATCATCGCCCACAACGAGGAGGTGACCCGCTCGGGTGTCGGCGAGTCGTGGGAGGAGCGCGCGACGGACTTCAGCGAGGAACTCGCGCGCAACCGCTACCGCGTTTTCAAGGAGCAGACCTACGACGCGCTGGTGTCGCTCAAGCAGATCTTCCGCTACCACTTCATCAACGCGCAGGCCCCGATCCCGGAGGTGCAGGCGAACATCGTCCGCGAGTTGGAATACCAGAGTTCGCTGGAACTGGACCCGCCGACCTTTGACAAGCTGCGCCTCCTCCCGCTGGCCAGCGACATCATCCGCCACGCGCGGCAGGAACTCGTCCGGCGGCTGGACGGCTATGAGGTGGAGCATCCCGAGACGTTCGGGCGGGTGATCGAGTTCATCGAAGGCCGGATCATGCCCATCGTGGTGCGGCACGCGCTCTCGGGCACGGCGAACATCAACTCCGAGGACACACTTTTTGAAGACCCCGTCGCGCTGGCCATGCTCATCGACATTTTCTCCGAGCGCGGCTTCCACGCGACGGTGGACATCAAGCGGGTCCTGAGGCCACTGCGCGTGGACCTACAGACCGGCGAGATCCAGTCCGAGTCGAAGAAGGTGTTTCGCTTCATCGTGCGTTTCAAGAACGCGGAGATCCGCAGCTAAGGTCGTGGACGAAACTCCCCACCGCCGCCGCCCGCGCTACCGGGGCAAGAACCCGCGCGCCTTCCACGAGAAGTACAAGGAACACGATCCCGCGCGTTTCCCTGAGACCGTGCAAAAAGTGCTCGCCTCGGGCAAGACCCCGGCGGGCACCCACCGGCCGATCATGGTGGAGGAAATCTTGGCGGCGCTCGACCCGCAGCCGGGGGACTTCGCGGTGGACTGCACCCTCGGCTACGGCGGGCACGCGGAAGCGATCCTGCGGCGCATCGCCGGGCCGGGGGCGCACCTGCTGGCGCTGGACGCCGACCCGGTCGAGGGTGAGAGCGCGCTGGCGCGTCTGCGGGCGGCCGGGTACGGACCGGACGCGTTGACGTGGGAGCGGTGCAACTTCGCCGGCCTGGCCCGGCGGCTGGCCGAACGCCGCCCGCAGGGGGCAGACGTCATCCTGGCGGATCTCGGCGTTTCCTCCATGCAACTGGACGTACCCGAACGCGGGTTTTCCGTGAAGCACGACGGTCCGCTGGACATGCGCATGAACCCGCGGCGCGGGTTGACGGCCGCCGAGTGGCTGGCCCGCGTGTCCCCGGAGGCGTTGACTCGCGCCCTGGTGGAAAACGCCGACGAGCCGCGCGCCGCTTCGCTGGCCGTTGCGCTCGCCGGGCGGAATTTTCCGACGACGCGCACCCTGGCCGAAACGGTGGGCAACGCCGTCCCGGCCCCGGTGCGCGAGGACACGGTGCGGCGGGTGTTCCAGGCGGTGCGGATCGCGGTGAACGATGAGTTCGGCGCGTTGGACACCCTCCTGCGCACGCTGCCGGAGTGCCTCGCGCCGGGTGGGCGGGTGGCCGTGCTGACGTTCCACTCCGGGGAAGACCGGCGGGTGAAGCTGGCTTTTCGCGAAGGGCAGAGGGCGGGAGGATACGCCGAGGTCGCCGACGAGGTGGTCCGGCCGAGCGCGGCGGAGCGCCGGGACAACCCGCGGGCGGGTTCCGCAAAGCTGCGCTGGGCGCGGCGGGCGTGAACAGGCCGCGAGGCGGCCGGTCGCCTAAGGTAGGGTTGCCTCTCCGAGGCAATCCTAATTTCGTTTGGATGATCATGCCCGTGATCTGAAGTTCCGACCAGAAAATCCAGGATTGCCTCGGAGAGGCAACCCTACCTTGGACGACCGCCTGCGGCGGGAATGCCTTCACGTCTCGCGAAGCTCGGAATACTTCCGGGCGTTCCCCTTGGCCAGCGCGACCGGGTACTTTTGCTCGTTGAGCCGGAGTTTGTCCCAGAGGCTCTGGCTGAGGTCGATGTTGAGCACGTCGGCGAGCCGGATTACGTAGGCGAGCAGGTCGGCGAGTTCGTGTTCGACCGCCTGCTTACCCTTCTCAGTATCGGCAATGCGCGCGGATTGTTCCGGCGTGAGCCACTGGAAGATTTCCAACAATTCGCCCGCCTCTCCGGCGAGCGCCATCGCCAGGTTCTTCGGGGTGTGGAACTGCTCCCATTCGCGCGCCGCGGCAAACGCCCGCTGGAACCTCTGCACGGCCGCGATGTCCAATGCCTGCGTGTGCTCCGAAAGGTTCCCGCCGCTTTCCATGCGGGTGCTTTACACGAGACTTGTAGGTCAGACAACGACGTTTTCGCCTCCTTCGGCGGCTGCGGTGGTGAACACGGCTAGCGTCAATGCAGTGAACCGATCCTCTGTATGCACGGTTTCAAGTCACGCTTGACCATCCGACTGTTTTTCTGACAAGGGTGGTGTGCCGTCTGCCGGAATCTTTACAGACTGTGATGGACCGGACTTCGGCACCTTATTCTGCGATATTGGTTCGCTTACTACCTCCGTCAGGTGACTTCCCGCATCTCGTGAAACCGCCACTCCGCACTGCTCTGCTTGTAACAGCCGTGTTTACTTTTGTCGGTTGCGCGCACGTTCCTGCACCATCCCCTGCTTATGTCGGCAGACCGTCTTACGAGGAGCGTTTTGATCCGTGGCGAGCCTGTACCCGTGCCCTGGAGCCAGCCTCTCGCGGGAACCGCGACGCCCAAATTGCCTTCTTTCTGTCTGCCTACGTCCGCCTCAGCCAGCCTTACGCGGGCGGCGAAGACTTGGAGCAGATGCACGACAACTTCGGTCGGCTCCTCACCGCACTTGGGGACGAGGGCTTTTCTCTTTCGCTCCAGCACCAACGACCCGAGGTGCAGAGCGCAGCGCGTTCCTTCCTAGACATAAGAAGCATCCGAGGGTCCTTCCCGAAGACCTATCAACTTCTTCAAGCCGCGCCCAAGATCGACTGGCCCACAGACAAAGCGTATCGTGCCAGTTGAGCCACAGTCACCGAACCACGCGCTCCAGCGAACGGCGGGTAGACGCTGGTTTTTTCGGCTCGCCTTTCTTCCCGCCGCCGCTGAGCTTGAGTCCGTCAGGCCCCTGCAACATCGTCACAATGAACATAGAGACGCTTCAACATACACGGCTGGCAATTTCTCACTGCGTTTTGCGGCACGTTGCTCACCCTTCAGGGATGCGGCACCCCCGACCCCGCCATGCACGGAATTCGGTAATGGGTATTAGTTAACTGACATCGACCAGTTCATCTGCGATGTTGCG
>CAXTOX010000045.1:0-28475 GCA_964245885.1 uncultured Chthoniobacterales bacterium | reverse complement strand
AACACGTTGAGGCTGCCGCTGCCGGTGAGCACTACGCCGTCTCCCACCTGCGCGAGCTGTAGCGTGAGAGCGGCGTGGGCGTGGGCGGCGGCGGCAAGGGTGACCGCGCAAGCGAGCAGCAGCGATGAGTGATGTTTGGTGCGGTTCATAACAGGCAGAGAGTGTTTCCGGTTGGCTGAAGGTTGGTTCTAGTCGGGTGGAGGCACGTGTGCCGAGTTGCAGTTCTTAGAGAAGACACTCATCCATGACAAGATATTATCTTTGTGGCAGATATGCAGAGAATTATGATTGAGACCCTTCTGCGTGGCACAGGGTTTGCCCGTGAAAAAGGGCACAGGCATAAATGGCACTAAGATAAGGCGTTTTTTCAGGCGCGTGCCTTCTGCAAACGGCTCAGAATTAATAGCTAAACACATCCCGAGATCGCTTATCTTAGTGCCATTCATGCCTGTCCCTTTTTCTTCAACTTTGAAAATTGTTATTGTGAAAGCATTCGCCTTGAGCAATTTACCCTCATCTTAGTGCCATTCGGGACAGGCATCTTTTCCCGCATCATCATCCTGCAACCTGCCAGAAAACCCGATTCCCACACGCTCTCCGGGCTTTCGAGTGGAAAAACTTGATTCCCTATCCGCGCTTGCGATGCAGCGCCGGATCGATTGCCGCCGGCATGCGCTCCGCGCCGGGCAGACGGTCCGACCCCAGGAATTCCACCAGCGTCGAGATGATCGGCAAAGGGTCGCGCACCAGCGCCGGGTAGCTCACTTCCACGTGCTCCATGTGTGGAGTCTGGGTGAGCCATTGGAGCGTCTCGTCGCGGTGCACACTCAATCCGCGCGCCAACTGCTCCGCGTCGAGCGCCGCGCCCCGGGCGCCCAGGCGCTCGGTCATGTCGTGCTGCGAGGCGGCGACCTGCCCGATGGGACGCACCATGAAGATCACCTTGTAGCGGTGCCGGGCCGGCAGCTTGGGCAGCAGCATGGAAATACACTTGATGGCCTTGCCGTTGACGGTCTCGTCGTCGAGGATTTCCGGCCGGGCCGCGACCTGCTTGATCGCTTCCCATTCGTAATACCCGCGCGGGTTGTCCACGTCGGCCGTGCGCTCGCCGTCCGTCATCGGCTCCAGGCCCCCGGCTTGCAGGAGCTGCATCATCAGGGACGTGCCCGAGCGCGGCAGGCCGGAGACCAGCACGAACGTCTTGCCCGACCATTCCTCCTTGGGCTGAGGATCGGGCCGCTCTCGCAGCAAGATCCGGTGGCGTTCCTCCTGGCTGGGGATCTCCGGCAGATCGAAGAGGGTTTCACGCCGGGTTTCGGTCTCTCGTTCGCCGGTCCCTCGACGCAGACGCAACCGGCGCGCTTCCTCCTTGTGGAAACGTGCCTTGTCTTCTCCCCCGGGCAGCACCCGGTAGAGCGCCCCCAGGTAGCGGTGCGCGTTGAAGAATCGGGGCCGGAAACGCAACGCCGTCTCGAACGCCACCCGCGCACGGTCCAACTCTCCGGATCGCGCCAACGCCACCCCCAGGTTGAAATGGGCTTGCGGCAGCCGGTGCAGCAGGCTGACGGCACGCATGGCCGCGTCGGCGGTTTTGCCCATGTCGCCCTGCCGCCGGTAAACGTTGGAAAGACCCTGCCAGGCAAACGCGTCTTCCGGGTCGAGGCTCACGGCCTGCTCGTAGGCGCGCCGGGCATCTTCCCAGCGCCCCAGTTGCTCGTAGGTGTTGCCCAAATGGGTATGGATGCGGGCATCCCTCGGACTCAGCTCGCTCGCGGACCGCAAACCCTCCAACCCCGTCGACAGATCCCCCAGCGCCAGCTTGAGCCGGGACCATTGGACCTGTAGGCCGGGGTTTTGCACTTCGCCGAAGTGGTAGGCGACGGTCAGCAACCGCTCGGCCTGGCGCAGGTAGCCGGCCTGGAAGTAGGCGGTGGACAGTTGCGCCAAGAACCGGTCCTCCCACGGACGCCGCCGGGTAATATCCTCCAGCAGCGGCAGCGCCTGGTCCGGCTGGCCTTTCCACAGCAGCGTGCGCGAAACATTGTATTTCGCCTCGATCTCGGCGCTTTCCGCCTGCTTCTCCTGGCCAGCACCGGGGTCCTCGATGTAGCCGAGCGCGGCGAACTGCTGCATGAGTTCCGCGGCCTGGTCTCGATCGATGCCCGCGTCCGCCGCGTGAGCTCCGGCATCACCCGGCACCGCGTCCCAGCTCGGGATGGTCTCCACCGAGGGAGGGATCTCGAAAGCTTCGAGCAGCGGGCGGCCATCCATGTCCTGGCCGATCGGCAAACCGAAGAGCGAGAGCACCGTTGGCGCGAGATCGATCAGGCTGGCTCCGTAGATGCGTTCGTCCTGCTTGACGCCCTCGCCCGCCATGACGAAGATGCCGTATTGCCGGTGCCAGGCGGCGGGTCCGGCGGGCTCGCGCGGGGTGCCGTGCGGTCGCTGCGGGCCGCTCTCGAAGCCGTGGTCCGAGCACAGGATCACCGTGGTTTCCGGTCCGGCGAGCTGGAGCAGCCGGGCCAGCATCAGGTCATGGAAGCGGTAGGCACCCCGGATCACCTCGCGGTACCGCTCGAAGTCCGCTTCCTTCACCCAGGGCAGCCGGGGCGGGTGGTAGGGCATGAACGCGTGCGAGAAGTGGTCGATGCCGTCGTAGTACACCGCCATGAAGTCCCACGGCTCGCATTCCATGATGGCCGTGGCGACGGCGTGGACCGTGGCGTTGTCGCTCAGGATCTTGGCGAAGGACCCGAGCGACTGATCCTGCTTCTGGTCGATCCCGGCCGCCTGCGGGATGAAGGGCAGGATGTGCGCCTCGGTCAACTCGGAAGGAAACACCTTGAAGCGAGCCAGCGAGGCCGCCAGCTCCGGCGGGTGCACGCTGCCGGGTGGCACCTGCCAGCCCTTCTCCGGGTCGAACCGGGTGCCTCCGAACGCGTTGGTGACCACGACGCCGTCAATCGGCTCGGCCGGATGGCTGGCCCACCAGCCCACCACGTTGCTCTTGAGGCCACTCTGGGTGAGCATGTTCCACAGGGCTTTGGTCTTGCGCGACGTGCTGGTGTAAGGCCGCACGCCGCCGTTGACCGGGTCGGGCTCGATGAAGCCGTGGATGCCGTGCTTGTCGGCGAACTTGCCCGTGGCCACCGAGTTCCAAAGCATCGGCGAGAGCACCGGCTGGAGAGTGGCTAGGTTGCCCATGACTCCGCGGTTGATGAAGCCATCCAAGATGGGTAGCAAGCCCTCCTCCAGCAAGGGATTGATGTGTTCCCAATCGGCTCCGTCCCAGCCGATGAGCAGCACTTTGCGCCGGGCGGGGGATTGGATCATGAATTCGGAGGGGTAAGTAGCCGCCGGGCGTCCCGGCGCAAGCGCCCAGCGACAGGCTTGCCGCACCGAGAGGCAGCGGATGAGCGACCGGCTTGGACGAGGCTCAGCCTTCGCTTGGCAGAGCGGCCGACCGGGCTCGGCGCTGACGCCAGGCCAGCAGGCCAGCGCCGCCCGCCGCCAGCAAAGCGAGGGACCCCGGCTCGGGCACCTGGGTCTGGCCTGCGGTGATCCGTTCCCCCGCCGTGGTGTACGCGTAGGAGTTCAGCGTCAAGGCACTGCCGACTTCGTAACCGGCAGTCGTGAGGTCAATCCAGCCGTATTCCTGACCGGCGCTGTCGGTAAATTTAAAGCCGATGTACCCCCGGCCGGCGGTTCTCCACGGGGGACCCGAATAGGCTCCGAAAGCCAGAGTGCCGAAGGCTTTGACGGCGAACGGGCCGTCGGCGATGTTGGCTCCCAAGCTCAATCGGGAAGGATAGGCGAAAGGGTAGCCCGAGTTGTTCGCAACGGAGAAGCCAATGAACTGCGAGCCCTTCTTCATGCCGAGCCCCGCCGCGCCAAATCCGTAGCTGCTGACGAGGTTGTTGAGAGAGAAACTGTGGCTCTCCGGCAGGGCAAAAACGGCACCGGCATTTCCTCCGGGCGGGGCGCTGATGACTTGATTGACATCGATCACGGTGATCGCGGCTTCCACTGAACCGGCACAGCCAAGTGCGGTGGCCGCACCCGCCGTGGTGTAGGCGAGCCAACGGGAAGTGGAGATCGGCAAATCGGTTTTCCGGCTTCTATGGTTCGTTTTCATGGTATGCAAGCGTCTGTCCATTCGTTTTTCCCTCGTAAAGATAAATCTTACTCCTTGTTTTGGCGTTCCATCGCGGTGCCCGCACGATGGTTTATTCCTATAGCCAGTTTTTTCCGAGAAACATTTTCAGAAAAGCTCATTTTTCTCTGGCCTTGACGCTGGGGGCAAGCAATTGGCCGCTCGCCCTTCAGGCAGGAAAGCATGTTGGCCTCCTGGTCAGCGGGCGTCTCGGGAGAAAACCGAAAGAAACGGGGAGTGGAAAAAGGGGTCAGGCGTTTTTTCATCTGCCAATCTAGAAAGATCGCCACCGGAAAAATTATCTCGGAATTGTCGCCGTTTGTTATCCTGCCGCACCCACATCAGGTGAGGGGTTGCCCTCCTACGTCCCGAAGAACCGGTCGCCCGCGTCGCCGAGGCCGGGGACGATGTAGCCGCGCTCGTTGAGCTTTTCGTCCACGGCGGCGGTGAACACCGGCACGTCGGGGTGGGTCGCGTGGAAGTGTTCCACGCCCTCAGGGCAGCTCACCAAGCACAGAAACCGGATGTGCTGCGCGCCGGAGACCTTGAGCGCCGACACCGCCGCCGCCGCGCTGTGGCCGGTGGCCAGCATCGGGTCGAGCAGGATCACCGCCGCGTCCGCGATGCCCGGCGGCACCTTCGCGTAGTAGCGTACGGGTTTGAGGGTGTGTTCGTCGCGGTAGAACCCGAGGTGGGCCACCTGCGCGTCGGGCACGAGTTCAAAGAGTCCCTCCAGCAGTCCCAGGCCCGCGCGCAGGATCGGCGCGAGCACGACGTGGCGTTCCAGCCGCCGCGCGGCGCACGGGGCGAGCGGGGTTTGCACCGTCGTTTCCACCGTGGACAGATCGGCCGTGGCCTGGAAAAACATCAGCGCCGCCGTCTCGCGCAGGGCGCGGCGGAACTCGGGCACGGACGTGGCTTGATCGCGCAGGAGGCCGAGTTTTACCTGCACCAGCGGATGGTCGATGACGGTGAGCATGGGAAGAAGGCAGAAGGTAGAAGGAGAGAAAGCAGAAGGACAAACCCTTGAGACGACGCCCTCCGCGCATATCGTAACGCGGGACGCCTGCGGCCCCCTTCTGCTCCTTCTACCTTCTGCCTTCTGCCTTCCCCTTATGCCCTTCGACGCTCTGTTCATCCGCCACGCCGAGAGTGAAGCCAACGTCGGCGGCGTGATCGACCACCCCGCCAACTACGCTCTCACCGAAGCCGGCCGGCAACAGGCCCGCACCTTGGCCGTCGCCACCGTGGCGCTGCCCAGGATCATCGTGTATTCGCCGTTCCTGCGCTCACGCCAGACCGCCGCGCCGATGATCGGACGTTTTCCCGCCGTGGAGAGCCTCATGCTGCCGATCCAGGAATTTACCTACCTGCGGCCCGACGCCTGGAAGGACTCCACCACCAAGCAGCGGCGTCCCGCCGTGGACGAATACTGGAAAAAAGCCGACCCGCGCTTCTGCGACGGTGAGGGTGCGGAATCGTTCGCCGATTTCCTCGGCCGGATCGAGGCGACGCTGGCGTGGTTGAACGCACGCAACACTGCGCCGGTGTTCCTGATCAGCCACGAGCTTTTCATCCGCGCGGTGATGTGGCGCTGCCTGGCCCCGTCGCTCGAAGTGGCAGTGGACACGATGGCGGCGTTTCGCGCGTGGCAGACCGCCGCACCGCTGCCGCACGTGTCGATGACCCGAATCGTCTGCAACGAGGCGGGGGAGACGATTGTGTCGACGCCGTTCCTCTTCAAGTCGGCGTGTGCCGCCTGAAGAAAGCCTCTCGCAAAAGCCACGAAGGCCGCAAAGGGGGAGAAAGGTAGGTAGGGGAAAAGCCTCGGACAGAGGTCACGGAGGTCACAAGGAAGAAGGAGTGGAAAAAACTTCGTCTTGCCGCTTCTTCGCCTTCTCCGTGGCCTCCGTGGCCTCTGTGCGAGGCTTCTTCTGGCCGGTTGGTTTGAACATTCCTTTTTCCCCTTCGCGGCCTTTGCGAGAAGCTCCTTTCCGTGTGGCTATTTGAGGAACAACCGGTGCTGGTAACGCCGCTGCTGCGCGGCCGACAGCGGCGGGAAAGTTGGCAACTGACCGCCGCCGTTCGTCTCCACGCACCGGCGCGCCACGGCCTGGAGAGTTTGCCACCGGTCCCACGGGTATTCTGGCGCGACGGCGATGTGCGACAGGAGGCTGCGCCACTCGGTCAGGGCGCGTTCGAGGTCGCCCGCGCTCAGGAAGTCGTTGAGCAAACGGTGCCGGCTGCCGGGATTTTTCGCCAACTCCGCGACGACCTCTGCCGCGCCGTCGCCGTAGTCCGTCGGCACGCCCATTTCCAGGTAGCCGGGGTAGTCGGCCCGGGCGTACACGCGCGCGCACAGACTACCCAGCCGGCCGCCGTACGGATTGTCGCCCTCCGGGGTGAAACGGTGCCCCGCGCGCAGGTTGGCAAGGTCGTAGATCAGGTCGTCAATGGCATAGTCCGGCTGTTCCAGCGCCGCGGCAACCGCCAGCCCTTCCCCGTGATTGAACAACCCGAAGATCACCCCGCGCCGCGTTGGCGTGCCGTCGGGTTCGATGAGACCGAGCTTGCGCCACGCGAGGGCGGGGGTCATGGACTTGCCATCGTGCTCGCAGACGGGCAACTGCGGGCAAGTCTGGCAGCAGGCGGGATAGTTGCGGCGTTCGGTCGGCGCGTGCAGCGCGCGGCCGGTGGAGTCCCGCCGGGCCGGGAACAGGAGCGACGAATAATCCACCTGCGCGACCTGCACGCCACTGCGCTCGACCAGTTGCCACAGGGTGCCGCCGCCACTCAACGCGGGCACGATAGGTAAAATCCGCTCCTCGAACACCGCCCGTCCGAGCCGTCCGCCGACGGGGAAATTGCGCCCGCGCCAATCGTCCGAGAGCGTTTCGAGCGCGGCGCGCATCCCTTTGACGAAACGCACTTCGTTCGCGCTCAGGACGACGGCCAGGGGAATTTCGCGTCCGTAGCGCCAACCTCCCGGCGCATGCTCGGTTTCCGGCCGGTGCAGCTTGCAAAGGTTGCCCCGGCCGATGGCGCGCATGAAGTCCACGTCGTGCAAGGCGGGTTTATAGGGCAGGCGCTCCGCCCTACAAACCCACAACTCCGCCAGCGGCACCTGAATCTCCCCGCCACACGGCTCCCATTCGCCCGTGGAAGCGAGAATCTCCACGCTGAGCGGCTGCGCGAGCCGGGCGCGTTCGGCGTCCACCCACAAGCCGCACGGACGCGCGCCGTCGGCCACCGAACGCTCCACCCCCAGCGGCACGTTCTGCACGCTGAACAGCCGCCGACAAAGTTCGGCGGCGGCGGCAAGCGGCGGCTCGTCGCGTTCGCGCGCGGCCTCCATCACGGAAAGCAGGCTCGGCCAGTCGATCTGCGTCGCGCGCTTGAGGTTCTTCGGCCGCGCGTCCTCCAGCCGCGGACGGCCCGGCGCGACCAGCACGAACCCGCTGTCGTCCAATCCCCGCCGCCCCGCCCGGCCGAACATCTGGAGCAATTCCTCCGGCTGGAGATGCCGCTCGAAGTGGCGCACCGAGTATTTGGTGTCGGTCACCAGCACCGAGCGCATGGAAAAATTCACCCCGGCGGCAAGCCCCGTCGTGGCGACAACGGCGCGGAGCTGCCCCGTTTTGGCGAGGGGTTCGATCAACCCGGCGCGCGCGCCGTAGCTCAGGCCGCTGTGGTGATAGGCGATGCGGCGGCGCAAGAGCTTGGCCAACTTTTCGCCCGCGAGCGCGGCCTGTTCGGGCGAAAGCACGAGCGGGTCGTCCACCGGCAGGGCGCTGGAGAGGTCGCGGGCGAGTTCCTCGGCGGCGGCGCGGCGCGGCGCGAACACGAGGATCGGCCCGAGATCGGCCAGGAGCGCCTTGGCGAGCAGGCGCGGCCAGTAGCCGAAGGAGCGCGCGTCGAGCTGGAAGGGCAGGGCGTCGAGAACGCTTTCCTCCAGCGGCACGGGGCGTTCCTGGTGGATGACGAGTTCGGCGGCGCGCCCCAGGCGATCCAGCCACGCCCTCACGTCGGCCGGATTGCCCACGCTGCCGCTCAGCAGGAGGAGCTGGGTGCCGGGCGGGGCGAGGGAGAGGGCGAGTTCGTAGTTGGCGCCACGGTGCGGGTCGCCGAGCATCTGGTATTCGTCGATGACGAGGAGCCGCGGCCCGCGCCGGTGCAAGAGCCGGCCGCGCTGGGTTTCCAGGGTGGCGACGATCACGCGGGCATCGGGGCGCAGGTTCACGTCGCCCGTGCAGATCCCCACGTCCCAACCTGCGGCGCGCCACTCGGCGTACTTGTCGTTGGCCAGCGCGCGGGTCGGCACCGTGAACACGGCCTGGCCCTTGAGCGTGGAGTACAGCAACTCGAAGATGTACGTCTTCCCCGCGCCGGTGGGAGCGTGGACGACCACGTCGCGTCCGGCGCGCAAGGCGCTGACCGCCTGTTGCTGCCACAGGTCGGGGATGCGGAGGCTGGCTTCGAGGGTTTTCAGGGGACCCGGCGCACGTCGGGACGCTCCTTCCACGCGTCGTAGGGCAACCTAGCCGGCTGGGCCGACGTTTTCAAGACGGAACCGCCTGGCCCGCCGCGTCCGCGGTGCCCAACCAACAATTAGGCGGCGGCCACAGGGTAGACGGCCGGATGATCGAGGTAGATGGTGAAACGATCCATATGGATCGCGCAACGATCCATGTGAATGGCTGCACGATCCATGTGAATGGCTGCACGATCCATGTTGATCGCCGAATGATTCATATGGATCGCGCAACGATCCATATGAATGGCTGAACGATCCATGTTGATCGCTGAACGATTCATATGGATTGCAAGACGATCAATATGAATGGCTGCACGATCCATATGAATCGCGCGACGATTCAACTGGATGGCGAGACGATCCATATGGATCGTCGCACGATCCGGGTGGATGACGTGGCGATTCACGTCAATCGTTTGGATGGTCAGTCCTGCCCCTTGGCGGCCAGCTTCTTGCCGTGCGTCTGCTCGATCATGTCTTCGAGGACGTTGAGTGACTCGGTTTTAATCGGGTCCACCACGTCGGCCTTGGCCGTGCCGCTTTCCTCTTCCAGGTCCTCGGCGGCGGGGTCCTCGCTGGCGGCGTCGTTGGCGTCCGCCTTGCCTTGCCCGGTCTTTTCCTTGTCCTTCTTGATTGGGAGCATCGTCAGCTTGGGTTTGTCCAAGTCGCTCAGAGGCAGCTCGTAGGTCGGCGGCAGGGTCTGGTGCCGTGCCAACCGCTCGGCCTTGATCTCCTCGGCGCGCTTCTTGTCGGCGTCGCGCTCGGCGCGGCGTTCACCCTCGTTGAGCGACAGCTTGTTGCTCTTGGTGCGCGCGTCCATCTTGTCGATGTCCTGCATGAGGTAACGGAACTCCGGCTCCGCCTTCACCCGCGTGGCCGACTTCGTGCGCAGGTCGCCGAGGTCGAACCACGGGCCGGGCCACTTCTCGTAATCGGCCGGCTTCACCTCGTCGAAGGGCAGGGGATACTTCAACGCATCCTCGCCCACTTCCAGGTGCGCGTAACGCGACGGCAGCACCACGTCGCTCTCGACGCCCTTCAACTGCGTGCTCTGCCCGGACGGACGGTAGAACTTCTGGATCGTCAGCTTGAGCGCGCCCGCGTCGGCCACCTTGAAGCCGAACGGCGACATGTAGCGGCCCAGCTCCAGGAGCGTCTGCACCGTGCCCTTGCCGAACGTGCTCTTGTCGCCCACGATCACCGCCCGTTGATAATCCTGCAACGCGCCCGCGAAAATCTCGCTCGCCGACGCGCTGATGTGGCTGGTCAACACAACCATCGGACCGCTGTACAGGATCGACGGGTCCTTGTCGCTCTGCACCTGGATCTGCTTGTTGTAGTCCTTCGACTGCACGACCGGTCCCTTCTTGATGAACAGGCCCGTCAGGTTGATCGCCTCTTCCAGCGAACCGCCCCCGTTGCGGCGCAGGTCCATGATGAGGCCGGTAACGCCTTCCTTGTTGAGCCGGGTCAGCAGCGCGGCCACGTCCTTGGTGGTGCTCTTGCGCTTGGCGCCCGACGCGCGGGAACCGTCCATGTCCGCGTAGAAGCCGGGGAGCGTGATCCAGCCGAGTTTATCCATCGTGCCGTCGTCGCGCTTGTGCTCGATGATCTCTGCCCGGGCTTCCTGGTCGGTGAGCTTGACCTCGTCGCGGGTGATCGCGATGACCTTGCGCTTGGAGGTGTCAGTCGTGCCCGCCGGGACGACCTGGAGCCGCACGACGCTGCCTTTCTTGCCGCGGATCATCTCCACGACCTTGTCGAGCTTCATGTCCACCACGTCCACGAAAGGCTCGTTGCCCTGCGCGACGGCGGTGATCTTGTCGTCCACCTTCAGGTCGCCCTGGCCTGCGGCCGGGCCGCCGGCGATGAGTTCGACGATCTTGGAATATTCGTCCTCTTTGCGCAGGATCGCGCCGATGCCGGTCAGCGACAGGCGCATGTTGATGGAGAAATTCTCCATCTCGCTCGGGCTCATGTACTCGCTGTGCGGGTCGTAGCACTGCGCCAGCGCGTTGAGGAAAAACTTGTCCACGTCGTCCCTGTTCTGCTCGTGGAGCGAGCGCAGGAGCCGGTCGTAACGCTTGGCGACGATCTGCTCGGGTGTTTCCTTGGCCTTGTCAGCCTTGTCCTCGGGCGTGGCCGCGTTCTTCGGCGTGCTGTCGGGCGCGGGCGGGACGTTGGCCTGGATGTCGGGAGCCTTGGCGGGTTTCTTGTCGTTGGGCATCTCGGCCAGCCGCTCGGTGAGGAGTTCGTTCTCGATCCGGTCGTGCCAGAGCCGGTCGGCGTCGGCCTCGTCCTTGGGCCAGGGAGCCTTCTGGCGGCTGATCTCGATGGTGCCGTGCCCGTCGAAGTCGAACTTCTCGGCTGCGAGCAGGGTCTTGATCTTGGCGACGCGGCTTTCGACGCGCTTGAGGTACAAGTCGTAGATGACCTGCGCGGGCTTCAGGTCGCCCAGCCAGATGGCGTCGTCGAGTTCGTGCTCGTACTTTTTCTCGAAGTCGTTGATGTCGCTCTGCGTGAAGAACAGGCGATTGAAGTCGTACGTCTCGATGTAAGTGTGCAGCAGCCGGTTGGACATGCTGTCGTCGAGCGAGTGGCGCGTGTAGTGGAGTTGTTCGAGCGCCTTGGCCTCGGAGACGGCGATCTGGCCGGGTTCGGGTTCCGCCGCGCGGCAGGCGGTGAGGGCAGTGGCCAGAAGCGAACAACCAACGGCCAGGGAAAGCGGGAGTTTGGTCATGTGAGAACGGAGAGCGGAGCGAATGTAGCGGGTTCCGTGCGAGCCGGCATCTGAAAAGATTTTACGCTCAGACAGCGCGCGCGGGTGCGGCGTTCGATTCCCTTTCCTTCGCCGACGGAGGGTACGCCGGACTTGCCAACCGCCTCCGCCCGCATGATGGATCGCCCATGGACAATTCCCAGAGTGCGCCTTTCGAGAAATACACCGGCGGATATTTCCAGACGAACGCCTACGCCTTGCCCACCCACGCGGGCGGGGAGGAGGGCAAGCTCCTGATCGACGCGCCCGAAGGTTGCGCGGCGTGGCTGCGCAAGAACGGCTGGCGGGTGGACGCGCTGCTCCTGACGCACGCGCACATCGACCACATCCAGGACGCGGCCGAGATCGCCCGGGAACACGGCTGCGCGATCTACCACCACCCCGACGGCCTTCCGCTGCTGGAGGATCGGACGGCGTACCGGCGCTTCGGGCTGAGCATCGACTTCGAGCCGGTGCTGGGCGGGGTGCCCATCGACGAGACGGAGCAGGCGGAGTTCGAGGGAGTGACGTTCAAAATTTTGCTCGTGCCGGGGCACTGCCCGGGCAGCCTGTGTTTCTACGACGTGCCCGGCCGGCGGCTCTACGGCGGCGACGTGCTCTTCGCCGGCTCCATCGGGCGCACGGACCTGCCCGGCGGCGACCACGAGTTGCTGCTGCGCGGCATCCACGAAAAGATCCTGACGCTGCCCGACGATGTGACGGTGTTACCCGGACACGGACCGGCGACAACGGTCGGCGCAGAGCGCGTGGGCAACCCATATCTCTGAGGCGCACGGCGCGCCGTTGCGATGTGCGCCAAGCGCACGTTGCGGGTTGCGATGCGCCCCGGCGCGTTGACAGAACGGTCCGCTACCCGCAACGTGGCTACAGGCCACACCGCAACGCACGCGAAGCGTGCACCGCAACGCTCCCGCCGGGAGCACCGCAACGTGGCTGTCAAGCCACACACCATGGACCAACCGCTCCTTCCCGCCGACGCCACGCTTGCCGCACTACACTGGCGTTACGCCACCAAGAAGTTCGACCCCTCGAAGAAACTCTCCACCGAGGAATGGGCAAAGTTTGAGCAGGCGCTCGTCCTCGCCCCGTCTTCGTACGGGTTGCAGCCTTACAAGTTCATCGTCATCACCGATCCGGGCTTGAAGGAAAAACTCCGGCCTCTCGCCTACGGCCAGTCGCAGATCACCGATTGTTCGCACC
Organism: uncultured Chthoniobacterales bacterium; assembly: GCA_964245885.1. GTDB lineage: Bacteria > Verrucomicrobiota > Verrucomicrobiia > Chthoniobacterales > SZAS-18 > CAHJWO01. Next base: position 15,809 of record CAXTOX010000045.1, on the reverse strand, counting down.
TCGTCGTTTTCGCGGCGCGCACGGACGTGACCGACGCCGACGTGGACCACTACCTCGAACGCATCAGCCAGGTGCGCGGCACCGACGTGGCGCAACTCCAGGGCGGCTTCGGCAAGGTCATCAAGGGCGATGTCGTCCACGGTCCACGCCACGCGGAAATCAGAGAATGGTGCGCGCGGCAGGCGTACATCGCGCTGGGCCAGTTGATGGTCTTCGCCGCGCTCAACAGCGTGGACGTTTGCCCGATGGAAGGCTTTGACACGGGCAAATTTGACGAAACCCTCGGGCTGGCCGGGCAGGGGTATCGCGCTGTCGTGCTCGCGCCGGTCGGCCACCGCGCGGACGACGACGGCGCGGCGAGTCTGCCGAAGGTCCGTTTTCTCGCCGAAGAACTTCTGGACCACCGCTAGCGACTTGCGGCAAGGTTCTCGCCGCAAGCCTCGTGAAATTCCTGACCTTCATCCGTTGCGGTGGTTTGCTGCTCGCCGTCCTCCTGACGGCGGGCGATTCGTGGGCACAGGACGCACCGGAGGCGTCCCCGGCCGCGAACGTTGCGCCCACCGCGTCGCCGTCGCCTGGCAGGTCCAAACGCACCACCCTGGAGAACGAACTGGCGATGTACTCGCCCTTGGAGTCTTCCTGGGCGGAGGTCAAGACGAACCACGCGTTCGAGTCGCATCTGTTCAACCTGATGCGTGCGGAGGTGCGGCTGTGGGGGTTGCAAGACCAGCTCGCCGCGCAGAACAACCCGGCGCACGAAGATGCCGGCGAAATCTCGCGCATCGTCCACGAGCAGGTTTTGAACGCGGCCGCCGACGCACTGCCGATCCTCCGGAAAACGCCCAACAAGGCGTTCGCCCGGTTGCTCGTGCACCAGTTGGAGGCTTACCCGTACGAGTGGCAGGAAGAGGGTTCGGAGCAACTGCTGCCGAGCTTGCACAAGCTGGTCAACCCTCCTGCGGATAAGCCCACGCCGCGCCAGCGGCGTCGAAACAACAGGTAGGGACGCGTCTCCGACGGGTCCCAAACTTTTCTGGCAGGCGCGTCGTGTGCACGCCAGTTTCCCAAGCCAAATTTGGGACCCGTCGGAGACGCGTCCCTACCCGCTAATCGACCGGCTGCTCCGCGGCCTGTTCGGATGCAACCAACCCGCGCACCCGCTCGACCACCCGCGCCGTGCCGTCGAACGTTCCGGCCTTCGCGGCGAGGTTCACGCGGAAGCGACCCAACTCCCGCTCGAACGCCTCAAAAATTCCGCCGCCCGGCTGCGGGTCGGTCGAGAACGCCCCGTAGCCCAGCGCACGGACGTGCCACGCGTTGATGAACTGCTCGAACAACCGCGCGATGGGAAAACACAACACCGGCTTGCCGAAGTGCAGCGCCTCGCAAATCAGGTTGTGCCCGCCGTTGACCACGGCGTACGCGCAGGTGGCGAGATCCTGTAATATCCCGTTGTCGTCGAACGGCTTGAACGTGATGTTCCCCCGCCGGTGCTCGCGTTCCGCACCGTACCCATACACGATCACGGGCCGTTGCAATTGGCTGAGCGGTTCCAACAGCGGGCGGAACGTCGCGCTCGTCTGGTAGACGAGCACGTGTTCCCCAACCCCGGGTTGTACCGCCGTCACCGCCGGCCGCAGGACGGGCGGCAGGAGTTCGTCCACGTCCCCGCGCCCGCGCCGCCGGCGGCGCAGCGGCGGATGGAAGAAGCTGACGATGAGATGCCGCCGCGTGAAATCGAACAGCAGGTAGTCGTTGAGCATCGCCAGCGACCAGCTCAGGCGTTCGGACGGCGGCACCGAATAGCGGCACGCTTTGAGGACGTGCGAGTGGTCGAGCGATATGCACGGCAGCCCCGCGCGGCGGCACGCGATGGGCAGGTAAAACTCCCGGTCGCAAATGGCGAGGTCCGGCTGGAACTCGTCGATGACCCGCCGGAGTCCGGCGAGGACGGGCGGCAGTTCCACCAGCCGCCCGGCGATCTGGCCGACGACGCGCGACACCGACACCCGGCCCTTGTGATGCACCGTGCGCAGCACCGGCACCTCGTGCACCCGCCAGCCACGCCCGCGTTCACCCATGGTTTCCGGCACCCGTCCGCCGCCGACGAAGAGGAACTCGTGTGCGGGCATGAGCCGTTCGGCAATTGCCTGCGTGCGCATGACGTGGCCGTAGGTGTTACCCATCACGCCGTAGAGGATGCGAGCCATGGAAAAGAAGGCAGAAGGTAGAAGGCAGAAGGTAGAAGTTCCAGAGGATTGCCTCCAGAGCGATTGCAGTGAAAACTGAAGGGCAACGTTTGAGGAACAGGAAAATCCTCTGCTTTCCGCCCTTCTGCCTTCTGCCTTCTGCCTTCTCATGTCCCGCTACCGCCGCCTGCAAATCTTCGTCGCCGCGGCGCTGACGTTCGTGCTGGTCGTGGGACTGGCCGGCGAAATCCCGCCGCGGCACGAGAATTTTCCCTTCGCGTCGTGGTCGCTGTTTTCGCTGGTGCCGGGCCGCCGGAGCGAGTTCGATCTGATCGTGCACGCGGCGGACGAACCCTCGCCGGGGACCGGTCAACCGTTCAACCAGGCGGCCAGCCTCGTGTATCATCCCCACTCCATCGTGGCGCACGAGATCATCCAGGAACTCGGCGACGCCGAGCAGCACGGCAACGCCGCCGCCAGCCGCGCCCTGCGGCGGCAGATCGAGCGGGAATTTGTCCCTGCGGTCACCCGCTACGACCTCGCGCGAGTGACTTACAACCCCGTCGAACGCTGGCGGACCGGCCGCGTCGCGAGCACCGTCCCGGTGCGTTCCTTCGCCGCCGGTGAACCCTGAACCCATCGCCTTGCCGCGCCCCGTCTCCATCCCCGCGCTTCTGCGACGCGGCCGCCGCTGGCTGGCGGCCCGGCCGTTCGGCGGCGCGGCGGTTGCACCCGGCGACGCCCTGCGCGAGCACACCCGGCGTTTCACGCTGGCCCAAGGGATCGTGCACGCCTTTTACGCGTTCCTGCTCTACCTCGCCGTCGCGCAGATGACCGAGATCCCGGTCTACGCGGAACTCTCGACTTTTCACCCGCTCTGGCCCGTGCAATGGCTGCGGCACCGCGACCCGGTCGCGGAGGTGCAGGCTCTGTTTTTCTTTTTCCTCGGCACGAGCATCCTGGCCGCCGCGCTGCCGGGCTGGCGGACGGTGCGCGTGCTCGCGTTCGTGGGATTGCTCGAATACGTCGCGCTCAAAAACTCCTACGGCAAGATCGGCCACAGCAACCACCTGCCGCTGCTCGTCTCGCTGCTGTTGGTCTTTTTGCCGCGCGGTTGGGAACGGCCCGCGCAACGCACCAACCGCGCCCTGCGCCAGGGCACGCTCCTGGTTTTCTGGCTGTGCGGGGCCGCCATCCTGCTGACCTACACGATGAGCGGTCTCGGCAAACTCGGTGGTGCCGCCTACCAGCTCGTTCGCTGGCAGCCCAACGCTTTCGCCCCCGGCGCGCTCGGCATGCACATCGCCCAACGCCTGCTCCAGACCGATTCCCACAGCCTGCTGGGCGCGTGGATCATTGAGCACCCGTGGCTGACTTGGCCGGCCATGCCCTTCGCCATCTACCTGGAACTTTTTTCGTTCGTCATCGCCTTGCGGCCAGCGCTTTCGCGGGTGTGGGCGGTGCTGCTGGTCTTGTTCCACGTGGGAAACTACTTCACCATGACCATCACCTTTCCGCCGAGTTGCTTCCTGGTCGCCCTCTTCTTTTTGCGCTCGCCGCTCGACCCCGGCCGGGCTTCCTGGCGTACCCTGCTTTTTGGTGTACCCTTGCTCGGCGATGTGCTTCAATCAATATTGCAGGCCGGTCGCCGGCGTTCGGCCGAAGTAAGGCCCAAGTAAACACAGAGAAAGTGCCAACACGAAGTTTTGTGAGATAGATGATTTCCCAACCAGCAGGCGAAACAGGATCGCATTGGCGGAGCGAAACTATCCTGAAACGGCGTTGCTGAATGTCCTTCTACAACGTGCGCACACTGATCCTCACATCCAGCACCGGAGGTGGCCACAATATGCGGGCCAGTTCCTTCGTGCACTGGACCCGCGAGGCTCACGGGGCCGCCGCGGCTGGCGATATCCAGATCCACAAGTGCCTGGAGAACACGCATTCGCTCTACCGCTTCGGCGTTGGTCTGTACAACCGTATCCAGCGGCACGTGCCTTGGGCGCACCATTTGTATTTCAATTTTCTGGAGGTGGCAGGCCTGCATTCCTCGCAGCATCGGCTGCTGGGGGTGGAGCGTTTCCGGGCGATCCTCGACCACGTCCAGCCGCAGGTGATCCTGAGTACGCACGGCTCGCTCAACCACGGGTTTTTCGACCTCGCGCGGGAACACCTTGGCGCGGAGAGCGTGCGTTGCGTGACGTATTGCGGTGAACTCTTCGGCCGCTACGGGTTCAGCCGCCACTGGGTGAATCCGCAGGCGGACCTGTTCATCGGCGCGGTGCCGGAGACCTGTGCGATGGCGCGCAGCCTCGGGATGCCGGCCGAACGCACCCTGGTGGGCGGGTTCCTGCTCAACCCGAGCTTTTACCGTCCGCCGCTCGCGGCGGAGGAGCGCGCCACGCTGCTGCGCGGCCTGGGGCTGGACCCGGCGCGGTTCACGCTGCTGCTGTCCACCGGCGAGCACGGCGCGAACAATCACCTCGCCCTCCTGGAGGCGATCCACGCCCGGCAGCTGCGGAAGGACTTGCAGGTCATCGCGCTGTGCGGACGCGATCCCCGGGCGTTGGAATCCGTGAAAACGTGGGCCCGCTCGCACCCGGCGTTCCCGGTGGTCGCGCTGCCGCATTCGCACATGATGCACCTGCTCATGCAGGCGGCCTCCGCCATCGTGGCGCGGCCCGGCACGGGCACGACGAGCGAGGCGATCCTCAGCGGCTGCCCGGTCATCTTCAACAACCTGGGCGGCTTCATGCCGCAGGAGTGGATCACGTTGCGCTACGCCAAGCGGCATGGATTTGCGGCGCAAATTCACCGGCCGTCGAACCTGCCGGGCTTGCTGGCGCGCTGGGCCGAGCATCCGGAAGAATACGAAACCTTGCGCCAGCGCATGATCGAATGTCGCCCTTCCCAGCGCCCGACCGACGTGCTGCGAATGGTGGCCAACCTCGCCGCCGACCTGCCGCCCTCGTCGCCGTTGCGCACCCGGGCGACCGACGGCACGAACAAACGCACCAACCGCCACGGTGATGAACCGGGCTGGTTCGCGCCGACGCTCTGAAGAAAAGGCAGAAGTAAGAAGGCAGAAGTAAGAAGTTCAGATAGAGAAAATCCCTGCTTCTTTGCCTTCTTCCGTTTTCTGTACTTCTGCTTTCTGCCTTCTTACTTCTGCCTTTCCGTGTCCTCCGGTCTTCCCTTCCAAAATCTGCTCGCCCGCTTGCATCTGCACGCGGTGCTGCCTGCGCTGGAAGACTTGGTGAGACTTTCGCCGGAGGCGCGTGCGTTGGCCAAAGGATGGAACTTTTCGTTGCGCCTGCGGCTGGGCGGCCGGGACGGCGCGACAGCCACGCTGGTGTCGCCCGGCGACGGCAGCCTGACGGTTCATCCGCACGCGGACGTACCCGCGCGGCTGACGCTGCGGTTCCTCTCGGCGACCCAGCTCAACCGGACGTTTCTCAACCGCCGCGCGCTGCCGCCGTTGCCGACCGCCGGTTTTTGGAACGTCGGGCAGGTGACGCCGTTCACGAAGCTGGCGAAACAACTCGACGCTGCCCTGCAACCCGCCCCCGGTGCGTTGGAGAACGATCCCGCCTACCGCGAGGTGCACATGCGGCTGCTTTTCCGGGTGCTGGTGGGAGCGATCCCGGTGCTGGCGGAGGACGATCCGGTGTCGCGGCACACGCTCTCGCACACGCCGGGCGGCACGGCGGAGATTCACGCCCCGTCGCTGGGGTTGGTCGGCTGGGCGCGCTGGACGCGTGGACGGATGACGGGCGGACCGGGCACGGCTCCCGGCGGCGCGCCGGACGTGGTGATCACGTTCACGGACCGCGCGACCGCCGACGCGGCGCTGCTGGGTTCCCTCGATCCCAACGCGGCCGTCGGTCTCGGCAAGGTGGAAGTGCGCGGCTTGGTACCGCTGGCCGACGGCCTGAGCGTGGCGATGGACCGGGTCGAGTATTACCTGAAGCCGGCGGGCACCGTGTCCGAGGCACCGTCGATGGCGTTCAGCGGCGCAGCGGGGTGACGAGCATCTCAACGAAGGCGAATATTGAAATCCAACCTCACAAAACGTCGGTTCAAAGCGCCGAAAACTTCCTCATGCGCCTTGTGCAAACCGAACAAACGTGGAGCGGAAGACAAAAAGACGGCTCGTGATTTACGGTCCGCCGTGAAGCACGATCAGGAAATCCGCGACGTATACGACGTTACCCGGTAGGTTATCTTTTCCCATGTCCCGCTCCTTCTCCCGATCCTTCGCGTTGTTCGAGCGCGCCGCGCGTGTCATTCCCGGCGGCATCTACGGGCACACCAACCCCGCTGCGACGCTGCCGATGGCGTCGCCATACTACGCCGTGAGCGGGGAGGGGTCGCGCTACCGTGACGCCGACGGCAACGAGTACATCGACTATCTCTGCGGCTACGGCCCGCTCGTGCTCGGCTACAAGCACCCGGAAGTCGAAGCCGCCGCCGAAGCGCAACGTCAAAAGGGCGACTGCTTCAACCACCCGACGCCCCTCATGGTGGACCTGGCGGAACGGCTCGTTTCCCTGGTCGACTTTGCCGCGTGGGCGGTGTTCGGCAAGAACGGCTCGGACATGACCACCTGGGCGCTCCAGGTCGCGCGCGAACACACCGGCCGCAAGAAAATCCTGATGGTCCACGGTGCCTATCACGGCAGCCACGCGTGGTGTACGCCGGGGCACGGCGGGCTGATCGAGGAGGACTACGCGCACATCCACGGTTTTGCGTGGAACGATCTCGAAGGCTTCGAGCGGCTCCTGAAAACCCATCGCGGCCATGTCGCCGGGGTGATCCTCACGCCGTTCCACCATCCGGCGTTTGGCGACAGCGCGATGCCCGCGCCGGGCTTCCTCAAGGGCGTGGAAACCGCCTGCCGCCGCGAGGGCGTGGTTCTCATCCTCGACGACGTGCGCTGCGGCTTCCGGCTGCACCTGGGCGGGTCGCACCGGGTGTTCGGCTTCGAGCCAGACATCATCTGTTTCTCCAAGGCCATCGCCAACGGCCATCCGCTTTCCGCCGCGCTCGGCCGAAGGGAACTCCACCGCGCCGCAGGGAAAGTTTTCCTCACGGGCTCTTTCTGGAACAACGCCGTGCCCATGGCTGCCGCGATGGCGTGCCTGGACGTGATCAAGCGCGACGACGTGCCCGCGCAACTCGCCCGTACCGGCGCAACCCTGCGCGAGGGCATGGAACGGCTCGCCGCCAAGCACGGGCTGCCGATCCGTTACACCGGCGCGGACGCCATGCCGTTTTTGTCTTTCGCGCAGGAGACCAATTTCTTCCGCAGCCAGACGTTTTGCCGCGAGGTCGTCAAGCGTGGAGTGTTCTTCCACCCGCACCACAACTGGTTCCTGTCCTCGGCGCACACTGCCACGGACATCGGGGAAACGCTCGCGGCCGCCGACGCGGCGTTCGAGATCGTACGCGAGGAGTTTGGCGGCGTGACGGCAGTTTAAAGCTCGCCCGACCCGGGACCGTCGCGGTATGTTGTGGTCTGCTTCATGGAAACCGCGTGGGGGATCGCCGGCCATTGCCAGAACACCAGCCGCGTGAGCGGCGGGAACAACGGTGCGGTGAGCACCACCTACATCGCGTTGTTCCGGGTCGACCAGCGGCAGATGCAGTTTTCCAGTGGTTCCCCGTTGTCGATCTCCGATGGCGACCAAGTGATCATCGCGGGGCGTCTCTGGCGAGGGGCCTTGTACGCCGACGCTGTGCGCAACGTGACGACCGGCGTCACGAAACACTCCGGTGTCGCGGCGAGGATCTTCTTGGCTTTGGTCGTGCTGCTCTTCGGGGCATTCGCGTCTTGGATGGCTACCCTCGGCCTCGGGGCGCGCGGCGGTTGGATTTCTTTCTCTCCGCCATCGGCGCGGCTTACCTGCTGTGGCGTGCGGCGCAGACGAGCAGTGCTCTCCAATTCGTCAAATCACGGGTGCCGTGATCCGCGCCAAGCGGGGCAACCGCACGCGCTTGGAAGAACCGTTTTGCGTCAAGGAGGCGTGTTCCACATGGAACACACGCCCGGTCAAAGTCCGCAATTCTTCCGCACGGTCCAGAGCATGAGCCGGCGCGGCAGAAGACGATAGGCCAGCGGCCCTCCCACGGCCTGCCAGAAGTTACCCACCGTCCGCAACGCCCGCCGGGCCGCCGTCGGGCGCTCCGTCACGAGCCGGCAGATAACGCGGGCGACCTCTTGCGGCGATGGTGCGCCCGCCATGCTGCGGTCGCTGGCTTTCAACGACCCGCGCACCGCCGCCGCCACGGGGTCGGCGGGATCGTCCAGTTTGTGCCAGTAGCGCATCGCGCGGTTGAACCCCGTGTTGATGTCCCCCGGCTGCAAGTCGACGAACCGCACGCGGTGCTCACCCGGACGGGTCGGCGCGTTTTCCTCCATCTGCAAGGCCGCGGTGAACACGCTCAACGCCGCCTTGGCCGCGCTGTACGCCGCACCAAAGGGCAGCGGCAGCCGGGCGGCGAGAGAAGTGACGTTGATGACAAGTCCATCGGGTTGCGTCCGCAGGCTCGGCACCGCCAGCCGGATCAGCGTCATCGGCCCGAACGCGAGCGAGCCGAACTGAGCTTGGAGTTCCTCCGGTGGGATTTCCGCGCCCGGACCGAACCATCCGCCGCCGGCGTTGTTGATGAGGGCATGAAAGCGTCCGCCTGCCCCGGCCAGCGCCCGCTGGAAGACCGCTTCAACCGAGGCGAGGTCATCGAAGTCGAGCGCGATCGGGTGAAACCCCGGCAGGTCACCAGGCAGCCGGGTGGTGTCGCGGGAAGTTCCCCAAACCTCGCAACCCGCCGCCGAGAGAGCCTGGGCGGTCGCCAGTCCGATCCCGGCACTTGCCCCGGTGAGGAAAACGCGCGGAGATTCCATCGACCTTCAGAAAACAGGACCCTGGATCACATGGGACCTATGGTTGCCACTCGCGCAACACCGCCGCCACGTTGGTGCCGCCGAACCCGCTGGAATTGTTCATGAGGATCTTCGGCGCGAGGTCGACGGGCTTCGTGATCACCGGCACCCCCTCACACATCGGGTCCAACTCCGTAATGTGCGCGGACACCGGCACGAAGCCCTCCCGCAGATTCACGCAGCAGAACGCCGCTTCCATCGCGCCAGCTAGGGACAATCCGTGGCCAGTCAGGCTCTTCGTGGAACTGACCAGCGGCCGGCCGCCTTCCGGGAACACGCTCTTGATCGCGTTGATCTCGGACGCGTCGCCGAACGGCGTCGAGGTCGCATGCGCGTTGATGTACTCGATCTGCCCGGTCGATACCTTGGCGTCGCCCAGCGCCATCGTCATCGCTCGCGAAAGACCGTCGCCGCCGGGGTCCGGCGCGAGCACGTTGTAGCCGTCCGAAGCTTGCCCCCAGCCGAGCACTTCCGCGTAGATGTTCTCTTCCGCGCCGCGTTCCCGGGCGTGTTCGAGTTCCTCCACGACGAGCACCGCCGCCCCGCCTGTGCCCACGAAGCCGTCGCGCTTCTTGTCGAACGCGCAGGGTGACTTCTCCGGGTCGGTCTGCACGCTCAACGCCCGCACCGTCGCGAACGGCAGGATGGAAAACTTGTTGCAGTCCTCCGCCCCGACGACGAACACCCGCTTCTGCTGCCCGGTGCGGATGAGGTCCGTCGCAAGTCCCAGCGCGTGCGCCGACGAAGAGCACGCGCTCGACAACCCGAGGCTCGCGCCCTTGATCCGGAACGCCGGCACGAGATTGATGTAAAGCGAGCCGGGGATCGAGTTGATGATCGACATGGGCGGCGTCTTCATCACGCCGCGTTTGACGATGGTGTCCAGGCTGCTGTAAGCCATCCACATCGAGCCGCCGCTCGCGCACATCAGTCCCGTGGTGGGATCGGAAACCTGCTCGGGCGAGAGCCGCGCGTCGTCGATAGCCTGGCGCATGGCGAAGTACGCGTAGAGCGCGTTCGGCGTCATGGGCCGCAGGGTCTCGCGCGAAATCTTGTAGTGCGAGGGGAACGTCCAATCCTCGAACTCGGTGGTCGGGAAGGAAAACTCCTTCACCGTGCCCGCCAGCTTGACGGGGATGTTGGGATCGTCCGCGAACTCGGGAAAAAGTTCGACGCCCGTTCTGGTTTCGCGGAGGCTGCGGCTGACCTCCGCGCGACTGTTGCCGATGCTGGTGACAAATCCCAGCCCGGTGATGACGACGCGCTTCATAGGCGGGCTATTCTCCGCCAACCTGCCGGCCGCCGCCACCCCAATTTATGCCGGGGCCGGTGCCGCCGTCGCTTCGGCGGCGGCATGCTCCCGTTCGTCCAGGTGTCCGGCGACCTCCTCACCGAACGCCAGGGTAAGGTGCTCGATCCGGGCGAATTTCTCACCGCGCAACGTCGCCGTACCGCGGAAGATCGCCAAGGGCGCACGCAGCCGCACCAGCGTCGCTTCCATCTCGATCCGGTCGCCGGGGCGGGCGGGGCGGTAAACGTGCGCCTCCTCCATCGACGCGAAGAGCACCTCGTTGGATTGCAGTTCCGTGTGAAGCTGTTCCGGCGCGCAGTCGAGCACCCACAGGCAAGCAGCCTGCCCGATGGCCTCGAAAACAATCGCTGCCGGCATGATCGGGTTGTCCTTGAAGTGCCCCTCCAGGAACGCCTCGTCGCCGCGCACCAGATAGCTGGCGCGCACGGTGTCCCTCTCAATTTCGGCCTCGTCGAGGAAGAAAAAAGGAAGTTGCTGCGGCAGGCGCGCGAGGATTTCGTCGCGGCTGTAGCGTTTCACCTTGGTGACCGCCTCCGCCGGGTCGGCGCTGCCGGCCGAAATTTTGCGGACGATGAAAGTCTTCACCTCGCCCAAAGTGCGGATGTCGCGCAACTCTTCGTTCTCGACGGAGATCCCGATGGTCTCCTCAATGGTCAGCACGATCTCCAGCAGGGTGAGCGAGTCGATGCCCAAATCTTCGATGAGCCGCGTGTCGTCGCCCGCGTCGGCCAAGCTGCGGGTGTTCTCCGGCGGCAGGTGCCGCTCGATGATCCCGTAAACCACAGTCGGCAACGCCTCCAGATCGTGGGTGCTGCGGAAGCGGATGGCAGCTTCCACCGTTTCCGGGCTGCAACGCTTCAGGGCGGTCTTGATGTTTTGGAGGTCCTGCTCAGTCAGTGCTGACATGCGGCGATGATTTACACGATGGGGGAAAGGGACTCAAGCCTGGAACGAGAGCCGACGGTACGGCAAGGCAGTTCCCTTGGCAACGATGCGATGTAGTATGATCTGGTACGCGCCTCAACGTACTTCCGCTTCAAAACTTTTGTAATGCTTTTGTAAACACATGGCAGCCTTTTGGGAAGAGAATTCCGCCGGACCGTCCCGGTCTGCGATCATCGTCACGCACGAATATCTTCCTTTCCGAGGCGGGGTAGCGGTCTACGTGCACGAGGTGGCAGCCGCCGCGCGAGCGCAGGGTTTTCCCTCGGAGGTGTGGGCGGCGGATCGTCATGTGGAAAGCCATCCTGGCCTGACAAACGGATCGTCGGACGGCAAAGCAGAATCGTCCGCCCAACCGGCCGTGGTTTGGTTTTCGTCCGATGGCCGGCTGACCCCGCGTGGTTTGTGGTCCTTGGCGCGTGGCTGGTGGCGGCGGCGGCGGGATCTGCGGCGGCATCCCGTCCTGGTGATAAGCGTCGGCGCGCAGATGATTTTTTTCTGGTTCGATCTGTTGGGGATTGTTCCGGCCCGTCGGACGCTCGTGTTCTTTCATGGCTCGGAGGTCCTGAGGTTTGCGCGCAGCCCGCTCTGGCGATGGCTCGCGCGGAGGTACTACGCGCGGACCGGAGCGTTCGGAGCGTGTTCGCGGTACACGGCCGCGACGGCAAGGGAAAGCGGTTTGCTGCCGAAGGGCGCGGAGATCATCGTGGCCCCTTGCGCGTTGCCGGCGGTGTTCACGAACCAGGCGGCCTTCGGCGACGGAACCAGTGGGGACAACGAACCCTGGCGCGTGCTCACGGTGGCGCGGCTGCACCCGCGCAAGGGTCAACGGGAGGTTGCCCGGGCGCTGGCGTTGTTGCCCGACGCTCTGCGCGCACGGGTGGTCTACCAGACCGTCGGCGTCGGGGACGCAGCGTACCGGGCGGAGATCGAGGAGGCTTGCCGCACCGGCGGGGTGCAATGTGAATTTCTCGGAGCCTTGGACGACCGGGCGCTCGCGGAGGCGTACGCAAACTGCACGTTGTACGCGCAGGCGAGCCGGACTTTGGCGCGAAGCGTGGAGGGGTTTGGCATCTCGTTTTTGGAAGCGGCGTGCTACGGGAAACCCGCCGTGGCGTTTCGTTCCGGCGGCGTGGCGGAGGCGGTGATCGACGGACAAACCGCGTTCCTCGTGCCCGAGGATGATCTCAAGGGACTGGCTGTTGCCATCGCACGGCTGCTGGTAGACCCCGTGTTGCGCTCACGGATGGGCGCAGCCGGCCGGGAGTTCGTGAAGGGGTTCCGCTGGGAGGACTCCGCACGGCTGCTTTTCACGGCCGCCAGCCATTTGAGGTAGGGTTGCCTCTCCGAGGCAATCCAAACTTTGCGGGCGTGAGAAACGCTGGACCCCGAGCACGGTCATCTAAGTGCCTATGCCCGGATATCCGCGTGGGTTTTCTGTCGCCCCTGCTGGGGCTATGCCGAAGGGCCGTTTTTCCCCGGGGCTCACGCCCCGGGCTAAACTCTTGCGCCCCTGCCGGGGCTGAAAACAGGGAGATGCCGATCGGTATTTCGCCCCGGGCAGGAGCGGCAGAAAACAGGGAGGTTCAGACAGGCACCTAGCCCCGGCAGGGGCGGAGGAGAACAGGGTGGTGCAGAGAGGTCTTTAGCCCCGGCAGGGGCGCAAGAGGTTAGCCCGGGGCGTGAGCTCCGGGGAAAACGGCCATCCACCACAGCCCCGGCAGCGGCGGCAGAAAATGCGCCTGGAATCACCGGATAGGCTCTAAACCAACTTTGGATTGCCTCGGAGAGGTGACCCTACCTTGAGGTGCGTTCCACCCACACCGCCAGCAGCGCGATGTCTGCCGGCGTCACGCCGCTGATGCGGCTCGCCTGGCCGAGATTAGCCGGCGCGATGTGCGCCAGCTTCTGCCGCGCTTCCGTTCGCAACCCGCCGATGGACGCATAATCGATCCCCACCGGGATCAGCTTGCTCTCCAAACCGCGGGCACGTTCCACGCCCACTTCCTGGCGGCGGATGTACCCCTCGTAACGCAGGTCGGTCTCCACCTGTCCCCAGATCTCCGCCGAGAATTCAGCGTCCCTGCGCAGCTCGCTGGGCAGGGTTCGCCAATCGTTCTCCGGTCGGCGCAGCCAGCCCTCGAGGCGGAGACCAGCGTGCTTCGCCGTCGCCGCCCAACCCCGCGCGGCTTCCAGGCAAACCAGCTTTTCGCGGTGGCGCGCCCACATCGCGTCGTCAATCAGGCCGAGTTCCCGCGCGCGGGCCGTGAGACGCACGTCGGCATTGTCCGCGCGCAACAGGAGCCGGTGTTCGGCGCGGCTGGTGAACATCCGGTACGGTTCGTTGGTGCCTTTGGTGACGAGATCGTCGATGAGCACGCCGATATAGGCCTCCGCGCGCCCGAGCACGAACGGCCCGCCGCCGAGAGCGCGCCGCGCCGCGTTGATCCCCGCGACAATCCCCTGCGCCGCGGCTTCCTCATAACCGCTGGTGCCGTTGATCTGCCCGGCGAAATACAGGTTCTCGACCCGCTTGGTCTCCAGGGTCGGCTGCAACTGCGTCGGCGGACAGTAATCGTACTCGACCGCATACCCCGGCCGGATGATCTCCGCACGCTCCAACCCGGGCACCGTCTGGACAAACGCCAGTTGCACCTCGTAGGGCAGGCTCGTCGAGATGCCGTTCACGTAATATTCGCGCGTGTGCCGCCCTTCCGGTTCCAGGAAAAGCTGGTGGCTCGTCTTCTCGGCGAACCTCACGACCTTGTCCTCGATGGAAGGGCAGTAGCGCGGGCCGATGCCTTCGATCCGCCCGGAGTACATCGGCGACCGGTCGAGGTTATCGCGGATGATCTGGTGAGTGCGCTCGTTGGTGTGCGTGGTCCAACAGGGGAGTTGTTCCACGTGGAACACGCCGTCGCGCCAGTCGTTCAGGGTGAACAGATCGTGCGGGCCGCGCTCCGCCAGCCGCTCGGGCCAGAACGAAAACGCCGGCGGCGGATCGTCGCCCGGGTGGAGTTCGCACCGGGAAAAGTCGATGGACCGTCCGTTGAGACGGCAGGGCGTGCCGGTCTTGAAGCGGCCGATCTCGAAGCCGAGTTCGCGCAGGCTGTCGCTGAGCGTGCTGGCCGCGTCGCCCATGCGCCCGCCGGACTGGTTCTGCTGGCCGACGTGCAGCAGGCCGCGCATGAACGTCCCCGTGGTCACCACGACCGTCCGCGCCCGCAGCCGCACACCGAGCGCCGTCTCGACGCCCTCCGCCCGGTCGCCCGTGACGTTGAGAACCAGCCGGGCCGCATTGCCTTGGTGGAGATCGAGCCGTTCCTGCGATTCGCACACGGCCTTGAGCCGGAACTGGTACGCCTTCTTGTCGCACTGCGCGCGTGGCCCGCGCACACTCGGCCCCTTGGAAGCGTTGAGGACCCGGCACTGGATGGCGGTGGCGTCGGTGTTGATGCCCATGATCCCGCCGAGCGCGTCGATCTCGCGGACCATGTGGCCCTTCGCCAAGCCGCCCACGGCCGGGTTGCACGACATCTGGCCGATGGAATCGAGGTTCTGCGTGAGCATCGCCGTCTCGCAGCCCGAGCGGGCGGCTGCGAGAGCCGCTTCGATCCCGGCATGGCCCGCGCCGATGACAAGCACGTCGTAGGTTTTGGGGAAGGTGAACATGGCGTCAGGCAACGCGGCGTGACGAAAATTTCCCAATTTTCGCAACCGTAAAGGTGAACGTTACCTCGAAGAAGATGTCTTGATGAACGTAACCATCATTCGCATGGAAAGCGCAGTTGCGCCAGTGCCGCGCACCCGCGAAGATCGCCGCGCCATGCCGCGTCCCTGTCATTGACCGATGAAGAAGGAGTCCGCTGCCGCCAACGGTGCCAACCCTCTGACGGCTGACGCGTCGCGGCCGTCGTCGAGCGGGCACGTGCAGGCGTCCCCGTACAAGTCGGCCGTGGAGGAGCTTGATGCGTTGCGCAAGACGCTTCGCACGGCCTCACAGCACTACGCCAAACGCATCGACATGGAGATCATCCGCCTGCGCGAACGCGTCGCCAGAGCAGGGGAGCAGCAGATGATGGCGGACGACAAGAAGCAGGCTCCCGGCCGGCCGGGCGCACGCAACGCCGGCCCCGCTAACAGCCGGCTCTACGACCTGCGCGACATGACGATGCTGCTGCGCACGCTCGACGTGAAACCGCTCGCGGGCCGGCGCAAGGATCTCAAAAAGATCGAGGCGCTGGTCGATGAGCTAAGGCTGCTCGTAGAGCGGTGGGGCTGAAGTCTCGTCGTCCGGCACGGGATCGACGGCGAGAACCGACAGCAGGGTACGAACCCGAGTCTTGGCTCTTGCCCATTAGAAAGCGTGTGAGAAGCAGGCCCCCCGCAGGCGTCGTCAACAATAGGTAGGGATGGCTCTCCG
>CAXTOX010000044.1:14805-28568 GCA_964245885.1 uncultured Chthoniobacterales bacterium | reverse complement strand
CTGCCGGGGCTGACCCGTGTTTTGTTCTTTTCCCACGGCTCACGCCGTGGGCTAATTTCTTGCGCCCCTGCCGGGGCTACCAAGACATCAAACTGTACCACTACCGAAAAATCCTTTCCCGTTTCTTCCCTCAATCTGCGGAAATCTGCGTAATCTGTGGCCAAATTCTGCTACATCACGCCTTCGCCCCACCACCCGCGTGAGGCCGGTGGGCGAGCACCTGCTGAATTTGGCGCAGGAATTTCTCCCGCTCCGACGGCTTCGGGAGATAGCCCTTCAATCCCTGTCCGAGCATCTGGTTGAGCTTGGCCGGATCGGTAAACCCGCCGGTCACCACGGCGGCCACCTTCGGATTGATCGCCTGCATCTCGTCGAAGATGAGGTCGCCGTTCATCCCGGGCATGCTGAAATCGAGGACGACCAAGTCAATCGCCGCCCACAGCCGCGCGTAGATGGAAATAGCTTCAAACGCATCCTGCACGCTCAACACCCGGTAATCCTCTTCCGTCAGGATGCGCTCGATTTCTCCCAACGTCGCCGCGTTGTGGTCGGCCACGAGCACGACTTCGCGCATCCCCGTGGGATTGGCCATGTAGATCTGTTCCTGGTTCGCGGAGGGACGATAGATCTGCGGAGGCGAAGGAGGCTCCGGTTCTTGCGTCCGGCGGCTTTCTTCCTCGGCCGCGCGACGCGCCTGCTCCGCTGCCTGGTGGCGGGCGTCCTCAATGCGGGCGAGCGCCTTGGAGTTCAGCGTACGTGCATCCGCCACGCTGGTGACGATGTGTTCCAGCAGGGTTTCCAGACGCGCGTCGTTGCGGTTGAGCAGATCAGGATACTCACGGAAATCAGCCATGCCACGCAGCAAGGCGTCCGTCTCCTGAAGCGCGACCTTCAGCCAGTCCAGTTCCTCGGATGAAAGCATAGGCAAAAGAAAACCACCGCGAATTTAACCGCGTGGTTG
The DNA here is from genome assembly GCA_964245885.1 of uncultured Chthoniobacterales bacterium. Lineage (GTDB taxonomy): Bacteria > Verrucomicrobiota > Verrucomicrobiia > Chthoniobacterales > SZAS-18 > CAHJWO01. The sequence goes on along the minus strand of CAXTOX010000044.1, from coordinate 27,607 downwards.
CACGTGCGCTCAAGAAATTTCCAATCCGAAAAAATCCTGGAACACCTGCCGGTAAACCTCGTGCTTCATCTTCGGCAGCCACGCCAGCCGGTAATCCGCCGCCTTGATCCAACGCACCGCGCGAAACTCCGGGTGCGGAGTGTGGACGTTTACCTTCGACGCCGGGGCGAGCAGGCGCAGCCGGAAGTAATGCTGTTCCTGCCCGCGGTAACCCTGTTTCGTGCGGCCGGGCGGGAACAGATACCGGTACGGTCCACGCTTGGCCTCCAGCGCGTAGTCGCCCGGTTCGAGGGAAAGCTCTTCGTACAACTCGCGCGGCAAGCCTTCTTCCGCCGTCTCGTTCGCGTCGAGTCCACCCTGGGGGAACTGCCAGGAATCTTTCTCGTTGATCCGTTCGCCCACGAGAATTTTCCCATCAGGATCGACGAGGATGGCGGCGACGTTCGGCCGGTAGAGTTGGTCGTGCGTTATCACAAAAAGAGCCGGCGCGCGGGCGGATGGGTTGGCCGTCTCGCCGCCATCAGGCCGCAAGACTTCCCCTGTCCGCCGGCGCGCCGGCAAGAATGAATCCTTTGACGTGGCGGTTCTTACTTCGACGGACTACCGACGTAAGCGACCTGCTGCGTGTTGTCGAGTTTGGTGGCGTTCGTGCCGTGCACACTGGCGTGAGCGGAGCAGCCGACGTTGAGCAAACCCGCCACGGCGGCGACGAAGGAAAGTGCGACGATCTTCTTCATGGTCAAAAGAGGATAAAGCGACTATTTCGCGGGGTTGGTCACGTAGGCAACCTGCTGGCTGTTGTCGAGCTTGGTGGCGTTCGTGCCGTGCACACCCGCGCTGGCGGTGCAGCCGACGTTGAGGAGACCCGCGACCGCGGCGACGAAGGAGAGAGCGATGATTTTCTTCATGGAATGTAGGATCAGGTTGCGATTTCTCGGTGATTCCGTCGCTTCATCCACGACATCGAACGAAGGCCGGTTTTGAAAAAGCTATCGTCGCCCCTGGAATTTCCGGCCTTATCGGCGCGCAGGAAATTTCAGCTTTTTACCGCTCCGGGTCGTCCGATGCTGCGGTAATGGAACCCCAGATGCTCCATTGTCTCGGGGTTCAGCAGGTTGCGACCGTCGAAGATCATCGGCGAGGCCATCGCTTCCTTGAGGTGGGCCAGATCCACCTGCGCGAACTCGTGCCACTCCGTGGCGATGATGAGCGCCTCGGCTCCCTGCGCCGCTTCCAGGGCGGAGTTCACCAGCTTCGCTTCCGGGATGAGTTTGAGGCTGCGGACGTTGTCCATCCCCTTGGGATCATAGGCGGTGACGTGGGCCCCTTCCTTGAGCAGGTCGGCGATGAGGTCAATGGACACGGAGGAACGGATGTCATCCGTGTCGCCCTTGAACGTCAGGCCCCAAACGGCGATCTTTTTATCACGCAGAATCCAGAGCGTGTCGCGCATCGCCTTGAGGAAGCGCTCACGCTGACTCTGATTGATGCGTTGGACCTCCTTGAGCAGCGTGAAGGGTACGCCGAGTTGCTCGCTGATGGCGATGAAGGCGGCGATGTCCTTGGGGAAGCACGATCCGCCGTAGCCGAGGCCCGCGTTGAGGAAGTTGCGTCCAATGCGCTTGTCCATGCCGATGCCGTCGGCGACCTTTTCCACGTCCGCGCCGCTGGCCTCGCAGATGGCGCTGACGGCGTTGATGTAAGAGATTTTCAGGGCGAGGAAACTGTTGGCGGCGTGCTTGATGAGTTCGGCCGAGTTGATGTCGGTCACGAGGATCGGGGCCATGAACGGCTGGTAGAGCTTCTGCATGACCGCCAGCGCCCGGTCGCTCTTGGAGCCGACGACGATGCGGTCGGGGTGCATGAGGTCGCTGACCGCGCAGCCCTCGCGCAGAAACTCCGGGTTGCTGACCACGTCGAACTCTGCGCCCTTTTGGCCGTAGCGCTTGATGGTCTCGGCCACCTTGTCACCGGTCTTGACGGGCACGGTGCTCTTGTCCACGACGACGCGGTACTGGCCGGGCTTGAGCACGGCGGCGATGTCGCGGGCGACGCGCTCGATGTAGGAGAGGTCCACGCTGCCGTCGGCCTGCGGGGGCGTGGGCACGGCGATGAAGATGACCTCCGAGTGGTCCACGCCGTCCTCGGTGCTGTTGGTGAACCGCAGCCGGCCGGCGGCGACGTTGCGCTGGATCACTTCTTCCAGCCCCGGCTCGTAGATGGGCACGTGCCCGGCCTGGAGGGAGGCGATCTTCTGCGGGTTGTTGTCCACGCAGACCACGTGGTGGCCCACATCGGCGAAACACGCCCCGCTGACCAACCCCACGTACCCGCTGCCGATGATTGAAAGGTCCATAGTGAAAAAGAAGAGGTCGTTGTCTGACTGGGAAACTCTAGCAGGTCCCGTTCTATCCCAACAGCCTTGGCTCGACAACCTGGAAAACGCTCCCTTTTTAAGAGGATGCCAGGGTGGAGCGGGCCTTTGACAAACCGGGCGGCGTGGCTCCATTGGACGGGACCGCCCGTGCCTTCCTCCGGATTTTGCTCCGCGTCGCCATGAAATTCCCTCTGCCCCTGATCGTTTGTCTTTTCACCGTGGCTTTGGCCGGTTCGGCCCGTGCCCAGGCTCCGAAGACGCAGCGCGAAAAGCTCGGCTACGCACTCGGCGCGGAGATCGGCCAGACGTTCAAGGAAAAGGGGGTGGACTTCGATCTCGCGGCCTTCAACGCCGGGCTGCGCGACACGATGTCCGGCAACCGGCCCCAGATGACCGTGGCCCAGCAGCAGGAAATGATCATGAGTCTGACCAAGAGCGCCGGGACGGAGGGGGGAACTGGTAAAACACCCGCGGTTGACACGGCGGCCGCGGACAAAAACAAACGCGACGGCGAGGCTTTTCTGGCCGCTAACCGCACCAAGGTCGGCGTGCAGACGACGGCGAGCGGCTTGCAGTACAAGGTGCTGCGGGACGGGACCGGCCCCATGCCGAAGGCGAGCGACAGCGTGGTGGTCAAGTATCGCGGCACCCTGACCAATGGCGCGGAGTTCGACAACAGCGACAAGCACGGCGACGGCACCCTGAAGATCGACGTGACCGGCGGCGTGATCACGGGCTGGACCGAGGCGCTGAAAATGATGCGCGTCGGCTCGAAATGGCAGCTCTACATCCCGTCGTCCCTGGCCTACGGCGACACGGCGGTTGGCGCGGACATCGGACCCGGCTCGACGCTGATTTTCGACGTGGAGCTGCTTTCCATCAAGAAGTAGGGCATTCTGGCGACCGGCCGGCGACCGGCCTGAAATTTTGTCCGGTCTGCCCTTTTCCGGCTTCCCGCCCCGGCGTCGATCCTCCATCTTTGGCGCGTCAATCCCGCGTTTTGAAGGTCGCCGTCGTCATCCCCCTTTATAATCAGGCCCGGTTCATCGGTGCGGCGTTGGAATCGCTGCGGATGCAGTCCCGGCGGCCGGACCGTGTGGTCATCATCGACGACGGTTCCACGGATGGCGGTCTCAACGCGGTCATCGCCTATTCCGAGTCCACCCCCGCCAGGCCCGCCGCCGGCATCGAGACACGCACCGACGTTCTCCTCCAGGCTCACACGGGCACCCAGGCGACGGTGAACCGCGCGGTAGCCCTCGCGGAGGACTGCGACTGCGTGGCGATCCTCAACGCCGCCGACTGCTACCATCCACGGCGGATCGAGCGTTGCCTCGAATACCTGCAAGAGCATCCGGAGGTCGATCTGGTCTGCACCCGTTTGCGTCTCATCGACCAGGGAAGCGGTACGCTGCCGGCCGACCACCCGCGCGCACGGTGGTTTTCCGCCGCCTGGAGCTTCCGGGCCGCGCGGGATGACCAGAGCGCGCTCGATCTGCCGGAGTGGCTGGGACTCGCCAACTTCCCCGGCACCACGAGCAACTTCTTCGCCCGCACCGCCTACCTGCGCGAACATCCGCTCTCCCCCGCGTACCCCCACGCCCACGACTACCACGCGCTCCTGCTCGCCGCCCTGGACAACCGCCTCGGCGTGATCGACGCCGAATTGCTCGACCACCGTGTCAGCCTCGCCGACGAGGCCCCCGCCAACGCGGACGAGACCATCCGCGAAACCCTGCGGATCAACGTCGATCTCGCCCGCCAACTCGCGCCGCGCCTCGCCACCGAGCCGGAACTACGCCGGGCCTTCGCGCGCTACCAGCGTTCGGCCTGGAGCAACGTGAGTGCTTTTCGCGCCGACCTGTTCAACCTGCTCCTCGTGGAAGCCCTGGCGCTGCTGCCGTCCAAGGCGTTCGACGCGCTCCTGGCCGAACTCGACACCGCCCGTTTTCCCGAGGCCGGGCAGCTTCCCAACCGCGCCAGCGTGAACACCCACGATCCCGCCGCCCCTGCTCTGGGACCCACGAGCGGATTGGCGGACAAGTTTTTCGTCCTCAAGGCACAGCTTTCCGCGGTGCGGGCTGGTGCCCGTCCTTGGGCCGAGTACCGGCAAATTCAGGCGGCGCTGCTCGAATCCCGCTGGTTCGCGCTGGGCCGCTTGCTGGGGCTGACGCGGTCCATCGGCGCGGGCGGCGGCAAAACGGGAGCGGAAAAGCTCGCCGTCCTGCGTGAGCGTCTGCTGGCCTCCCGTTGGTTGCGGTTGGGCCGTCTGTTAGGCTTGCCCTCAGCTGCCCGGCTGCGGCTGCTCGGATCGGCGGTCACCGACGACTGGCGAGGATGACGGGGCAGCCCCCGGAAAGCGGCCCGGCGACCTGCTACTTCTTGAACAACCACCCGAAAATGCCGCCTTTACCGCCCTCGGGGAAGTCGTAGTAACGTTTGGGCATCACCTTGCTGTGACGGCTGGAGCGGCGTTTTTTCCGACGGTGGATTTCGACCGCCGCGTTGTCATCCGCCGCCCCGGTGGGCACTTCGCCGCTTGAGGTGACTCCCTGCCCGTCGGGTTCGGACGCTGGTGGTTCGCTGTACTCCGCCGGCAGGGAAAGCACCGACTTGGTTTCGCGGGCGCGCGCGCGCTCTCGCGGGCGGATGATCTCCAGGTCACGCTTCGGCCGCAGGTTGGCGCGCTCCTCGCGGCTCATGCGCTGGATGTTCAAATCGTCCGAGGCCCGCCGCCAGTAGATCGTGTTGTAGAGGAAAAACCCCTTCATGAACTGCGAGAACCGCATCCAGAAGGTGGTTTCGAGGGGACGTTTCAAAACGGGGTTCCTCCGGTGGAGAGATCGAGTGACGGGGGCGGGCGCGAGGACGGACCAACGGTCACAAACCATCGTCTTCCACCGGCAGGAAGCGGCGGAAACGGTTCTTGTCGATGGCCTTCATGTAGGCCTCGTGCGGGCTGACGATGCCCTGCTGCATGACGTGCCAGATCGCGTCGTCCATGAACTGCATCCCCTGTGCCTTGCCGGCGACGATCACGTCTTCCAGCTTTTGCGACGCACCCTCGCGGATGATGGCGCTGACCGCACTGCTGGCGACGAGGATCTCGTTGACCGCCACGCGCCCGGAGCCGTCCGCCTTCTTGAGAAGGAGTTGCGCGACGACCCCGCGCAAGCTCGCCGCGAGCATCGTGCGCACCTGCGCCTGCTGGTCGGCCGGGAACACGTCGATCATGCGGTCCACCGTCTTGCGTGAGTTGTTGGTGTGCAGCGTGCCGAAGACGAGCATGCCCGTCTCGGCGGCGGTGAGGGCGAGCGAAATCGTTTCAAGATCGCGCATCTCGCCGACGAGCACGATGTCGGCGTCCTCACGCAAAGCGGCCTTCAGCCCGGCCGGGAAGCTCGGCGTGTGCTCGGGCACCTCGCGCTGGGTGATGATGCTCTTTTTGTTGCCGTGGACGAACTCGATGGGTTCCTCCACCGTGACGACGTGCCGGGCGTAGTTGGTGTTGATGTAGTCGATCAACGCCGCCAGGGTCGTGCTCTTGCCGGAACCGGTCGGCCCGGTGACGAGCACCAGACCGCTGCGCATCTGGCCGAATTCCTTGATGACCGAGGGGACTTTGAGCTGCTCCAGCGTGGCAATCTTCGTGGGAATCAGCCGGAACACGCATCCGTAGCCGCCCGTTTGCTTGAGGAAATTGCACCGGAAGCGCGATTCCTCGTTCATCTCGTAGGCGAAATCGTAGTCGCCGCGTTCCTCGTACGTCGCCCAACCCTTCGGCCCGCAGATTTCGCTCATCATGTAAGCGGCCTCTTCGTTGGTGATGGGTTCCTCGCGGATGGGAACGATCTCGCCGTGAACGCGGATCATCGGCGGCTCGCTTTCGTTGATGTGCAGGTCGGACGCCTTGGCCTGGATCAACACTTCAAAAAACTGGTCGATGTATGCCATAAGGAAAAAGGCAGAAGTCAGAAGGTAGAAGTCAGAAAGGGAGAGATAGTGTATTTTGATAAGTTAGGCGCAGGGGACGGAAGCGATAAAACAGATCGGGAGAATGGTTGGTGCTACCTTCTACCTTCTGCCTTCTGCCTTCCTACATTCCGAGCATCGTCTTCATCAACTGCTTCTGCTCGGCGCGTGACAAGGCTTCCTCGGCGGTGATCATCCCCGTCGCGCAGAGTTCGCGCAGCGATTCGTCCATCAGCTTCATGCCCTGCTTGCGCCCGGTCTGGATGATGCCCGGCAGCATGAACGTCTTGGCTTCGCGGATGCAGTTGCCCACCGCCGGGTTGTTCGTCAGCACTTCCATCGCCAGCACGCGGCCCCTGCCGTCGGCACGCGGGACGAGCTGCTGGCTGATGATGCCGCGCAGACTCTCGCTGACCATGATGCGGATCTGGTCGCGCTGGTCGACCGGGAACACGTCGAGCACGCGGTCGAGCGTGCGCGCCGCGCTGCCCGTGTGCAGGGTGCCAAGCACGAGGTGTCCCGTCTCGCTGGCGGTGATCGCCAGGGAAATCGTCTCCAGGTCGCGCATCTCGCCGACCATGATCACGTCCGGATCTTCGCGCAACGCCCCGCGCAATGCCGCCGCGAAGGAACGCGTGTGCGTATGGACCTCGCGCTGGGTGACCTTGCAGCCCGCGGTTTTGATGATGTACTCGATGGGGTCTTCGAGCGTGATGATATGGTCGTGCCGATTCTTGTTGATCTCGTTGACCAAGGCCGCCAGCGTCGTCGATTTGCCGCTGCCCACCGGGCCGGTGACGAGCACGAGGCCGTTATGGTATTCAGTCAGCTTCTTGAGGCTTTCGGGTAAGCCAAGATCATCCATCGAACGCATGTTCGTGGAGATGATTCGGAAAACGAGGTCCAGACCAAGGCGCTGGCGGACGACGCTCGTACGAAAGCGGCCGAAGGGATTCGAGTAGGCGAAATCAACGTCGCCGATTTCTTCCAGGCGCTTGAGTTGGGCCTCGTCGAGGAAGCCGCGCGCCAGGTTTTCCGTGTCCTGCGCCGATAGCCGGGGAGCCTGCCGGAAGATCGGCTCCAAATTACCGAACCGCCGCCAGAGCGGAGGCATGTTCACCCCGAGGTGAATGTCGGAGGCGTTCGACTCCTGCCCGATGAGCAGATACCGGTCGATGTGGTCGAAAAGATCGTGCTCGCCGTCAGACGGGGTCATGGCGACAGGAGCCAGGGCGAGGGTGTTTACATCCGTTGCGGTGGGAGGAACAGACATAACCTACCTTGGGGATAGGCACGCTACGAAGTCAACCTGAAATACCCGCGCCTGAAGTGGATTGCCGACCCCCGATTTGACCGCACTCAGACAGTCACATTTCCTCTAGCGGGTCAGATCGCCGCCGCCGCCACGTCGGGGCTGTTGCTGCTTGATTTTGACGAGCCGGTCGGCGTTGCGAGATAGCCGGAAAGCTGCTTGGACAAGAATCGCGTGGCGATGGGCTTGATGATCGGCATCAACAACCCCAGCAGGGTCAGCCAGAAGCCTGGCTTCCTCGGATTTTCCAAATCGTTGACCTTGGCTTTTCCCGTTTTGGAAAGAGGATTGATGTACACCTTCTTTTCCCGTCTAGGCAGCAAGGAAATGGCTCCCCCCGTGACGAGCGCACCGGTCAGCCAGAACCCGATGTGATCCCGCACCGAACCCTTGACCCGGCGGGTCACATCCGCCTGGTACTTGACCTGCCCGGCGTGCAACGCCATCCCCGAACGTGCCCGCGCCAGTTCGGCAATCAGTTCGTCCTTACGACGCTGAGCGTCTGTGATCTCGGGTTTGTGGACTTTGTTTGACTCAGCCATTCCTTGTCCTTTTTGAATTCTGCAATGCTGGCGGGGAAGCTGGGAGCTTTGAAGCGGGCCTTGGCTACCAGCGCCAACAAGGCGGTGAGACCCAGGGACAGCACGGCGAAACCCAGGAAGACCCATCCCCACCGGAAGCTGAACAGAGCCGCGATGGCGTAGACTGCCGCCATCACCAAAAACAGAAGTCCGATCAGCAAAAACAACACCAAGCAAACGAGCACGATCGCCAGCTTGACGTAGTTGGCCCCGGCGTCCTTGGCCTCCAGGCTCAAGAGCGCGAAGCGTGCGTGGAAGTACCCTGCCGCCGAAGCCAGCATCAACCGGATGCTCTCAGGCAATCCAGGCGTGCTCGGTTCGGGCGACGGCTGCGGGTTGGTGGACGCCATGGGTTCTACAGGGGAGCGAAGCAACGAAGCAAAACCGCTTCGTTCACTTGCGCAGGATCAATCCGAGAATGAAGCCCGCCCCGAGGCCCATGAGCACGGCGCGGGTGGGATTCTCGCGGACGTACTCCTCGCCGTCTTCCTGAAAGGTGCGGGCCTTGACCTTGGCATCACCCCAAGCGGCTTCCGCCTTGCCACGGAGTTCCTCGGCCTTGGCCCCGGCGTTGGCCCGGTACTCGTCGGCCTTGGCGGAGGCGGTCGCCTTGAAATCGTCGTATTTGGCGCTGGCGGCGTCCTTCAGATCGTTTGCCTTGGCGGTCGCGGCATCTTTCAAGTCACTCGCCTTGGCGGTCGCGGCGTCCTTTAGATCGTTCGCCTTGCTTTTCAGATCACCGGCCTTGGCACCGGCGGCGGACTTCAAGTCATCGGTGGCCTGCTGAAAGTGGGTTTGGCTCTGTTCAAGCTTTTCGCTGGCTTCCTGGGAAGAGGGATTTTCGTTGGCCATAAAATTCTGGAAAGTTAGAAATCGGTTGCTGTCCTAAGATTCGTGGGCAGGGGGCAGGGTGTACGTATCACCACGACGAAAGCGCAAAAAAACTCCTCCGCAGGCCATCGAAGCCCGCCTGTGGGAAGGGCGCTACTTTTCGCGGAAGGTGATCCTCGCCTTCGACAGATCGTACGGGGACAATTCAACGTTGACCTTGTCGCCGGGCACGATGCGGATGAAGTGCTTGCGCATCTTGCCCGAGATGTGGGCGAGCACGTTGGTGCCGTTGGGCAGGTTCACCCGGAACATCGTGCCGGGCAGAACTTCCGTGACGGTGCCTTCGCTGATGATTGAATCTTGCTTGGCCATCGTGAGGTCATCGGCAGAATGCCCACGAACCCGGAAAATGGCAATGTTCCTGTGCGTGGAAAAAACGTTTCAATCGGTCTCTGCATCCACCCAGCGCACCAGCGATGCCAGAGGGGTGATACCGTCCTGGTGCCAGGTGAGCGGTGGGAACTGCATAAGCTCCAACGCACAAAAACGCGAGGCTCCGAGGTCCTGCGCCGCCAGCCAGTCGGCGTGCTCCCGCGTGGCTGGCCAGAGACCCACAGCGGAAAGGAACGGCCGCACCGGGGCGAGCGCGCCGCGGAGATCGGCCGGCAGCGGCTTGACGACCACCGTCCGGTACAGCGGCGACGGCGTGAACGCCGGGTCCGCGCCGTCGTACAAAACGGTCCACGCCGTGGAACCCGGACTCGTCCAGAGCGCGTGTTGCGCGGGGGCGTTGGCGGCCCGGAAACGCCATTCCTCGCGCCAGGCGGCCAGCGCGGCGGAACCTTCCAGCCCCGGCGCGGCGCGGGGATGCGCCGCGTGGCGGCGGGCCAGCGCGGCGGCGAGACGTTCGGCGTAGGCGCGGGCGTTGAGGGCGGAGGTTTCGCGCACGTAGAAGCCCTGCGGCGACAGGCAGCCCTGTTGATCGAACAACGAAACCGCGCACGCGGCGGCGTCGGCGGAAGGTGCCTCGTCGCCCTCGAAAATGATCCCGAGGCTCACCCGGTGCCCGTGGGCGAGGAACGTCTGGTCCGGCCGCGCCCGCCGACGCAACTCCGCCACGGTGGCGTCCGAGCCGAAAACGACGATGGCATCGGCGCGTGTGAGCCACGCGTCGGGCAGCGTCTCGGAAAGCTCGACGGCGGCGGCGAGTTCCGGCGGGAGGCCCGCACGGAACGCCGCGAGTTCCGGCACGAGGCCACCGGAGGGCAGCTTGCAAAGGTTGTACGAGCCGAGAAGGAGTCCGCGCAGGAGGCTCTGGAGGCCGGCGTGCGGGGTGTTGCCGCTGACCACGTGCAGGATCGTGCCCGGGGCCACCGCCCGCGCGAGGTGACCGCCGTGTGCCTGGAGGCCGTCGAGCATCCCCTCGTGGCCAAGGTCCGTGCGGACGAGAGCGAGCAAATCGTCGGGCGTGATCTCGCCGAGCAGGTCGCGGAACGGTGCCGCGGCGGCGGCGAGGCTCACGGCGCGTCCGGCCGTCGTGAACGTCATCGTCCGGCCGGCAGGTAGCGCTGCCAGCGGTCGGGGGATTCGGCGACGGCCTTGAGCGTTTCGTTGCGGAGCAGCAGAAACTTCCGCATGTGGCGCGTGAGGAAGAGGACGTTCGCCAGCCAGCCCAGCGGCCCTAGCGGCGCGTCGAAGTCGAACACGTCGCGCATCACGGTCGTGTCCGCCGCCGGAGCGGTGAAAAAATGGTCGTGGTCGAACCGCCGGAACGCTCCGCGCACCATCGTGTCCCGGAAATGCCGGGGGCGCTCGTAGCCGTTCATGCGGCTGGTGAGGTGTTGGCGGACACCGAAATGCCTCGCCTGCCAGGTCACCTCGTCGCCGGATCCGAAGAGTCCCGAGGTTTTGCCTGCCACGGCGCGCTCGCCCGTGGAAGACATGGAGTCGGAGTGCAGGTCGAGGCTGCGCGCGAGGTCGAAGACGCGTTCCAGGGGCGCGCGGATCGTCGTGGCCAGTTCAATGCGCGGCATCGGAAATCATTTCGTCGGCCGCGCGCGAACAGCCGCGGGGCAGGGCGGCGGGGTCACGGCCGAGCAGTTCGAAGGTGCCGCGCTCGCGACGCACGGCGAGATCCTGGGTCTGGATGGCCAGCACGCTGCCGACGTTGGCGAGATCGAAGAGGCGCACCACGCCCGTCTCGCCCTCGGCCACCTCGCGGCCGGTCTCCGGGTCGATGACCAGCGCCCGCGCCCACGGCGGGCCGGCGTGCGGACGGCCCAGGCCGCGCGTGTAGAACGGGGTCGAAAGCTCGGTCATGCCGTACTCGTTGATGACAGCGTCGGCCGGCAGACCGAGAGAACGGTCGAACAGCGCGTAAAGCTCCGCCTTGGCCAGGGTGCGGCCCGTCCCCTTGTAACCCCCGGTCTCCATCGCCTCGCTGCCCAAGGGCAAAGCCAGCGGCTCGTCCAGCGCCTCGAAGAGATGCAGGAACGCCAGCGCCGTGCCGAGGAACAGGAGGGGTTGGCTGGCGCGCCGGGCGGTTTCGACGCGGTCGATGATTCCGGGGAGGTCCAGACCTCCGTCGGCACGCAGGTGAAAAGTTTGCCCGTTTGCCGGAGCGAGTTCGGCGAGGGTGCCCATCATGTGGGCGAGCGACGAATGGGGTGAGTCGGCGGGGTTCGGGGTCAGCACGATCTGCGGCCGTTCGGCGGGCAGGTCAAACTTCTTCCAGCCTGCGAGGATCGACGCTTCGTAAAGCTCCAGTGACCGAAAATGATGGCTGCCGTACCCTTCGCCCGTCGTCCCGCTGGTGCGGAAGGTGCGGACGGTTTCATGTTCGGGGAACGTGCGCAGGGCAAAATGCTTGAACACGCTCTGCGGTACGGCGGGAATGGCACACCAATCGGGGGGCGGGGACTGACCCAACTCCCGACAATAGTTCGCGTAAGGGAGGTTCCAGCGGCGTTGGAAGGCGTGGACGCGCAGGGCGAGCGCGTTGAAGGCTGCGTCGTTCGCGGTGCTACCGGTGTGGATTGCGTCGAGCACCGAGCGTTCGAGTCGGTCCTGCTCCGCGACGCGGTCGTCCTCGGCGATGGGGGAAGGTTCGAGGAGCATGGCTTGGGGTGAACGGAATCTTACCTCCGAACGTTCCCGGCCGCAAAACCCGCCGCGCCAGCGGCGTCGTCAATAAGGTAGGGATGGCTCTCCGAGCCGCTCCCTATTGTTTCTGGAAAGGGAACGTCAGAGGATAGGCAACGTTAACCCAAGCCAATCAAGGGAGCGGCTCGGAGAGCCATCCCTACCTTATGTGGACGACCGGCCGCGGCGGCCTGTCCGGATCACTTCGCCAACGCCTTGTCCACGCTCGCCTCCATCGTGCGGGCGGCCTGTTTCCACGAACGCTTCGCCCACGCGCGCCGCCCGCGCTGAATCAATTCGCCGTCCACGCCCGCCACCGCGCGCTTGCACGCCTCGATGAACTCCTCGCGCGTGCCCGCCACGTGTACCACCCCCGCGAAATCCTCGCTCCGCGCCTCCGGCAAATCCGTGCACACCACCGACCGGCCGGCCATGACGTACTCGCCCAGCTTGATCGGCCGGTGCAGACGCGTCGCTTCGTTCACGGCGAACGGCGCGATGGCCACCTGGAACCCGAACACGTAGTCCGGCATCTCGCCGAACGGTCGGCGGCCGAGCCAGAAGATGTTGGCGCGGCGTGGGAGCGAT
>CAXTOX010000044.1:0-14795 GCA_964245885.1 uncultured Chthoniobacterales bacterium | reverse complement strand
CCTCCACCGCCCCGACCATCACGAGGCTCCAGTTCGGATCGGCGTCGGCGAGGGCGGTGATGAGTTCGTAGTCGAGTCGTTCGTCCACCGTGCCGATGTAGCCGAGTACCGGACGGGGCACGAAGTTCATGTCGTTGGGCACGGCGACCTGCCGGCTGAAGGTGCGTCCGAAGTGACGCCCCGTCACCCCGGAGGGCACGTACACGCTGCCGGGAGCCAGCGCCCGCGTGCCCTCGCCCCCCGTGAACACCACGTCCGCCCGCGCCAGCATCGCCGCGTCGGGAGCACGGTCGGCGGTGTCATACACGGTCAGGTGGGCATCGGGGAACGCCGCGTCGTAGACCGCGGCGGACTCCGCGTCGCCGCAGAACCACCGCACCGCGCCTCCGAAACATCCTGCCAGCGGCGGTTCCGCCAAAGCTTCGGCGAGCAGGCGGCGGCACTCGTGCGCGGCGGCCTGGCGGTCGTGTTCCAGCGCGGCGGGCAGGAGGATGCTCAGGTTGTAGAGGTTCGGGTGCTGCGGGAAGAAGTGCAGACCCGCCCGGCCGTGTTCCTCGTCCTCGCTCCAGGTGGGTTCTTCGACGTACAGGACCCGGTGGAGGCGCGAGAGTTCGCGGAGGAGTTGCGCGTTGCGGTCGGGCACCTGCGGATGGGTGGGCGCGGGACCGAAAGCCACGACCGGCCAGCCGAGCGCCACCGGGCCGGACGCCTGCAAAAACGCCGCCCGCGCCCGCCGCTGCTCGCGCTGGGCGTCGGATTCCACCAGCAGACCGGCGGCGTCGTTGCCGCCGTCGACGAGCGCCTTGTAGGCATCGCGCAGGCCGGTGGGGTGGCGTTCGAGCCGGCCGCCGGGGCCGCGTTCTAGCCGGTAGATGCCCACCGGGTGGATGTGTCCGGTCTGGTGCAGCAGCGCGCCGTCCCAGTCGAGATGGTCGATGACCGGCCACCACGTGTAGCCGATGACGGGAAAGCCTTCCGCGCGCAGCCGGCGCACGTCGTTCACGCTTTTTTCCAGCCACGCGATCTTGTCGCCGTCGTGCCCGCCCGCGCTGGTCTCGGTGACCATGAGCGGGATGTGGTACTTCGTCCAATAATCCTGCGCGGCCTGGTACAGGCCGAGCGGTGGATGGAGCTTGCGCTGGCGGTAATACCCCTCCGGCGTCGTGTACAGCTCGACCTCGGTGTGTTCGTAGTAGTCCAGCCCGATGATGTCGATGCTCGCGCGGTGTTTCTGGAACCACTGGAAGTCAAATTCGCTGAACCCATGGTTGCCCATCCAGGTCCGCAGCGGGTGAGCGTGGTCGATGCGGCCCTGCACGAGGTCGGTGACGATATGGCGGCGGTGCATGCGCCGGGTCACGTCGTCGCGGAGGGTTTCGCGTAAAAACGGGCTGGTCTCCGGGCCGGAATCCTCGTACGTCACGGCGACCTCCAGCGAGTCGGAGACGAGGATCTCGACGCCGGGCATCGTCTCGCGCAGGACCTTCACGGCGCGGCAAAACGCCTGCCCGACGCGCGAGAGGGTGGTCATGTAGAAGTTCAGCCCCCGGCCGTACGGCGGCCAGAGGCCGATGTCGCCGCAGAACAGCGAGGTGATGAGGGGCTCGTTGATCGGGCAGACGCAGCGCACCCGTCCCGTGTAGCGTTCGCCAAAGGCCCGGGCAAAGCGTTCCAACGCCGCCGGGAAGTCCGGGTCCGCGAACGCGTCGGGCAGCCAGGTGGGTACGCCGAAGTGCGCGAGGTCGAGCATCAGGTTGATGCCGAGTTCCTCGAAAACGGCCAGCCGCTGGTCGAACCAGCCCCAGTCGTACTGGCCGGGGCGACGTTCGATCTCGTGCCAGGGCAACGCGTAGCGCAGCCACTTGCAGCCGAGGTCCTGGCCGATGAGGTGGAAGTCCTGCCGCCAAAAGCGGTCGTGCTGGGTCCATTTGTATTGGTCGATGCCCAGGTGGGGGATGAACGAGCATTCGATGCCCGTTGACCAGCGGAAGTCGGAATCAATCATGAGGGAAAGTGCAGAATGCAGAATGCAAAATGCAAAAATTCAGAGGAAATAAGTTGATGGAAAGTCCGAGGGATTGGACCGAAACCGGAAGGTCTGATGCAACGACTTACTCCGCCTTCCGGACTTTTGCATTTTGCATTTTGCATTTTGCATTTCTCTGACGTTCCACCCGTCCGACTCTTCAATTCCCACGAATCAACTTGTGCGCAAATCCGGGTCCAGTAGAAACGCGAGCCCGTTGCGCCCGAGGATCAAAGAGAGTTTGAATAATCGGAGGGTTCTCACCCGTCAGGGTAGATGCTGACGTTTTTTCGATCCATGCAAGCATCCGCCATTTCTTCCGTCGAACGCATCGCCGCTCAAGGAGCCGGTGCGATCCCGGCTTCCCGCCCGCAGGCGGTCCCCGCGCCGCCCGCGCCGCGCGTCGATCCTATCGCTCCCACCCTCGGCCGGCTCGTGGGGCCGTTCATCTGGCAATACCGCTGGACCCTGCTGCTCTGCGTGTTCCTCAACTCGCTGCCGGGCTTCGCCATCGCCGCGCAGGCGCTGATGCCCAAATACCTCGTGGAATACGTTTTCCAGGCCACCAGCGTGCCAATGAAAACACGCTATCTGCGCCTGGGCCTGCTGGTGGGCGGCTACCTCTTCGTGGCTGTTTTCATGCGGATGTTTGCCTGGTACGGCAGCTACCGCATCTTCACCAAAGTGCGCGAAAACATCGTGTTGGAGCTGCGTGCGCGGTTTTTTCGGCACATCAACAACCTGTGCCTGCGCTTTCATGGTAAGCATTCGAGCGGCGAACTGTTCACCTACGTCATGGGCACGCCGCTTAACGAGATCAGCTCGTACTACCACACGATGGCCATGAACGCACCGAACTCGGTGAGCACGTTCATCATCGCCGTGGCGACCATGATGTTTTGGGATTGGGGCATGACCCTGATCCTGGTGGTCTCGGTGGTCCTCACCGTGCTCTCGTCCAACAGCGGGCACAGCCGGCTGCGGCAGTTGATGGAGGACTTCCAAGAAACAGAGGGCAAGATCATCGGCCGGGTGTCGGACATCTTCCGGGGCAACCGCGACGTGAAGATGTACGCCATGGAAGAGCGGATGAGCGCCACCTTCTTCGAGAGTGCCGATGTGCTGCGCAAGAAGGTGTTCGACCGCGACGTGAAAACGCACCACGTCAACATGCGTCAGGAAGCCGTCGGGATTTTTTGCTTCATTTTGGTGCTGCTGGTGGCGTCGGGCCGCTACATGAACGGCCACCTCGGCGAAGGCGAGTTCTTCGCGTTCCTCGCCGCCTTCGCCGTGCTCCAAGCCCCGGTGCAGCTCATGTTCCAGTTGCGGGTGGGCCACGGCCGCGCGCAGGCGAGCCTCAACCGCCTCAACGATGTGCTGACGACGGACACGTCCACCCCCGAGCCGAAGAAGCCGCTGCCGCTGCCCGAGAAGGCCGCTCTCATCGTCAAGGACCTGGAGTTCCGCTACGCGCCGGACCAACCGATCCTGCGCGGCATCAACCTGACAATTCCCTTCGGCCAGAGGGTGGCGCTCGTCGGGCCGTCCGGCTCGGGCAAGAGCACCTTGGCGAAAATGTTCCTGCGCCTGTACGACCCGGACAAAGGCTCCGTCAGCTTCGGCAACGAGGACCTGCGCTGCTGCAAGACGACCGACGTGCGCCAGCGGTTCGGCATCGTGCCGCAGGACCCGTACTTCTTCCAGACGAGCATCCGCGAGAACCTCATGATCGTGTGCCCGGGGGCCACCGAGGAGCGCATCCGGCATTGTTGCGAGATGGCGAGCATCTGGGGCTTCATCGAGTCGCTGCCGGAGGGCTTGGACACGATCATCGGCGAGGGCGGTTCGCGGTTGTCGGGCGGGCAGCGGCAACGGCTAGCCATCGCGCGGGCGTTGCTGCACAACCCGGATTACTTCGTGTTCGACGAGGCCACGAGCGCGCTGGATACCGTCAGCGAGCGGATGGTGCAGGAGGCCTTCGGGCGCATCCTCCCGGGGCGGACGAGCGTGTTCATCGCGCACCGGCTCTCGACGGTGAAGGACTGCGACCGCATCATCGTGCTGGATGAAGGGCAGATCGTACAAGACGGGACGTTCGAGCACCTGCGGAACGTGCCGGGATTATTCCAGAAGATGGTCGAGAGCGACGATTTTTAGGGATCGCGGAACTCGGAAGGCGGATCGTTTGCCCTCATTCCGCGAACGGCGATGCGTCGTAACGACGCAAGAGGTCTGCCGGGTCCTGGTAGATGGCGATGGCACCAGCCTGCTTCAAATCCGCCTCCGGGAAGCCGCCGCAGAGCACCCCGACCGTCCTGATCCCGGCCTTGTCGGCGGCCTCGGCATCGTAGGGCGTGTCGCCGAGCACGAGACACTTCTCCGGCGCGAGCTTCCCGAGCTTTTCCAGCGCGGCCTCGAAGATGTCCGGATGCGGCTTGGACTTCTCGGCGTCGTCGGTGGAAGTACCGGCCTCAATGAGATCGGCGATTTCGAGCAGCTTCGCGTAGTGCTCCAGTTCGTCTTTCTTGGCGGAACTCGCCAGCGCGATCCTGAGTCCGGCGCGCTTCATGCGCTCGAACAACGGGCGCACGCCGGGAAACGGTTTCACCCGCGGCATGAACTCGCTCTTGAAGAGGTTGCCGCGGGTTTTTTCCATCACCTTGCCGATTAGGGCGACCTCGCGTTCCGAGAAGAACACGGGCAAAAGCTGGTCGCCGCCCTTGCCGATCTGCGCGCGGATGGCCGCGAACGGAAGGTCGCGGCCGAAGCGCAAAAACGTTTGCCGCCAGGCTTCGGCGTGTGCATCGACAGAGTCGAGCAGCGTTCCGTCGATGTCGAAGATCACGGCCTGGTATTTCATGGGAGGAAGCCTTGTCGCCGGGGCCAGGCCGATTATCAACCGAAAAGGACGGCATGGTGATGGCAGATCGGCCTTGCTCAGACTCTGGTTGACGCGCGCGGGTTGGCCGTTGGATGGCGTCCTCTCCTAAATAGGACCATAGGACCGATGGGACGGATGGGTCCTATCTGTCCCATCGGTCCCATCGGTCCCATCGGTCCTCTCTACCGGCGGCGGGGGTGCCTCGATCATCCTGCGAAGCGGTGTAGGCTGGCAGATGAGGATGCGCGGTCCCGTCGAGGTCAAGCCCCGGCAGCTTCGCGCGCTGGTGCTCCTGCTCGCGCTGCTGCCGGTCGTGCCGACGACGTTCGTGGTGCGTTTCCTGGTCGAGGATGTCGCCAGCCAGCGCCTGGAAGCTCGCGAGCGCGCCCGGCCCTTGTACCAGCAGTCGCTCGTGCGGACCACCGCCGCGCTGGCCGCCGACGCCGCGCGGCAATTGCTGCCCCCGCCCGACGGCCAGGCCGGGGACGATCCCTGGCGGCTGTTCGACCATGCGGCGCTCGCCGACGGGCTGCTGCTCATCGACCCGGCCGGGAACCTCACGCTGCCGCCCGCCCCTGCCTCCCGGGGGCGGCGCGGAGCGGCGCGGCTGTCCGCTTCCGTCCTGGGGAGCGGCGTGCGCTTCGTCGCGCTGCCGCGCTCGGGGCCGCCGCGCTGGCGGTACTTCAGCGAACTGCCCGAGCCGCTTTTTGCCCTGCGGCCGATGGCCCCGCCCGACCCGGCGGCACCCGGCGGCCTTCTGCTGCTGACCCGCCAGCATCTGCGCGAACGCATCGAGAGTTTCTACCAACGTGAGTCCAACTCCCAACTCGCCGTCCGCCTGATCGACGAAAACGGCGAGGGCGTGCTGATCGGAGGGCTGCCTGCGGGCGGCTTCCCGGCGGCTGCCTCGACGCTGGTCCCGGCCTCGTTGGGTGATCCGCTGGCGGAGGTCTCGCTGCCGCCCCCGCTGCCGGCGTGGCGCGCGCAGCTCTACATCCTCGATCCCGCGCTGGTCGAGGGCATCGCGCGGGAGCAGATCGCCTTCTACTGGTGGACGGTCGCCGGGATGTTCCTGGTGACGGCGGCCGTTGCCATCACGGCGGGCTGGACGCTGACGCGGCGCATCGCCTTGCACGAGTTGAGCAACGACGCGCTGGCGGTCGTCTCCCACGAGATGAAGACCCCGCTGGCCTCCACGCGCCTGTTCATCGAGACCCTTCTTGAGCGCCGTTACCGCGACGGCTCCGGGCAGGTCGACGAATACCTGCGGCTCATCGCCGAGGAAAACTCCCGCCTCGCACGGCTCGTGGACCGCTTCCAGACGCTTTCCCGTCTTGAAAGCCGCGGCGCGCCCTTCCGGCTCAAGCTCGAACCCGTGCGCGCCGGGGAGATCGCCCGCGTGGCGGTGGAGCGGCTGCGTTCCCGGCTCGAAGCGCCGGGCTGCGTGTTCGCGCTGGAGGGGGGCGACGAACCGGCGCGGGTGCGCGCGGAACGCGACGGCATCACGACCGTGCTGGTCAATCTCCTCGACAACGCGCTCAAGTACACCGGCGACGACAAGCGGATCACGTTGCGCTGCCGTGCGGTGGGCAGGGAGGTGTGCTACGAGGTCAGCGACAACGGACCCGGGATCGCCTCCGGCGAGCAGCGGCGGATCTTCGAGCGGTTCTACCAGGCGGACCAGCGGCTCTCGCGCGCGCACGAGGGCGTCGGGCTAGGCTTGAGCATCGTGCGCTCGACGGTGCGGGCGCACGGCGGAACGGTTTCCGTGCGGAGCACGCCGGGGGCGGGGAGCACGTTCGTGGTCCGCTTGCCGTTGGATCGTTAGCGGCAAAGGTTTTACAAATTTCCCTTCTATCTTCCGTCCTTCATCGTTCATCGTTTCCTCCGCGCCCCATGGAAACGGTACTCATCATCGAAGACGACGCGGCGCTCTCGCGCGGCCTGAAGGATAATTTTGCCTTCCAAGGCTACCACGTTCTCCAGGCGGCGGACGGCGAACGGGGCCTCGTTCTCGCCAACGACGCTCACCCCGACCTGATCGTGCTCGACCTCATGCTCCCGCGCATGAACGGCTACGAACTCTGCCGCCGCCTGCGCCGCGAGCGCAACGAGACGCCCATCCTCGTCCTCACCGCCAAGACCGAGGAATCTGACGTGGTGCTCGGCCTGGAACTCGGCGCGGATGATTACGTCAAAAAGCCTTTCAGCGTGCGCGAACTCCTCGCCCGCGCCGAAGCCCTCCTGCGCCGCCGCCGCCAGGGCGAACAGGCGCGCTGGAGCTTCGGCGAATACACCCTCGACGTGACCGCGCGCAGCCTGACCCAGGCCGGGCAGGCCGTGGAGGTGTCGCCGAAGGAGTTCGCGCTGTTGCATTTCCTGCTCCAGCGGGCCGGGCAGGCGCTCAGCCGCGAGGAGATCCTCAACCGCGTCTGGGGTCACGACCGCAGCGTGACCCCGCGCAGCATCGACCGGTTCGTGGCGACGTTGCGGCGCAAGATCGAGAAGGACCCGCACCACCCGGAGTTCATCCTGACGGCGCGGGAGTTCGGCTACAAGTTCGAGCCGGGCGCTCTCGTCGCGGGAGCCTGAACGGAATTTAGAGCGGTTTCATTTGAGATGTGGTCGCGGCGCTGTGTCGCCGCGTTTGGTTCTGGAAGGAACGTCTCCACCAGCGCAGACGCGGCGACACAGCGCCGCGACCACATCGAAAAGAGCCACCCCTTTACTGAAACTGCTCTAGCCGCAGGTTACGCAAATTTTCGCAGATTGGAAGAGGGGAGGGGAAGAGGTTTCTTGTCATTCCCCAAAACGGTTCCGACCTAATCGGTAGCCTTCGACCAGCGTTGCCAGCCGGGTCATGCCTCGCCACAGTGTCTGCCAGCCGGGCAGGCCATCGCTCTGGCGGTTCATGTGCCCACTCAAACGACCGACTGCCAGGATGACTTCGCCCGTGGTGGTCAGCCTCGAAGTGCTGTTGTGCCCATCCGCTTGGATCGAGCGGGTGAAACGGATCGCGATTCATACCGCCATCATGCACCGCATCCCAGACGACTGTTGCGTCAAAGGCCACGCTGACCACTCAGGAAAAACCGTCCTGCCAAACCACCGTTTTTTGGCACGCAGATCATCCAAAAGTAATTGGCCACGGTTTCAGGCACCCACAATGTTAGCTTGGGGTTGGCACGCGCTTCAATCGGACGTACCTTACTGGAGACGCCGGGACCGCCTTGCAAGCACCTTTATGCCGGCTGAACCAACCTCCAAACCTTCACGCTGGTCCTCCTCTAGTTTTCACATCCATCCCTCTTTGACAAACGCTGCTTCAAGCGTTGCGAAAACAGGTTGCAGCGCTTGATCCATCGTGCCGGAGTCGCCTGACACATACCGATAAAAAGGCTCCGACTCAGCGGAACAGAGATTCACCAAGCCGGAGCTGCCCGTGCCCAATCTTTACTTGGTGATGATCTTGCCGGTGACGAAGTCGTAGAAGTAGCGGGTGCCGTTCGTGTTGTAGCGTCCGGCGTTGTTCGGGTCCGGGTAGTAGTACAACGTCGTGTTCAGGCTGAAGTCGTAGAGGTAGGGGAAGGGGAAGGTCGGTGACGTGTAGAAGAAGCCCTTGCTCTTGAAATCGTAGAGGTACACGCCGCCTTGGCCGTCTTTCGCGTCAAAGACGTACTCGTAGCCCAGGTCGAAGTGGTAGATGTACCTCGGGTCGGAAAGGTAGCTGTAGTAGCCAAAGTAGTTGCCGTCCGGGAACGCCAGGTAGTACACGCCGTTGCTCAGCGGCACGTCGCCCGCCAGAAAGGCCGAAGGCACGCCTTCCAGGGTGAAGTTGCGGTTGAACTGGCGAGTGACCGGGGGGTTGCCGTCGTGAAGGTTCTGGAGCGAGCTGCCGTCGGTGGAGCCGCCGCTGGAGTACCAACCCCAAGCGACGGTGCTCGAGTCCAAGAGCCCGACAATGCTGATCCAATATTTCTGCCCCGCCGCCACGGCGAAGGGAGCCGGCAGGACCGCGCGGTAGGAGTAGTAGGTGATCGTGTAGGTGCTGCCGCCGCCCACGTACTGAAATCCGCTCAGCGTACCGAGGGACTGCGGGTCGCAGTCGGCGTTGTTGACCGTGCTCGTTGCCAGCACCGCGCCGGGGCTGCCGTTATCGTCGGCCAGAAAGGAGATGGTGAAAGCCGTGGTGTCCGGTCCGACGGGGTTGTTGTTGGGAACGCTTGGGTATGCGATGTAGTTGCCGCGCCATTGTACCGCCGTCACGTAGGAGGCGGCGGGGGGCGAGAAGTTATCATAGCCGGTGTTGATGGGGTTACCGCTGGCATCGGCGCAGGAAGCCCAGGTGTAGTACTCTTGAGTCGAGGGATTGCTCGGGGCTTGGCTGAGCACGGTCGGATCGGCGTGGCCGATAGCGACGCTTGCGGCCAGGAGCAGCAGAGCAGCGGGAATTTGGAGGCAGCGTTTGAGCATGGATTTTGTGTTTGAAGTGTCGGATCGGATCTGACTTTGTTCGGACAGACTAAAGGCAGGAATCATTTCGTGATGATCTGTCCCGTATCGAAGCGGTAGAAGTAGCGCGTGCCATCCGTGTTGTAGCGGCCCGGATTCTGTGGATCGGGGTAGTAGTACAAAACCGTCTTCAGCGTGAAGTCGTACAGGTACGGGAACGGAAAACCCGGACTGGTATAAAAGAACGTGCTGCTCTTGAAATCGTAGAAGTACGCGCCCGCCTTGCCGTCGGCGGCGTCAAAGACGTATTCGTACCCCAGATCGAAGTGGTAGATGTACTTCGGATCGGCGAGATAGCTGTAGTAGCCAAAGTAGTTGCCGCTGGCGACGGCCAGGTAATACACGCCGTTGCTCAGAGCCACCTCACCGTCGAAGAAATGGTGGACGACCGGCGCGAGGATGGCCACTGCGTGGTCGGCACCGGACGGGGCGCCGATTGCCGTGTAGCGGTAGCCGTCGGGTGGCAGCAGGTGCTGGGGCGTCGTGCGTGGGGTGGTATCGCCCAGCCCGAGTTGGCCGATGTCGTTGTTTCCCCACACCCACAAGCTGCCGTCGGCCGCCAGGGCATAGGAGCTGGCAACCCCCGCGGCCACCGCGGTGATGTTCGTCAGGTCGGCCGGGTCCACCGCCACGGGCACGTCGCTGTCGGTCGTCGTGCCGTTGCCGAGCTGGCCGTCGCCGTTGCCGCCCCAGGCGAACACGCGGCCATTTTGCACGGCCAGGCTGTGGAGGCTGCCCCCGGCGATGGCCGTGACGCCGCTGCCCAGACCGGAGACCGCCACGGGCACGTCGCTGTTGGCGGTGATCCCCGACATGCCGTTGCCGAGCTGGCCGTTGTCGTTGCCGCCCCAGGCGCAGGCTGCTCCGTTCTGGACCGCCAAGCTGTGGCTGGTGCCCGCCGCGATGGCGGTGACGCCGCCCGAAAGACCGACGACCGCCACGGGCACGGGACGGTTGGCTCCGATGCCCTGCATGCCGTTGCCCAGTTCGCCCGAGCCGTTTTCGCCCCAGGCGTAGACGGCGTTGCCCTGGAGGGCCAGACTGTGGAAGTTGCCCGCGGCCACGGCGCTGACGCTGCTCAGGCCGTTGACCGCGCCCGGGTAGGCGCTGTCGGTCATCGAGCCGTTGCCCAGCTCGCCGGCCGAGTTGTCGCCCCAGGCGTAGACCGCCCCGTTGCGCACGGCCAGGCTATGGCGGTTGCCCGCCGCCACCGCGGTGACGCCGTTGGACAGTCCCTTGACCTGTACGGGCGCATGGCTGCCCACCCCGGTCGAACCGTCGCCGAGTTGGCCGCTGGCATCGTCGCCCCAGGCGTAGGCGGCTCCGTTCTGGACCGCCAGGCTGTGGGAGTTGCCTGCCGCGAGGGCGGTGACGCCACCGGTGAGATTGCTCACCGCCACCGGCACGGGACTGTAGTAACCGGCGTCGTTGCCCAACTGGCCGCTGGTGTTGTCGCCCCAGGCGTAGGCCGCGGCGTTCGTCGAAGGATCGGTCTGCGCGGAGGACGTGCTTGCCGCCACGAGCAGCAGGGCTGCGGTCGCGTGGGTCAGCAAACAACGGACGAAGGGGAACGTGGGTGGTTCCATGGCGAAAGAAAAAGGCCGCGCGGGCTTACTTGCTGATGATCTGCCCCGTGCTGAACACGTAGAAGTAGCGTGTACCATTCGTGTTGTAGCGGCCCGCGTTCTTCGGGTCGGGATAGTAATAGACGACCGACTTCAAGCCGAAGTCGTACAGGTACGGGAACGGGAAGCTCGGGCTGGTGTAGAAGAAGTCGCTGCTCGCAAAGTCGTACAGGTACACGCCCTGCTTGCCGTCGTTTGCGTCAAACACGTACTCGTATCCCAAGTCGAAGTGGTAGAGGTACCGCGGATCGGAAAGGTACGAGTAGTAGCCGAAGTAGTTGCCCGTCGCAAAACCCAGGTAGTAAGCGCCACTGCCCAACGCCGCCTCGCCCGTGAAAAAGGAAGACGTGCCTTCCAGGGCGAAGGCGCGGTCACCCGGGCGGTTGATGCGGTTGCCGGCGTAGTCCTGGAAGCAGTTCGCATTGTCGCCGGTCGAGCTGGCGTACCAGCTCCAGATCGGGGTGTTTTGCGAGCATGCCCCGACGATGCTGACCCAGTAGGCGGTGCCGCCCGAGGCGTCGAAGGCGGTGGGCAGGACGGCGCGGTAGCTGTAGAACGAGATCTCGTGGGTCGTCGGGTCGTTGAAGGCGTTGAAGGGGATCGTGCCGAGCAAGGTCTCGTTGCACGCGGAAACCGCCAGGGTCTGGCTGGAAATCTGTTGGCCGGGCTGGCCGTTGTTGTCCGTCCAGAAGTTGATGGTAAAGCCCGTGACGTTGGCCGGCGCGGGGTTGTTGTTCAGGTTGTTGTGGTCGATGTAGTCGCCATGCCACTGCACGGCGGTGATGCGCCCCGAGCTGGTCAGGGTGAAGTTGTCGTAGACCGTCGCCGGGGTCGCACCCGGGGCGGTGTACGAGTCCCAGGTGGTGTCCTCGTAATCGGCGGAGGGCTGGGAATACACGACCGGGTCGGCAGCGCGGAGCGGTCCGGCGGCGAGGCAACAGGCCAGGGAAGCAAGCAGGGTGGCAGTGGTGGTTTTCATAGGTTGGGCGTTGATAGTTGCAAAGGAGAAGGAGCGTCAGGACCGGGCTGCGAGGCGTCGCCGCAAGGCGAGGCCGAGGACTCCGCCGCCGGCGAGCACGGCAGCCCAGGTGGACGGCTCGGGCACGACGCTGGTGACCACGAGGTCCACCTGCCCGGCCACGCTCGTGTCGATGGCGTAGTTGTAGCCGCTCGGCAGCGTGCCCAGGTCAAGCGTGTTGTCCGTCAGCGCGCCGGTGTAGTCGATCAGGTCGTAGCGGCCCATGCCAAAGCCGGAAAGCGCGTTGACGTTGAGCGTGCCGTCGAGCGTCAGTGAGCCGTTGACCTCGATCTGGTCGGAGGCAGCAATGCTGGCCAGATCGAAGACGAGAGAAGTGCTGCTCAGCAATGTGACCTGGCCGTTGAGGGTGAGTTTCCCGACCGCAGAGCCGATCCCCTGCGCGTAAGCGGAGTCGCCGGGACGCAGGCTCCCGGCCAGGATGAACGAGGGCGCGGTGACAGTGCCCGAGCCCAGAATGCTGCCGGTGCCGGACTGCGTCAGCATCCCGGTCACCGCGATGGTGCCGCCCTGCCCGGAGAAGCCGGCCTGGAGCGCGCCGCTATTGGTCAGGGTGCCCTGCACGTTGATGGTAGCGAGAGTCGCATCGAGCGTTCCGGAATTGGTCACGTTGCCCTGGAGGGTGGCGCTGGTGGTGTTAGTGCTGCTTCCATCCACGTAGGTCAGCCCGGAGTTGTTGAACGTGCCGGAGACGGTGAGTTTGGAGCCGCCGTCCACGTCGATCTCACCGGCGTTGATCAGGGCGCCTGCCGTGGTGAAATTGCGGCCGCTGTCCAGGTCGATGGTGCCGCCGCTCGCGTTGTTGGCGAGAGCATTTAGCTCGTTGAAAACAGAGCCCGGCCCGTAGAGAAAGATGTTGGCATTGTTGGTGACAATCGAGCCGCCGCCGAGGGAAAACGTGGCCGGGTTGGCCGCGCTGGAGGAGGAGACATAGTAGGTCCCGCTGGTCAGAGTGGTGCCGGAGAAATTCGTCAAAGCACCGACAGGGACGTTGAACGTGGAGCCGGCGTAGACCTCGAAGATGCCATTGTTTGTGAACGTGCCGCCGCTGGCCCGACTGAGTGCGAGCGTGCCGCCGCTTTCCGCTCCGAGGTAGCCGTTGTTCGTGAAGTCCGCCGTACCGCCGCCGGGCTGGATCGTCAGCGTGCCTCCATTGATGTTAGCAAAGATGATGCCGTTGTTGGTGAAGGTCGTGCTGCCATTGCCCAGGTTACCCGCGCCGAGGATCTCCTGGAGGTTGCCGACCGTCAGCCGGTCGCCCGCGTTGTTGGCGGCCATGATCGTCTGCGATCCGGAGAGGTTGACGGTGCCCTGGCCGGCGAGGGTCGTCGGCCCGCCCGCGCGCAGGTAGGCATAGTGGCCGTCGCCCGGGCTGCTGACGTTGATGGTGCCGTTGTTGGTCAGCGTGCCCGTCAGGGTCACGTCGGAGCCGTTGCTGACGTTGACGGTGCTGGCGGCGGCCACCGTCACGTTGCCGAGCGTGGCGTTGACCCTGCCGATGGCGACCTGGCCCGTGCCGCTGCTGGCCAGGGTGGCGTTGTTGACGGTGACGTTGTTGTCCACCTGCACGGTCGAGCCGGCCAGGGCCGTGAAGGCGCCGGCGTTGAAGGTGCCTCCGCCCGCGAGTTCGAGGATGCCGCCGTTCTCGGCGCGGGCCGCCCCCGCGCCGGCGTTGGTGAAGTCGCCCGTGCCGTTGTTGGTCGGATTCAGCACCAGCGCGGCCCCGTTCAGATTGGCGGTGATCAACCCGTTGTTGGTCAGGCTGCTCTGGCCGTTGCCTATGTTGCCCTGGCCGGCGATGGTCTGGCCCGCGCCAACCGTGATGCGGTCGTTGTAGGTGTTGGCGGTGAGGATCGTCTGCGATCCGGAGAGGTTGACGGTGCCCGTGCCGGCGAGGGTGCCCGGGCCGGCGAAGCGCAGGAAGGTGTAGTGGCCGCCGCCCGGGCTGCTGACGTTGACCGTGCCGTTGTTGACCAGGGAGCCGCTGCCGCTGAAGCCGCCGGCGGCGACGGTGAAGCTCTGGTCACCGTTGAGGTTGAGCGTGTCGCCCGCGTCCAGGGTCAGCCGCCCGACGGTGTAGCCGTCGGCCAGGTTGACGACCGAGGCCGTGCCGGTCTTGCCGCCGTCGATGAAGACATCCGCGCTGGCGCCGTTGGGCGTGCCGTTGTCCCATTGGGTGCCGTCGTTCCAGTTGCCCGCGCCGCCGTTCCAGGTGTAGGCGGTCTGGGCGGAGAGGTGTGCGCCACCCAAAGGCAGCAGGCCGGCAGCCGTCAGGCTAGCCAGCCAGAGAGAAAGACGCGGGGAGCGGACGGAGAGGCGATCGGATTTCATGAAGGATAAGGCCAGGCAGAAGGTGAGCGCGGAGGGCGGCGAGACGAGATCGCTTCACCAGTCCCTGCGCAGAACGCCCGACGAATTCCCTCACGGCCCGCGAAAAAAGTTTTCCAGGGCGTCGTTCGCTGGTAAAAACAGTCTCACGCCCGTCACTTCCTCGCATGAGCAGCGATCCGACCACCCACGCCGTGACCCGGCTGCTGCTCGCCTGGCGCGACGGGGACGCGGCGGCGTCCGACCAACTCATGGGGCTGGTGTACGAGGAACTCCGGCACCTCGCCCGCGGCTACCTGCGGCGCGAGCGCCCCGACCACACGCTGGAACCCACCGCCCTGGTCCACGAAGCCTACCTGCGGCTGGTGGACACCACCCAGGTCAACT
>CAXTOX010000043.1:12361-28643 GCA_964245885.1 uncultured Chthoniobacterales bacterium | reverse complement strand
TCGAAACACTGCTGGCTCGGCCAAATACGCAAAACACTCTGCTTACCTACTTAGGCCCCTGGCGGAAGTTTCCGGCGGGCCGGAAGGAGCAGCGTGCGGGACAAGAGAAACTCTGTCCGGGCAGATAGAATAATCGGTGAAAAGCAGGGAACCACCGGCGGGGCGGCAGCAGATATCCGCGCCGCCCGCTGAGGTCAGGCCGCGCACGGACTGCGGCGGAGCGTCACACCCAGCAAGCCCGTGCCTATACCGAGTAGCGTCCAAGTGGAGGGCTCGGGCACGCTCGAAGCCACGTTGTCCAGCGAGGTCATCTCGGTTCCGTTGTGGAAATCTCCCGGCACGACCAAAGATTTGTGAGCACCGTCTGGAACTCTACCTGCGTAGTCGCTTGGGCAGGCAAGTGCGAGAAGAATGCCACTCCAGCGTGTTACACGTCGGGAAAGCACGAGAAAGCGTGAATCCTTTCGCGCAATTTCACGGAGAACCCCATTGAGCGATTCGCCAATTTCTTATCAACAACACTTCTTTTATCTTATGCGTCATTCCTTGCTTTTGCTGTCGGTGCTCCTCGGATGGAGCCACGCCAATTTTGCCTTTGCTGGCAGTGTCATCACAACCAACCTGCCGTCTGATGTCGCGTCTGCATGTACCAACACGTAGTAGGATCATTTGCAACAAATCGAACGTCAGCAACTTAAATTGTTGACGCCGTACGTGGTTTCTTGCAAAAGCGTTCTTGATGAAGCGGCACATCGGATTTGTTTTCCTTGCTGTCTTGGTGATTGCCTCCGTGCTGCCGGGCATGTCGCTGCGTGCCGGCGACGAGGTCGTCAGAGTCCCATCGGGCAGGGCACTCGTCTGCTTCTACCGCGAGGTTGCCTTTCAAGGGAATCTCTTCAAATACCGGCTGACGGACGGCGAAAAGCCGATTGGCTCCCTGCCGGTCGAGTCTTGTCTGTTTTGCGAGGTCAAACCCGGTTTGCACACCTTCCGACTCGGTTTGCTGCGGCACGGCTCGGTCGATCTGCAGGTGCAACGCAACCACATCTATTATCTGCGTTGTGAACCCGCGCCCGAGATCTTCTACGCGCAGCCGCAGTTGACACAGGTTCCGGTGGTTGAAGGGGTGTCGGTCGTCGCCACGCTGCGCCGCGAACCGGACGTGCGTTGAGCGCCCGCGCGAACCAAAACACTTGCCGTCCAGCGAACTTTTTGCCAAGCCACACCCTTCTTTTTCATTTTTGTTGACTTTCTTTGTTTCTATTTTGTAATCAGAAGTTTAGGCGAAGTTATGCCTGTTCTGGACTCGTGTCTGTGCTCTCCTTCGCTGCCCCCGCCGCGTTGAGCACACTCCTCCGTTTCTGTTTATGATTTCCTGTCGAAACCTAGCCCGACGTTCCTGCGTCGAAGGTCTGCTTCCCGTTTTTTTCCTGACGCTCTGGTGCGTGGCGACCCTGCCGCGCGTGCCTGCACAAACGCCGAGCCGGACGCCCACCCCGGCCGCTCCCACTCCGCGCCCTACCATCACGCCGACGCTGGACGTTAGTCGGATCACGGCCACCCCGGCGGTTCCCAACGTCACGGCCGCCGCGACCCCGACGTCCGCCGGCCCGTCGCTGACGCCGCCGGGGCAGACTCCGGCGATGGAGCCCGGTAGCGAGCCGCTGCCGCTGGACCCGACGATCACGGGAACGACTCCTCTGATCACGTCCACCCCTGCCGCCAACCTCGCGCCCACGCCGAAGCCCGGGTTGCCGCCGGCTGCCGTCACCGAACTGGACACCCAATACCGCTCCACTGCCACCGAGAACATCCAGCCCGGACCGCGCGAGGGCCACCTGATGAGCCTGCTCCAAGCCGTCCGCTCAACCCTGAGCAACAACCCGCAGATCCAGCTTTCCGGTCAGGATGCCGAACTGGCGCGCTCCTTTTTGCAGCAGAATACCGGGACCTTCGACAGCCACATCTTGGCCAACGGCACCAAACGGCGCGACGCCAACGAACGCACCCCGGCCCAGATTCGCCAAGAGGTCAAGAACCGCCAAGCCACGGGGAAGCTCGCCCAGCAGTTCCTGGCGGCGGCGGCACGGTTGCAGGCCGACCTGGACCATTCGCGCGCCACCAACACCCTGCCCACGCAGGATTACTCGACCGGCGGCACCAGCAGCGTCAGCAGTCAAAACGGCGTGCTCAGCAACTCGACGGTCACCTTCCTCAACCAGACCCAGCAGGGTCTGGCCAACGCGCAAAAGTCGCAATCGGACGCCTTCACCTCGTTGATCACCCAGATCGCTACCCAGAACGCCACGCCGGCGCAGATCGCGCAGTTGCAAGCGCTCCAACAGCAAAACATCACCACCGAGCAGGCGACCGAACAGCAGTTCATCACCGCGTTCAACGACGTGGGCAACGACCTGCAAAACAGCCTCAAGACGCTGCCCGCGCAAGCGACCGTCCAGAATTCCGGCTCCTACTCGGTGGGCGTGACCAAAACGTTCCGCAACGGCGTTAGCGTCGAGCCATCGGCCAGTTGGACGCAGAGCGACGCGGGCACCGGCCCGCCGGTCAACCAGGCGCGCGTGGGCGTGCAGATGACCGTGCCGCTCTTGCGCGGGTACGGGGTGGACGCCACCGGCGCGCCGGAGCGCGCCGCCGGCATCGATTACGAGGCCAGCCAGCTCACGCTGCACCATTCCGCCGCCATGAGCATCTTCCAGACGGCCCAGCTCTACTGGTCGGCGGTCGCCGCGCAGCGGCGCGTGGACGTGCTGCGCCAGAGCCAGCACGTCTCCGCCACGCTGCTCAACCTCAGCGGCCAGCTCGTGCGGGCCGACGAACTGGCCCCAGCGGACATCTACGTGATCGCCGCCCGCACCAACGACACGGCTCTCCAGGTGTACGCGGCGGAGCTCGCGCTGCTCGACGCCCAGCAGCAACTCGCCGTCCAGATCGGCGAGGACGCGGACAAGATCATTGTCCCACTGGTGCCCGCCGACGATTTCCCGGCGGCGCGCACGGTGGGCTCCGTGCGCGGCGTTTCCCGCGAGGCGCTCCTGCGCACGGCCGACGGACGCCGGGCCGACCTGGCCGCGGCGCGCAAAATGCAGGCTTCCGGCCGGGTGCTCGCCCGCGCCGCGGTGCTCAATCTCAGGCCGCGGCTGGATTTTTCGATGAACCTGAGCATGAGCGCCATCAGCGAAGGCTCCCACTACGAGCAATACACCGAACCCTTTGCGACCAGCTACACCGGGCCTTCCTTCATCGGCAGCCTCACCTTCGACTGGCCGGTCGCCAACAACGTCCAGCGCGGCCTGTTGAGTCAGGCGCGGGCCACGCTCCAACAACGCAACATCACCACCGTCGATCTGCAACGCAACATCGCCTCGGGCGTCGTGTTCTCGCTCAGCTCAGTGGAAAACGCCTTGCAGCAGCTCCAGGAAGCCGTGACCTCCCGCACCAACTATCGCAAGGCCCTCGACGCCGAGTACGCGAAGCTCAAGGCCGGCAGCAGCACGTTCCTCAACGCCGTGGAAACCGAGCAGCTCTACACCTCGTCGGGTCTCAACGTGATCAACGCCCAACTACAATACGCCATCGGGCTGGCGCGGGCACGCTACGAGACCGGCACGATCCTCCCAGTCAGCCCCACCACTCCCATCGACTGGGACAACCTGACGACCATCCCCGCCCCGGCAGCCATCGCCACCGAAACCGTGTGTTCTCCCCTGCTGCCGCGCCGCCCCACGCCGCCACCCTCGCCGTCGCCGAACCCCCGCAAGGCCGGCCGCCACTGAGTTCACGGCCGCCATCCGTCATCCGGGCCATTCCCATTGGGAGTTTGCTATGGAACCCAACAGTCTCTTCCGCAAGGCGGCGCTGGAAAAGCTCTCCTCGCCCGAGCAACTCGACAGCCTGATGCAGGTGACCTCGCCGGCTGGCTGGCTGGCGCTGGCCACGGCCGGCGTGTTGCTGGTCCTCGTGGTGCTCTGGAGCATCTTCGGCTCGATCCCGAGCAAGATCGCTGGACAGGGCATCCTCATTCGCGGCGGGGCCGTGCTCGACGTGGAGGCCAGCACCAACGGCCGGATCACGACCCTCGATGTGAAGCCCGGCGACCTCGTCCACCCCGGCCAGGTCGTGGCGACCATCGCGCAAAACGGGCTGGACCTGAAGATCCAAAACACCCGCGCGCTGCTCGAGGAACTCAAGACCCAGGCCACCAAGTCCGCGACCGCGGAAACCCGTAACGCGCAGTCCGCCCTGGCCGCCCTCCAGCAGGAACGCGCCAGCCGCGAGAACGCCATCCAAGACTCGACCCACCAGGTGGCCGACCTGCAAGCAAAACTCGCCAAGGAAGAAGATTTAGCCAAGCAGGGATTGGTCACGCAGAGCGTCGTGATGAACGCGCGCAACCAGGTTTACACCGCCCAGCAAACGCTCGACCAGCACCGCATCCGCCTGACGCAAATCACCACCGAGGAAGGCACTCTGCGCCGCAACCTCGATGAGCAGAGTGGTTCGCGGCAGAAGGAAATCGACGCCACCACCCGCGAACTCCGCGAACTCGAAGGCCAGCTTGACGCCAGCAGCGGCGTGGTCAGCCCGTACGCCGGGCGCGTGCTCGAACTGGTCGTGGACCGCGGCAACCTCGTCAACCAGGGCGCGCGCATCGTCACGCTGGAAACCCTCGACACCCCGCTGAAGACCGTTCTCTTCGTCTCCGCGCGCGACGGCAAGCAGGTGCAGCCCGGCATGGCGGTGGAAATCTCCCCCTCGACCGTGCGGCGGGAGGAATTCGGGTTCATGATCGGCCGCGTGGAGTCGGTTTCGAGCTTCCCGGCCTCGCCGGAGGGGATGCGCCGCGTCCTGCGCAACAACAGCCTCGTGGAGGAAATGCTCAAGGCCGGCGCGCCGCTGGAAGTCGTCGCCGAGTTGATCCCGGACGAACACACCGTCAGCCAATTCAAGTGGTCCTCGCCGAACGGCCCGCCAACCGGGGTTTTTGGCGGCACGCTTTGCACCGCTTCGATCACGGTGAGCCAGCGCAAGCCGATTGGTTACGTCATCCCGTTGGTGAAGGACACGCTCGGCGCGCAGTAGCCGGGCCGTCAGGAACACCCTCTGTCGCCATGCCAGACCCTGCGTCCACCACCGCCGCGCCCAACGCGAAGAACGGCGCGCCCGCCCGGCGCAAAATCCGCAACGACCGCGTCAAGACGCCCACGCTTTTGCAAATGGAAGCCGTGGAGTGCGGCGCGGCGGCGCTGGGCATCATCATGCGCCACCACGGGCTGTACCTGGCGCTGGAGCAATTGCGGCTGGAGTGCGGCGTCTCGCGCGACGGCTCGAAGGCCAGCAACGTGCTTAAGGCGGCGAGGCGCTTCAAGATGGAGAGCAAGGGCTACAAGCACGAGACCGACGCCCTGTACTCGATGCCCAAGCCGCTCATCATCTTCTGGAACTTCAACCACTTCCTGGTGCTCGAAGGCTTCCAGGGGGACAAGGTTTTCTTGAATGACCCTGCCGTGGGCCCACGCACGATCACCCACGAGGAGCTGGAAGCGTCGTTCACCGGTGTGGTGATGGAGGTCAAGCCGGGGCCGGAGTTCAAGCCCGGCGGCGACAAGCCGTCGTTGATCCCCGGCCTGCTGCGGCGGGTGCGCGGGTCGGAGCGCACGCTGTTTTACGCGGTGTTGACCGGCCTGTTCCTGGTCATCCCCGGGTTGGTCGTGCCGACCTTCAACCGGATTTTCGTCGATGAGTTCCTCGTCGCCGGCCACCAGGAATGGGTGCGCCCGTTATTGATGGCCATGGTGCTGACGGCGGCGATGCGCATGGGTCTGACGTGGCTGCAAGGCCAGGTGCTGCTGCGTTACCAAACGAAATTGTCGCTGACCAGTTCGGCGAAGTTTTTCGCGCACGTCCTGCGGCTGCCGGTGGAGTTTTTCGCGCAACGCTTCGGCGGCGAGATCGGCTCGCGCGTGCAGATCAACGACACCGTCGCCGGACTGCTCTCCGGGCAGTTGGCTTCCACCCTGCTCGACGGCGTGGTGATCATCTTTTACGCCGTGCTCATGTTCCGGTACGATGTGGTGTTGACCCTGGCGTGTATCGGTCTCTCGCTGCTCAACATCGTGGCGGTGCGCCTCGTCTCGCGTTCGCGGGTGGACGGCAGCCGTCGCCTGCTCCAGGAGCACGGCAAGCTCATGGGTACGGCCATGGGCGGCCTGCAAATGATCGAAACGCTCAAGGCCACCGGCGGCGAGGACAGTTTTTTCGGCCGCTGGGCGGGCTACCAGGCCAAGGCGCTCAAGGCCAAGCAGGCGCTCGGGCTCAGCGGACAGATCGTCAGCGCGGTGCCGCCGCTGCTGAGCACGGTCACGACGACGGTGGTGCTCGGCCTCGGCGGCTTCCGCGTGATGAACGGCTACCTGACGATGGGCATGCTCGTCGCCTTCCAGACGCTGCTCTCCAGCTTCACGCGGCCCATCAACACATTCGTGGGTCTCGGCGGCCAGCTCCAGGAACTTGAAGGCGACATGAACCGTCTCGACGACGTGCTGCGCTACGAGGAAGACCCCGCGTACAAGTTGCACTCCGGCGCGGCGGCCGACACGGCGAGTCGCTTCCAGAACGTCATCAAGCTCAGCGGCCACGTTGAGCTGCGCGACGTGACCTTCGGCTACAGCCGGCTGGAGGGACCGCTGATCGAGAATTTCAACCTCGTCATCGAACCGGGCAAGCGCGTCGCCCTGTGCGGCGGCAGCGGCAGCGGCAAGAGCACGGTCGCCAAGCTGGTCAGCGGCCTCTACCGGCCGTGGTCGGGCGCGGTACTCATCGACGGCGTGCCGCGCGACAAGATCCCGCCGAGCCTCCTGACCAATTCCATCGGGTTGGTCGATCAGGACATTTTCCTCTTTGAAGGCACCGTGCGCGACAACCTCGGGATGTGGGACACCACGATCCCGGAGACCAACATCACCCAGGCCGCGCGCGACGCGTGCATCGCCGAGATCATCGCCGCCCGGCCCGAGGGTTTTAATTCCCGCGTGGAAGAGGGCGGCGCGAATTTTTCCGGCGGACAGCGGCAGCGCGTGGAGATCGCCCGCGCCCTGGTCGGCAACCCGACCTTCATGATCTTCGACGAAGCCACCAGCGCGCTCGACCCGGCGACGGAAAAAAAGATCGAGAACAACCTGCGCCGACGCGGCTGCGCCTGCCTGATCGTCGCGCACCGCCTGAGCACGATTCGGGACTGCGACGAGATCATCGTCATGCGCCGGGGCAAGATCGTGCAGCGCGGCACCCATGACGAGATGAAGGAAGTCGATGGGCCGTATTCGTTGCTCATCAAGGAGTGACCCGCCAAACGTTCCCGTCCGATGCCCGCCGATTCCGCCACTCACGACGCCGCGCCGACGCCCGCCAACGGGTCGTCTCCGGCCGCCATTGACCGCGTGCGGCTCTCGCCGGTGGGCAGCAGCGCCATCGCGTCGTGCTTCGAACTCGAAGGCGACCCGCGGCCGGTTTCCGGCAATCACCCGCTGCTTTTCAACGATCCCGATGCGGTCTGGTTGGTGGAGAGCGGTCTGCTGGAGGTTTTCACGGTGGGTTTCCAGGACGGCCATCCCGTTGGCGCGCGCTCGCATTTCACTACCATCGACACCGGCCAACTGGTGGTCGGCATGGACCTGGAAAGCTACGGGCAGGGCAGCGGGTTCATCGCCATCGCCCCCGGCGGGACGACGCTGCACCGGCTCTCGCGCCGCCGGTTCGCGGAGTACGCCGAACGGCCGCTGTACCGCGCGGAGATCGCCGCGTTGCTCGACGGCTGGGTGGACGCGCTCAGCCGGGGCGTGACCAAGGATATCGCCTACCAACCCAAAGCTGACGTGGTCGTGACCGAGGAGGGCGACCAGACCCTCGCGCCCGGCAAGTGCATCCGCGCCAAACGCGGGGCGGCGTGGATCACGGTCGGCAGCGGCGACGTTTCTTTCATCGACCTCGAAGACCTGCTCATTGCCGGCGAGGCGGTGGCGTTCCCGGTGGCGGCGGACACTTGGTTAAAGGCGGACGGCGAGACCCTGTTGCACGCCACGCCGACCGTTGCGGCGCTGGCGGCGGATTCGGCGGCGCTCTGGCGCGGGCTGGACCTGTTCCACGAGACGCTGTGCCTGTGCGAGTTTTTGAACAAAAAACTCATCGCCGTCGATGAGTTCAACCGGCTGCGGTCCAAGGCCGATTACCAGAAGGCCGCCAAGCGCGCGGCGTTGACGGAAATTGCCTCGGTGCTCGACGGCGACGGCGACAACTTGCGGGCGTCACTGCCGGGCGGGACGGCGGAGACCG
The DNA here is from genome assembly GCA_964245885.1 of uncultured Chthoniobacterales bacterium. Lineage (GTDB taxonomy): Bacteria > Verrucomicrobiota > Verrucomicrobiia > Chthoniobacterales > SZAS-18 > CAHJWO01. The sequence continues at coordinate 20,294 of CAXTOX010000043.1, read as the reverse complement.
AAGACGCCGTGCTGGTCGCCTGCCGGCTCATCGGCGTGGTGCTGAACGTACCCATCCGCGCGAGCATCCAGAGCGCCAAGCGCGACCTGACGGCCAAGGACCGTCTGTCCGCCATCGCGCGGGCGTCGCGGCTGCGGACCCGGGAGGTGGCGTTGCGCGACGAGTGGTGGCATCGGGACCAGGGGCCGATGCTCGCGTACACGGCGGAGGAAAAGGAACCGGTCGCCCTGTTGCCCGACTCGCCGACGGCCTACGCCGCGGTCAATCCCCGCACGGGAACCCGCCAGCGGGTGACAGCGGAAGTGGCCGCGACGCTCGCGCCCTTCGCCGACAGTTTTTACCGGCCGTTTCCCGATGGGAAATTGACGGCGGCCAAGCTCCTGCGCTTCGGCGCGCACGGCCTCGGCCGGGAGTTCCGCTCGGTGGCGATCATGGGCGTGGCCATTGGCTTGCTGGGCACGCTGACGCCGTATTTCACGGGCCAGATTTTCGACGAACTCATCCCCGGCGCGGAACGCGACCGGCTGGTGCAGGTCTGCCTCGGACTGGTCTTCGCCGCGCTGGGCGGCGGGGTCTTCACGATGGTGCGCGGCATCGCCGTCCTGCGCGTGGAGGGCAAGATGGATTATTCCGTGCAGGCCGGGCTGTGGGATCGGCTCTTGAACCTGCCGCTGACGTTTTTCCGCGATTACTCCGCGGGCGACCTGGCGGACCGCGCCGGCGGCATCGACGTGATCCGTTCTACCCTTTCCGGGGTCGGTGTCACCGCGATCCTCGGCAGCCTGACCTCGGTGTTCTACCTGGGGATGCTTTTCAAGTACAACCTGATGCTCGCCGGCACGGCCGTGGGGCTGGTCCTGGGCACGGTGCTGGTGACGGCGGTGTGCAATCTCCTCCAGCTTCGCCACCAGCGCGGGCAATTCAAAATCCAGGGGCGCATCACGGGCCTGGTGCTCCAACTCATCACCGGCGTCGGCAAGCTGCGCACAGCCGGCGCGGAGGATCATGCCTTCCGCGTCTGGGCGCAGGCGTTCTCCGAGCAAAAGCGTATCGCCTACAAGATCGGCACCATCGCCAACGTCAGCGGGGTCTTCAACGCGGGCGCGCCGGTGCTAACTTCCATCGTCATCTTCGCCACGCTGGCGAGCATCCAATCCGCCGGCGCGGCCAACGGGGCGGCGGCGGGCTTTTCGACCGGCGATTTCCTGGCGTTCAACGCGGCCTTCGGAGCGTTTTTGTCCGCGATGCTGGCGCTGAGTTCGGCCTCGCTCCAGATGCTCGCCATCGTCCCGATCTACGAGCGGCTCAAGCCCATCCTGCTCACCGAGCCAGAGGTGCAGGCCGACCGCGCCTTCCCCGAGGCGTTGAAGGGCGAGATCGAGGTCTACCACGCCAAGTTCCGCTACAAGCCCGACGGCCCGCTGGTCATCAAGGACGTGTCCATCCACATCAAGGCGGGCGAGTTCGTCGCCTTCGTCGGCGGTTCGGGCTGCGGCAAATCGACGATGCTGCGGCTGCTGATGGGGTTCGAGAACCCGGAGGCGGGCACGATCTCCTACGACGGGCAGGATCTGGCGAAACTCGACCTGCGCGAGGTCCGCCAGCAGATCGGCGTCGTGCTCCAGACCAGCCGGCTGATGCCCACGGACATTTTCCACAACATCATCGGCACCTTCCCGCTCGGGATCGAGGACGCCTGGGAAGCCGCGAAGATGGCCGGGATGGAAGAGGACGTGAAAGGCATGCCCATGGGCATGCACACGGTCATCAGCGAGGGCGGCGGCGCGTTCTCCGGCGGCCAGAAGCAGCGGCTCATGATCGCACGCGCCATCGTCAACCGGCCGCGCATCCTGTTTTTCGACGAGGCCACCAGCGCCCTGGACAACCGCACGCAGCGCCAGGTCAGCGACAGCCTGGACAAGATGCAGGCCACCCGCATCGTCATCGCGCACCGGCTGAGCACCATCATCAACGCCGACCGCATCGTCGTGTTCGACAACGGCGAGGTCGTGCAGAGCGGCACCTACCAGGAATTGGTTGATCAGCCCGGCCACTTTCAGGAACTCGCTCGGAGGCAGGTTGTTTAGTGCCAACGTTCAGATGATGCTCCTGTCTCCCCGCCGTCCTATGTTTCCCAGCAGTCCCTATCCCCCGACGACTCCCCGCGTCGGTTCGTTCTCTCCGGCGGCGTCCCCGGCGAAAGGGAAATCGCCGCCGGACCTGTCCGTCCTCATCAGCAATGGCTTGTCCGACATCGCCGTGCGTATCCGCGCCGCTTCGGTCCGCCGCTGGAATGAGGACAAAGCCGTCGAGTTGATCGGCCTCGATCCGCGGTTCACCGCGATGCTGGCGAAGGTGGAGAAGTTCGCCCGTTTCCAGGAGCCGATCCTCATCACCGGCGAGAGCGGCGTCGGCAAGGAACTCCTGGCGAAAGCGTGCTACCTGCTCAGCGCGCGCGTGAAGCATCCGTTCGTCTCCGTGAACTGCCCCCAGTTCCAGGACAGCAACACCACTGTCAGCGAACTGTTCGGCCACGTGCGCGGCAGCTTCACCGGCGCGCAGGGCGACCATAAAGGCTTGTTCGAAACCGCCGACCATGGCGTGTTGTTTCTCGACGAGATCGGCGACCTGACGCTCTCGACGCAGGTGTTGTTGTTGCGGGCGCTAGCGGAGGGCGAATTCAAGGCGCTCGGTTGCAGCGAGACGCGGAAGTTCAACGCCCGGTTCATCACGGCCACCAACCAGCAACTCGCCCAGCGGATGAACGCGAAGGAATTCCGCGAAGACTTATTTTTTCGCCTGCGTTACTTCCGGCTGGAGGTGCCGCCGCTGCGCGACCGAGGCGACGATTGGCGGCTGCTGCTCGACGTTTGCCTGGCGCGGCTCAACACCCAGCATGGCACCCGCAAGCATTTCTCCCAAGACGCCCTGGAGGCGCTCGCCGTTTACCGCTGGCCCGGCAACGTGCGCGAGCTGCGCGGCATCGTCAGCATGGCGTACTCGCTCGGCGAGGGAAACGTCATCGCGCTTTCCGATTTTCAATCCGAGCTGCGGCCGGAAGCGCTGCCGGCAAAACCGGACGCCGCTCCCTCCGAAAACCCGGGGTCGTCGGCGGCCGGCGTGAAGGTCAACGCCGACGCGAACGCGGAGACGATCTACCATCAACTGGTCGGCGGCCAGATCCGGTTCTGGGAGGATGTTTGCGCGCAGTTCATGGAGCGCGAGATGAACCGCGAACAGATGAAAGCAGTCATCGCCCGCGGCCTCCAGGAATCGCATGGTAACTACCGGCGCCTGCAGCAACTCCTGCGGGCCGAGCAGGGCAGCTACCAGAAGTTCATGGATTTTCTGCGTCATCATCGTCTGAAACCATAGGAAAGCCCCGCGCGCGTGGACGGACGGCCAATCAACCAGCGCCCGGCGGTGGATCGCGCCGCGATCTTGGCCGATCTCGGCTCGGGCGCGGGGGAGATCGAGGAAGTGTTGCGCTACACCCGGCGCGAAGGCCACCCGCAGGACGAACGGGAATGGATTGGCCTCGCCCCCGAACTGCCGGACGAAGCCTTTGTCGAAACGTGGTCGGATTACCTGCGTGAGGCGGAAGCGCACGGGGTCTGGCCGACCCTGCGGCGAAAGCTGATCCAGCTTGGCTTCGACATCCGCGCAGGCCGGAGCGTGGAGCCTGCTTACCTGGACGCGACCCGTTTTGGGCTCTTTCCGACCGGTGGCGAGAGTCTGGAACTGAGCCGGCCGGAAACCCTCGTCCTGAGTCTGCACCGGACCGCAGCCGGCCGGGTTCCCGTGCTCTTCGCCCCGCACCGGGCCGATTTCGTGAAGCTGATCCAGGCGCTTGCCTGCCGCAACGAACCCTTCCCCGTGCCGGAGGCGCAACGGGCGTGCTTCGTGGCTGGCTACACCAACTGGGACCGCCTGCACGCTCCCCGCGTCGCGCGCGGGCAGGAAACCGCCGCCCCGTTCCAGCCGCCCAAATCGTCTTATCAGGACACGATCATCCTGCTGGGCAGCGGTCCGTACAGCGCCGTTCCTGCGGCCGCGCTGGGCCTCGCGGACGAGGAATGGGAGCGTCTCTCGTTGGTCATCCGCCGGGAACACGAGTGCGCGCACTACGTCGTCCGCCGATTTCTGGGACGGCTCAGCCGACGGGCGGACGACGAAGTTCTCGCCGATTTCGTCGGATTGTCGGCGGCCTGCGGCCATTACCCGGCCGAGTGGGCGCTGCGCTTTCTCGGACTGGAAAATTTTCCCCGTTACCGATTTGGCGGAAGACTGGAGCACTACCGGAACTGCACGCCGCTGCCGCCGTTGTCGGATGCGGCTTTCACCGTGCTTACCGCCTTGATCCACCGGGCCGTGCGCCAGTTAGAAACGTTCCTGGCCAACGGCTGCGCTGATCTGCGCGATCCACAGGAGCGGACCCGCTGGCTGCTCACGCTGAGCGCCCTCACCTTTGAAGAACTGGCGGCACCCGCGACTTCAGCCTGGTTGGTTGCGACGGTCGGACGACGCAGTGCATCTTCCGGGCTGAGGTGAGGCTCCATGGAATGGAGGCCCGTCTCCATTTCGTGTCGGCGGGCTTCGCCGTTCAACCACCCTCTTCCGAAATATAATAATTTAAATTGCTCTGAAAGAACGACTTATAAATAATAGTATGACAACGGCACGCCCCAAGCTATATGCGTCCCCGCCTCGACGCACAAGTGTCTGAGGCGCAGTATAAACCAACCTGACAACCACAGAAAACATCCATCATGTCCCAAACCGTCACCCTCGAAAAACTCGAAGAAAACATCGTCAGCAACGCGCGGAAGAACACCGACTACCGCAAGCGTTTGCTCGACGATCCCAAGGCCCTGCTGGAATCCCAGATCGGCCAGCCGCTGCCCTCTAACTTCAAGGTCAGCGTGTTGCAAGAGTCGCCCACACAGGCCTACATCGTCCTGCCCTACGACGCGCCCAAATCGGGCAGCGAACTGTCCGACGAGGACCTCGAAAGCGTCGCCGGCGGCAAGGCCAAGATGGGCAACGTCACCTGCACCAGCAAGGGCAGCGCGGCCGTCGAACAGACGACCGTCGTTGACATCGAAACCAAGGCGGTTTGATCCAAACCTCCGGGAGGTGATCCACATCGCCTCCAGGGTCGGCGGCAAATCTGCCGCCGGCCCCATGGAGGGTTGGAAGTTAGTACCCTGCCCCTCCAGAGTTCAAGTACCCGGATGAGCAGATATTTTCCGGCGGTGGTTGATCCGCACTTCCCATGATCGAAGCCGCTGATACTCCTCGTGAGACCGTGCATGCCTCGCCGCCCGCCGCGGACGAATTTCTATCGGAAGAACGGTTGTCGAAAATCGCCGCGCGCGCCAGCCGGCTCGACGAGCGGTTCGGACCACTCTACCGATCCGATGACCACGATGATTCCGACCTCAAGCTGCTGCTGGCGGATCACATGGCACGGTGGGAACGCGTGCTGCGGCGCGAAGGGGAGTGCAAGCTGCACGCCGCGTTGGCCAAACGTCTCGCGTGGGACGGGTTGACTTTGGAGCAGATGGCTGCGGCTCTGGGCCCGGTCAAACTCGCTGACGGGAAGGCGCTGCCCGTCTGGCTGGATTTTCTCGCCGAAGTGATGACGACGGCGCACCACGACGAAGCGTCGGTCGATGCCGAGGGATTAGAAAAAGCCTTCACGCCCAGCGGGAACCCGGAAGCCAACACGCCGTTTTTCCACCTCTGGCGGCCCTTCCTGGCGGTCGCCCGACGCCGGTTGGTGGCGATCACGGACCACACGCTACGCACGCTGACGCCGGAAGCCGCCGCGAACCTGGCAACCGATTTGATCCGCCAACTCGCCACCCTCGGCGGACCGGCGGCACAGGAACGTTTTTCGGACTTTCGCGCCCACCATGCGCCCGTTCCCAAACCCGCCGCCCCGGCGGAAATCTCGACCGATCTTTACCGGGTGTTTGTCACCGCGTCCCTGCGGGACGGCCTGCGTCAATTCTTCACGGAGTACAGCGCGCTGGCGCGGCAGCTCTGTCTGCGGGCGGAACAATGGGTGGTCAACACCGCCCAACTGCTCGGCCGCCTGGAGGCGGACCGGGCGGAAATCCAGAATTTCTTTCTTGAAGGCCGGGCGTTGGGCGGCACCCGGACGGTGCGCACCGGTTTGTCCGACCGGCACCACGGCGGTCAACAGGTCGTCGCGCTGGAATTCGAGAGCGGCCTGAAGCTGATCTACAAGCCCAAGAACCTCGACCAGGAAGCGGCCTTCCAGGGTCTGGTTGCCTGGTTGACCGACGAGGCCGTGCGGAACGGTCAGCCGGACGCGGTGTCGCTGCCGCCGGCGATCCGGGTGCTGCCGCGCGAAGGTCGTTACGGTTGGGTGCAGTGCGTCGAAGCGTCCCCCTGCGAGGACGCCGACGAGGTGCGTCGTTATTATCGTCGGGCGGGCGGGCTGCTGTGTTTGCTCCACGCGCTGGGCGGGAACGATTGCCACCGCGACAACGTGTTCGCCACCCGGGGGGGGCCGATCCTCGTTGACGTGGAATCGCTCTTGCAACCCGCCTGGGACCCGACCGCCGCCGAAGCGGGTGCCACCGTTGCCGCGCCGGCCTCGGTCCTGCGCACCGGTTTGTTGCCGCTCTGGAAACGCGGCTCCGACGGGGAGTTTGCGGATGTCGGTGGGTTCAGCGGACAGGGGAACCGCCGGACACGCCTGCGCCGCAAGGTCTGGCGCGGGATTAACACCGACGGGATGCACCTCGGCGAGGAACCCGTCTTCACCATTGCGACAGCCAACCTCCCCACGCTGCACGGGCAGGTGCGGTTGCCGCAGGAACATCCGGGTCCGCTGCTGGATGGCTTCGAGCGGTGCTATCGTTTTTTGCTGCGGCATCGGGAGGCGATGGTGGCCGCCGACGGTCCGCTCGGCGTGCTGGCCGGGGTCCACTCGCGTCTGATCTGCCGTCCGAGCAATCTCTACGCAAAACTGTTGCGCGCCTTATCCGAGGACACGCGGTACGCGCGGAATGGCTTCGAGCGCAGCGTGGCGATTGAGGCCCTGGCGCGGCCACTCCTGACCGCTTGGCAGAAACCCGCGCTGTGGTCCCTCTTGAAGGTGGAGCGACAATCGGTGGAGGACGGCGACGTACCGTTTTTCACCGTCGCGCAAGTGGCCGCGGCGTTGGGGATCGAGCCGCGCCGGTTCGCGTCCGATTTCGCCACCTGCCTGCGCCGGTTGAGCGAGGAAGAATTGGCGCGGCAGGCGGAAATGATCCGCGCCTCGCTGTTGCGCTCGGCCGAGTCGGAACTCCTCCAGCCGCTCGCGCGCGCCGTGGCTGCCATCCCGGCCAACTTGCAGCCTCTGACCGATGCGCAGTTGCTGTCCGAGGCCCGACGGCTCGCGGCAGAAATCACCACCCGAGCGGAGATCGACGAACAGGGTGCGGGGTGGCTTTCGCCCGAGGCGTTGCACCCCGGATCGGGCGGCGCGCGGGGGGCTCCCCTGTATCTGTACGGCGGCGCGCCTGGCGTGGCGCTTTTCCTGGCGGCCCTGGATCGGGTCACCGGCGAGCGGAAACACCGCGGATTAATCGAGGCGGCCTGCCGCCCCATCCGCACTTTTCTGGACGTACCGACGTTTCCCCAATGGGTCGGACGCGAGCCCATTGGGGCAGGGCTTGGCCTGGGGAGCGTGGTTTACACGCTGGCGCGCATCGGTGAGTTGCTCGGGGAGAGCGCCTATCTGGAAACAGCGAGCCGGACGGCACGGTGGATTCTTCCCGAGCGGATTTTGGCTGACACGACCTACGACGTTCTCGGCGGGTCCGCCGGCGCGCTGCTCGGCTTGCTGACCCTGCACCGAGTCACCGGAGAGCCTTTCGCGCTGGATCTCGCGGCGGCGTGCGGTCATCACCTG
>CAXTOX010000043.1:0-12351 GCA_964245885.1 uncultured Chthoniobacterales bacterium | reverse complement strand
CAAGGGGTTGCGTGGTCCACCGGTCGTCAGGGGGAGTTGCTCGCAGGGTTCGCGCACGGAGCGGCGGGCATCGGCTATGCACTGGCGCGGCTGCACGTTGCCACGGAAGGCAGGGAACCCGCCTTTTTGCAGGCCGCACGGGACGCCGCTTCCTATGAACGCACGATTTTCTCGGAGGAGGCCGGCAACTGGCCGGTCGTGAACGCCCCCGCCGATCCGGTGCGGAAACCGTTGTTTCTGAGTACCTGGTGCCACGGCGCGCCGGGCATCGGCCTGGGCAGGATCGGCGGCCTGGCGGCGCTGGACGACGCCGCGATCCGTCGGGACATGGCGCTCGCGTTGAAAAACGTGGTCGAAGGTGGTCTATCCACCATCGATCATCTCTGCTGCGGAAACCTCGGGCGCATCGAGATCGTCTGGACCGCGGCGCAGGCCCTCCAACAGCCGGAACTCGGCACGGTGGCGCGCGCCGCCGCCAGCTACGTGGTCGGCCAGGCGATACAAAACGGGGGCACCTACCGACTGCGGGTTGACGAGGTGGAAAATCAATTCTTCGAAGCCGGTTTTTTCCGTGGAGTGAGCGGGATCGGCTACACCCTCCTGCGACTGCTCCGGCCCGAGCTTCCGTGCGCGTTGCTGTTTGCCTGAGTCCCACCGCGATTTTTCCAACCACCATGAATCAAACCCACGACCTGAGCACCGTTTCGCTCCTCGACGCGGAGCAAGCCGCCGACCTGCGCACGCAAATCTTCGCGCTGCGGGAGCATTGGAAACCACGCCATCCCAACGCACCGTTTTTTACTCTCGGCACCGCCAGCTATCTGGATGCCGCGCAGCAGGGCGGCGAGGCTTATGAGCGCATGGCGGCCGAAGGCAATCCACATCTGTGGGAAACCTTCCGGCCGCTCTACGAGGCCCTCACCGCGACGCTGTCCAAACAGCTCGGCCGGCCGGTGTCGTACGCGAACAAGTTCGCGCTGCCGGGCTTTCACATCTATCTGGCTGACGAGGTATTCTGCGGTCCGGTGGCTTCGGTTCACTACGATCTGCAATACTCGCGCCTCGATTGGACGCCGTACGGCGGCTACCAAGCGAACCAGCACCTGTCGATGACCCTCCCCATCGGGTTGCCGGCTCGTGGCGCGGGTCTGGCGCACTGGCCGATCCGACCGCTCAATTCCTTTGCCGACGACGCGGAACGTCAGCGTTTCCATCGCGAGGAACGGCGCTTCCACCCGTACACCGTCGGCGAGTTGGTCTTTCATTCAGGCCACATGCTGCACCAGTCGGTGTTGATGGAAACGGCGCGCCCGGGCGAGGACCGTATCACGCTCCAGGCGCACGCGGCGTTGACCAACCGCGGCGAGTACCTCGTCTACTGGTGACCACCCGCGCCGGCAAATTCCAAACCATCCACCCCACCCTTCTTCAACCTCAATGAGTATTACTCTCGAAGCCCCGTCCGAAATTTCCTCGGTCGAACACCACGTCCTTGATCGCTTTAGCGGAACCGCGGCGACGATGCCGTTCCAGCCGATGACGTTCCCCAGCCTGCGCGCGTTGCTCAACGACCAGGACCCTGCCGCGCACCCGGTCGCCGTCGGCGCGACGCTCGACGGCGAGCCGGTCGGCCTCGCCCTCGGCGGACTGCCGAACACCGACGGGAGATTGCCCGGGCTGGTTTCACTCTACGTCGCGCCCACCCGCCGCGACCGGGGGATCGCCCGGGGATTGCTGGCGCGGTTCGAGCGGGAGATGGCCGCGCGCGGCTGCACGGACATCGAGACCATCTTCACCACGAACAAGCCCGGCGCGGCGGAGTTCGCCGCCGTGCTGGCCCGTCAGGGATGGGCCCAGCCCGAGATGCGGATGCTGCTCATCAAGCTCGACATTCACAGCCTGCGTACGGCGCACTGGTTCCAGCGCGTCCCGCTGCCGCCGGACGAGGAAATCATCCGCTGGCGCGACGTGACGGAAGCCGAGCGCGAAGACCTGCGCCGCTGGCAGGAGGAGGAAGGGTGGATCGCCAGAGACCTCGTCCCCTTCGATCACGAGGCGGGCGCATGCCTGCACACCAGCATGGCGCTGCGCAAGAAAGGACGCATCGTCGGCTGGATGATCTGCCATCTCATCGACGCCGTTCACCAGCGATACACCTGCGGGTATGTCCGGCCGGAGTTGATGCCGCTGGGCCGTTACTTCCAGTTGATGGTGGCAGCCTCGGAACCGCTGTGCACCCCGGAGTATCCGGCGAGTGTTCCGATCTACACCGTGCCCTCGTGGCACCCGCGGATGGTGCGTTTCGCCGACCGGCGCATGGTGCCGCACGCCCTCTTTCGCGGCGAGACGATGGGCTCCCGCAAAACCCTCCAACCGCTGCCTGCGGCGGCGTGAGCACGTCGCCCATCGGCCCGGAGGATTGGGCGGTCATCCCGAAGTTCCACATCGGCGAAACTTATTTCGCCTTTGCCGCCGCACCGGCCATCCTGGCGCGGCACGGCGGGCGGCGACTCAAGGTGCTGGCTCCCGATCACCTCGGCGACATCGGCAGGCTTTTTTCCCATCATCCCGTGGACCACGTCGACATCCGCGCCGTTCCTGACGAGAGCATCCGCCACAAACCGGGCTTCCGGCGCGGCGAGCCGTTCTACTGGCACCCTCTGGAGAAGGCCCCGGACCTAATCCGTTCCTACGCCGGGGGGACCGTGGCGTTTTCCCGCATGTACCTCGACATGCTCGATCTGCCGCTGGCGGGAACGTTCGGACCGCCCAGGATCACGGCGGAAGTGGCCGACGCGGCGCGCGCGCGGTTTGACCGACTCGGCTTACCGGCAGGGCGGACGGTGATCCTCGCTCCGACCAGCCGCACGTTGAAAGCGCCGCCGGCGGAGTTCTGGCGGCAACTGGTCAGCCGGTTGCGTTCGCAAGGCTGGACGGTGTGCCAGAACCTGTCCGCTGCCGAACAGCAGACCGGTGGAGGACTGGACGGCTGCGCGCCGCTGGATTGTCCGCTCGGCGAACTCCTGCCGATGGCGGAACTCGCTGGTTGGATCATCAGCGCCCGCACGGGCATTTGTGAATTATTGTCCACCGCGCGGGCGCGGCTCACGGTCGTGGCAACCTACCGCGCGCTGAACCCCGTCGGCGCGAGCCCCTACCTGGGGACGACGAGCGCGCTGTACCGCATCATGAACCCGGTGCGCCAGCCGACCCGGGTGTTGTGGGACTTGGCTTCCTGCGGACTGCCGGACACGGCGGAGTATTTCTATCTCGGCAAGGACGAGCCCGCTGACACCTTCACGGATCGCGTGCTGGCCGGCGCTCCGGCCTGACCTTTCTACCGCCCCGTGCTCGACTATCTCATCATCGGTGCCGGCATGACCGGGATCAGCCTCGCGCGTTTGTTGCAACTATGCGGCGAGAGGAATTTCCTGGTGCTGGAAGCGGCGGCGGCGGCGGGCGGCCTCTGTCGGTCCGTCGAGGTCGAAGGCCATCATCTCGATGTCGGCGGAGGACACTTTCTTTGCACGAAACACCCGCGTGTTTACGACTTCGTTTTCGCCCATCTGCCACGCGAGGAGTTTCGTCGCTTCACGCGGGTCTCGAAAATCCGCCTGAACGACGGGCAGGTGGTCGATTATCCGCTGGAGTCCAACCTCTGGCAGTTGCCCGTGGAGAAGCAGGTGGATTATCTGCTGGCGTGCCTCCAGGCCGGCGAGGGGGCCGGGCACGGCGAACCGGCTAATTATGAAGCTTGGATCCGCTGGAAACTCGGGGTGCGGGTGGCTGAGGATTACCTGCTGCCCTACAACCGCAAAATTTGGGGGGTGGAGCCGGAGGAAATGGACGTAGACTGGCTGCACAAAATCCCCCGCTACGACGCGCGGGAACTGTTGCGCACCTGCCTGACGCGCGCGGCGGATCGCGCCAAGATGCCGAGCCACCAGGAATTTTTCTATCCGCGACGCGGTGGTTTCCAGTCGATCTTCGACGCGATCCTCGCGCCGGTGCGCGGGCATGTGCGGACCGGGGCACCGGTCGTTTCCCTGCGCCGGCTGGATCAACCCGGCGGAGGGTGGCTCGTGAACGGCGAACACCGTTGCCGCCACCTCGTCAACACCGCACCTTGGCACCGCCTCCACGCGGCGTTAGCGCCCGCCGAGGCCGACCTGCTCGCGCCGTTTTTGCCACGGCTGCGGACCAATGCCATCGTGGTGTCCCTGTTCGATCGGCCTTACGAGCACGACTGGCACTGGTGCTATCTGGCGGACCCGAAGATCGCTCACCACCGTGAATTCTTCATTCACAACTTCGCTCCGCATAGCCGACCGTCGGGAGTGTACACCGAGACCAATCTTCGCCGCTGGACCGCGCGGCCGGATGCGCTGCACGAACACGCCAACGAAGACGCCTACCCTATTCCGGTTCTGGGTCATGCGAACGCCATCGCGTCGCTGCTGGAGATCTGCCGTCCCTGGGGACTGCACGGCCTAGGCCGTTGGGGACAGCACAACTACCATAATTCCGATGCGTGCATTCACGAAGCCATGCGCTTCGTTGACGCCCTTCCTTCCTGACCACGCGATTGTTTCCACACTCCTCTCAACCACCCTCTTATTATGTTCTACGACACCACCGATTTTCCCTTCACCGCCGACCTGGAAAAAGCATGGACCGCCGTCCGACGCGAGGTCGAGGCCATCCCTTCCAACCAGTTCAAGCCCTGGCCGGAAAAGATGCTCTACGAGAACCGCTGGGACGTTTACGTGCTCTACAACTTTGGCCGCAAGCTGGAAAAGAATTGTGTACTCTGCCCGGAGACGACGCATCTGGTCGAAAGCATCCCCGGCCTGACGACCGCGGGCTTCTCGTGGATGTCGCCCGGCACGCACATCAAACCCCACAACGGGTACACGGACACCGTCCTGCGATGCCATTTGGGGTTGATCGTGCCGCCGGATTGCGCGTTGCGCGTCGGCGAGCAGACCCGTTGCTGGCAGGAGGGCAAGACGCTGATCTTCGACGATACGGTCATTCACGAAGCGTGGAATCGCGGGGAATCCCAACGCGTCATCCTCCTCCTCGACTTCGAGAAGGCAGGGCACAAGTTCGCGCGTGACTCCGCCGCGATCTCGGCGCAGGCGTTCGATCCGGCGGAAACCTTTTGAAGGGTTGATCCACCCATGCGGCGGCCGGGCGTCACGGCAACACGGCCCAGATTTCCACGACGCGGTTTTTGTCCAACGACTCGCCGACAATGGTCTGTCCGCCCATGCCGATGCTGTGGATCATGTTCGTCACGTTGCATGAACCGCGCAGGGCTTCCACGACCTTCCGGGCGCGGCGGTCGGAGATTTCCTTGTTCGTTTTCTCGTTGCCCTTCGTATCCGAGAAGCCCAGCACGACCAGGACGACCGCCGGGTCGTCGAGGAAGCGTTGCACCTTTGGTCGATGCATGGTGCTATCGAGGTTGACGACATCGTTCGGCGCGAGGTCGGTGCGGCCGGTGGCGAAGTTGACGGTGAGGAGCTTGCCGAGGCCGTGAGCGCGTTCGAGTGCCGTGTAAAGGCGGGCTTTGTCCGCTTGCGACAGCGGCATGGCGTCGATGCGCTGCATAACGGCCTGCTGGATCGCCTGGTTTTCCGGGCTCGCCCGATTGGTGTCGATGGCGCCCACCACCGACATGATCGTCTCCGCCGGCGTCGAGGCCGGAGTCTGCGCAGGCACGGGCGTGGGTGGAGGCGTGGCGCGCGCGATGACAGGCGTCACGGTGGGGGTTGCCAGGTCAGGCACGGCTGTCGGCGAAGGAACCGGTGACGGGCCGGGGCTCGGACTCGATATGACCACCACGGGAGCAGACGTGGGCACTGGCTCGCGGGACGGATTCGCCGCTGGAGTGTTCGCAGGCGGCGGAGTGGCGGTGGGGGATGATGACGCCCGCCGGTCGTTCTTTCGTGGTTTCTCTTCTTGCCTGAGCAGCAGGTAACCGCCCACTCCGGCCAGGATCAATAACGCGGTGAACACTGCCACGATGATTGGCAAGAGAGGTCGGCCCGACGCGGCGGGAACGTACGGTGGGACCACGGTGCGGGGCTCGTTTCTCCGGATTTGCACGGTGGTACCGGAGGAAGTGGCCACGGGTGAGGCGGCAGGCGGCGGCGGGGGTTGGACCGATGCGGCGGTCGCAGGGGCGGGCGTGATTGGTGGCTCGCCGCGCATCTCGGCAGCCTTGGCGAGAATCGTGGGGGGTGTCCGGCGAAGCGGCGTGGGCGGAACGGGCGCAGGGGAATGAGGAGGCTCGGCAGTCGGCGGAACAAACGGCGGCGTGGTTGCGGGGGCTGGAGGCGTCGGCACGGGTGGCGCGACCAGGGGCGGCGCAACCGCGACAGGCACGGGCGGCGCGGTTGGAGCCGGAGCAACCGCAAGAGGCAAAGGCGGGGCAACCGGCGTTTCCACGGTGTGCGGTGGTGGCGCGGGCTTTGATGAAAAAACCATCGTCGCCAGGGGGTCGGATGGAGGCTCGGGTGTCGGTGCGAACTCCAGGGTAGCCGAAGGATCGGATTCCACCGGCGCAGGGGGAGGTGGCGGGGGAGTGCTCGCCGCGGGCACAGGCACGCTCGGGGGTTCCAACGGAGCGACCGGTGGAGGCACGATGCTTGCCGCCACGAGTGGTGGAGGGGGCGGTGGCGGCGCGGCGGGCGCGGATGCGACTTTCGCGGGTTCAGCGGGCGCGACGTTCGCGGGTTCAGCTTGCGAAGGTTCGACCGGTGCCGGTTTCGCGGGTCCGACTTTTGGCGGTTCGGCGGGCGCGGCTTTCGCAGCGGCCAAGGCGGCGGCCAAATCCAGATGAATGCCGAAAAACACGGTCAGGTCACTGATGTCGAAGACCTGTTTGACCTCGGGTCGCAACGCGCAGAGATGGATGTGGCCGCCATGCTTCTTCATGCGCTTGGCGGCGGAAAGGAGCACCCGCAGGGCGGCGCTGCTGACCAGTGGCACTTGGGCGAAATCTAGGATCAACTGCGGCGATCTGGCCTGGATCAGGCCGAGCAGTTCGCCCTCCAGTTGCGGCGAGGTGGTGCCGTCGAGTTGGCCCTGGATGGTGAGAGCGGCAATCCCTTCGGGGTTGGTCTTGGTGATCTGCATGGGAGAAAAACAAAGGAGGCGGCCGTCGTCCGGTCAGGCGGGCGGGGCCTGGACCATCGGAAATCGTTTATGCACAGTAACATGGTTGCGGTCGTGAGCACGCCGGTACGACATGGAATCCGCGGTTCGCCGCACGAGCGACAATCCCCACCCCCCGACGGTGCGTTCTTCCAGGGGAATCTCCGCGCCGTCCACCGACGCCGGCAGCTCCACCGTCGGATCGAAGGGAGTCCCGTCGTCCTCGATCTCAATGCCGACCTCGCCGCTCCCGACCCGGAGCTGCACGACGATCAACCGGTGGCCGGGACGCTCGAGCGGATGCGCGTATTTGATGACGTTCGTCAGCAGTTCGTCGAGGATCAACAACACCGCTGAATTCGTCGCTTGGTCCGGCTTCGGTGGACAGGCGTTGCCGAGGTGGGTGAGCACCTGTTCGCCAAATCCGGTCAGGGCGGCGAGTTCGTTCCGCAACTGCCAGCGCCAGCACTGCACGGGCGCAATGGCGGGAGAGACCGGCTGGAAACCGCCGTCCATGGACCGCGCCACCCGGCGAAGCCACCGTCGGACGCCGTCGCGCAGGGCAGTTCCCAACCGGGAAAGGCGGGGCAGAAGCAAAATTTGCACGCGAAGGCCCTAAACATTGCGCGATATCCGTTTCGGAATCAAGCCATTGCTCTGCCGACCCGATCAATGAAAGGTCAGGCGCAAGACTGAAAAATCATCCGGCAGAACCGGGCTGCCGTGCAACTCCTGGATGTGCTGCAACAAGCTGTCCAGATCGGAAAGCCCAGGCCGTAAGCTAGAGCCGAGTTGCTCGATCAGATGATCAAATCCCCAGGGGGAACCGTCCGGCTGAGTGATCTCGAAGGCACCGTCACTGAAAAGATAGAGCTTTGCCCGCGGCGGCACGGGCGTCGTCGCGGTGGCGAACACGGTTTTCGTGTCCGCGCCGATCATCATCCCCTTGGTTTCGAGCAAGGTGCGCGAGATCTCCTTCGTACCGGCGTCCATGCCGAGCAGCACCGGCGCGGGGTGGCCGGCAGAGGCGTAGGTGATCTCACGCCGCTC
This sequence comes from uncultured Chthoniobacterales bacterium, assembly GCA_964245885.1. Classification (GTDB taxonomy): domain Bacteria; phylum Verrucomicrobiota; class Verrucomicrobiia; order Chthoniobacterales; family SZAS-18; genus CAHJWO01. The sequence goes on along the minus strand of CAXTOX010000043.1, from coordinate 4,137 downwards.
ACGGTCGTAGACCCCGTACCACATGGTGAAAAACAGGTTCGCCTGCTTTTCCATGTCAAAGACCCTGTTCAACGCCCCGAGCACCGCCGCCGGATCATGAAAATCGACGTTCGGCAGTGCTTGCGCGCGCAGCATGTTGAGCGCGGAGGTACACAGCAGCGACGCCCCGATGCCGTGGCCGGCCACGTCGAGCAGGAAGACGTTCAGGTGCCGGTCGTCCAGCCACTGATGGCCGAACCCGTCGCCGGCGAGCGACGTGCAGGGCACGAAGCGCCACTCGCTCTCCACCTCCCCCGACAACGGGGCGGGCAGCAGCGCGCGGACGTAGTTGTTGGCTTCGGTCAACTCGTCGGCGAGCAACCGCTGGCTCTTTTGCATGGCAGCGAACGCCTCGGCACGCTGACGGGTTTGGATCGCCGCCAGCAACACGTCCGCCAGCGAGCCGGCGAAGTTCTGGTCCTCCAGGCTCCAGTGTTCGATCACATCGGTCCTTTCCAGCACGAGAATGCCGAGCACCTCGTTGCCCAGACAGATGCGCGCGGCCAGGAAGGAACTGACCCGGTGACTGAAAAGATAGATCGGGCGGAGTTCGGCTAGGCGTTCGTCCGTGAACGCGCTGTCGATGGCCAGACAGCGTTTGACCCGCAGCGTGGCGAGGAACTGTCCGCAGGCGCTGACCGGCCAAACGCCGCCCCGGCTGTGCTGGAGGGTCGGCTGCTCGAAAAGGTCCTGGCAGACCAAGGTCGCGCCGTCCGGGGAAAATAACCACACGCTCCCACGCTGGCACTTGAAATGTTCCGTCGCCGCCTCCAGCACCTGGGAAAAGCAGCTCTCCAGGTTGCCATCCTGCAAATCGGGCGACTGCGTGAACCGGGCCAGCATCGCCATCCGCTCGACCAACCGGCGCGCCCGGTGCAACGCCTTCGCCTCCGCCTCCTTGCGGGCGGTGATGTCGCGCGCGACGAGCACGAGGCAACGCCCGGCCGCCCCGGCGGCCTCCACCACGCTCGCCTGCGATTCCAGGTCGATCCAACGCTGGTCGCGGTGGCGCATGCGGTACTCGATGCGTTGGCCAATCCCGGTGCGCATGGACTCGTCGAACGTTTGTTTGACCAGCGGCAGGTCGTCCGGGTGGATTTCGGCCATCGAATACGAATGGCGGATTTCTTCCGGGTCGTAGCCCAGGCAACTGAAGTACGCGGCGTTGTTCCAGATCCGGGTGCCGCGCTCGTCAATGATGGCGATGAGATCCCGGGTGTGGTCGGCGAGCAATTGAAACAGCCCGTTGGCTCCGAAGAGCCGGTGTGATTGGTCCGGGTCCGCGTCGGGAATTGATTCCGCAAGCCCGGGCGCGTCGGCGTGCGTCGGTTCGTTCCGGGGCGCGGTGACGTGCAGGCTGAAAACGAAATCGATGATCCCGAGCCGGTGCTCGCCCGGAGCCAGCGCGTGGGCGAGATCGCGCTGCATTTGCCGGTCGTCCAACAGGGTGAGGTTCCTCGCGTTCAGTGCCAGCTTGATGAACCAGCCGCCGGGCGCATGGCCCGGACCATCGTCCTGCCAGGAGACGAGCAGGTGGTGGCGTGACACCGCTCGGGCCGGAGCCAACACCGTGGTCGCCACCGTGCCTTCCCGACCGATGATGTCGCCGTCGCGGCAGAGGAACCGCTCCTGACCGTAAACCAGTTCCAAGGTGGGCCTGCCGTCAGGTTCCTGCGCGGGAGTCCGGGATGGGGAGGTTAGATCAGGAGAAGGCATACGGACGCGGCGCGCCAATACCATGCCTTGCGAAAAGGATCGTGGCCAGCCTCCTTTGCAAGGCGCGGCGGTGGAGGTTTCACACGCACCGCGAACTTGCCCCGCACGGATAGTCATCGACAATCCCGATCGCATGGCGAATGTAAATGATTGCTTGTCACAGGTTTCCCTGAAATAATCGCGAAAACTCCCGGGAGATGCTCGCTGTGTGTCCTGGGGGATGATCGTCTACCCATGCCTCTAAGAACCGCCATGCACACCTCGCGTTTGTCTCGCTACGTGTCTCTCTTCATTGCCGTTGCCCGCGTCCCGTCGGCCCGATCCGGGGTCGGCGTGCGGCGACCTTACCCCCTCGGCTGCCTGCTTGCGGCTTGCCTGCTGCTCCAGGGAATGCCGGGCAGCGCCCGCGCGCAGAACGACGACACCCTGGACACCACCTTCAACGCGTCCACCGATACCGGCAGTGTCACGGGGGTTTATTGCGTGGGGGTGCAGACCAACGACCAGGTGGTCCTCGGCGGGTCGTTCACCACGGTGAACGGCACGCCGCGCAACCGGCTCGCGCGCCTCAACGCCGACGGTACGCTGGACACCACGTTTTTCTCCGGCGTGGACGACATCGTCGCCGCTCTGGCGATCCAGCCCGACGGCAAAATCCTGGCGGGCGGCAATTTCACCATCGCCAACACCTCCGCGCGCAACCACCTCCTGCGGCTGAACCCGGACGGCAGTCTGGACCCTCTCTTCCAGCCCGATCCGATCTTCGGCGTCTACGCGCTCGCCGTGCAACCCGACGGCAAGATCATCGCCGGCGGCGGCGCGCCGGGCACCAGCGGCGGCGCGGCGACCAACCTCGCCCGCTACAATGCCGACGGCTCGCTGGACACCACGTTCAGCGCGACGACGAACAACAGCGTTTTCGCGCTGACCGTGCAGCCCAACGGCAAGATCGTCATCGTCGGCTCGTTCCTGACGGTCAACGGGGTGGCCCACGACGCGATTGCCCGCCTCAACGCAGACGGCAGCCTGGACACGACCTTCCAGGCCAACGGCACCGGGTTCATCACCACGGTGGCGCTACAGCCCGACGGCAAGATCCTCGTGGGTGGCAGTTTCACCAACATCGACAAGACCCCGCGCGCCAACCTGGCGCGGTTGAACGCCGACGGAACCCTGGACACGGCGTTCCGGGCCGACACGGACAACACGGTGTATCAAGTGATCGTCTTGCCCAGCGCCAAGCTCGTCCTGGGCGGTGCTTTTTTCAATGTCAGCGGGAAGGCCCACCGGTCCATCGCCCGGTTGTACGCCGACGGCTCACTGGATGGTAATTTCGACGCCAGCACGGACAGCGTCGTGGATGTGCTGGCCACGGCGCCCGACGGGAAAATCCTCGTGGGCGGCTTCTTCGGCCAGGTCGACGGGGACACCACGCATCCCCGCTTGGCCCGGCTCGAAGGCAGCCCGTTTCCGGGCTTTTTTGACGGCGAAGTTCCGCTGAGTGGAGGCGTGTACTACCTGGCGTTTTTCGGTGGGAACTATTTCGGCTACTATACTTTTCTAGCCGACTCGCATTATATTTACCATTTTGACCTAGGCTTCGAATATGTGTTTGACGCTCAGGACGGGAAGAACGGCGTCTACCTGTACGATTTTGCCAGCAAAACGTTCTTCTACACATCACCGACTTTTCCTTTCCCCTTTCTGTATGATTTCAGTCTGCAAACGACGTTGTACTATTATCCCGACCCGAACCGCCCGGGCCATTACAACGTTGGTGGAATGCGTAGCTTCTATGACTTCGCCACGGGGAAAATCATCAGCAAGTGAAATAGACACTATAGTCTATAAAGACAACTGGTAGTGGTTGATGTACAAGTGACAGCGGCGATCTTCTGGGCGATGGATCGGCAGGAAAGTCTCTGCGCCTTGCGGTGCGACCTGTGGCAGCACCGCCATCGTCAAAAGCGGCCACCACTCGTGCGGCACCCAGCAATCTCTCTGCAAAGCGTGTGGAGCGCACCGGGTGCTGGTCGCCAAGAGTGCAGCCACCGATCCCGCGCGCAAGGAGTTGGTCCTGCGGGCGGTGGAAGTCGAGCGTCTGAGCCTGCGAGCGGCCGAGCGGGTCTTCGGCGTGGCCCGGCAGACCATCGCCAAGTGGCTCGAAAAAAAGCCGAAAAATTGCCGCCCATGAGTGAGACGCTCCTGCCCGCTGAGAAGGGCGACGGGTGAGAACTGGATGAACTCTGGAGCTTTGTGGGTTCCAAACTCAACCCTCGCTGGGTGTGGATCGCCTTGGGTCGGCAAACCCGCCAGGTGGTCGCCTCCTTCGTGGGAGATCGTTGCGGCGGAGGGTGCCCGTGCTCTGCGCGAGCGCCTCCC
>CAXTOX010000042.1:7636-28914 GCA_964245885.1 uncultured Chthoniobacterales bacterium | reverse complement strand
ACGACGACTCGCACGTCCGGCGGTTCAAGAAGGGGATGGCCGACGACGACGCGGCGGAAATCGGCAAACGGTTCGCCAAGCGGTTGCGCCGCGAGAAGGCGATCATGGGTGTCTTCGACGAGGGCTGCATGGGCATGTACAACGCGATCATCCCCGACGAACTCCTGCACGCCACGGGCGTGTTCAAGGAACGGCTGAGCCAGTCGACGCTGTTTGCCAGGATGGGTACGGTCCACGACAACGAGGCGCGCGGCGTGTACGACTGGCTGCGCGAGAAGGGGATGCAGTTCCATCTCGGCCCGGACGAGACCCACGACCTGACGGAGGGCCAAGTGCTCGCGCAGTGCAAGATGTACGTCGCGGCGGTGCGGCTGGCGGATGAGTTTGGCTGCTCGGCGGTGGGCATCCAGTACCAGCAGGGCTTGAAGGACCTGACGCCCGCGAGCGACCTCGTCGAGGGATTGCTCAACAACACCGAACGCCCGCCGGTGTTCCACGAGAAGACCGGCCTGGAATTGTTTGCGGGCGAGGCGCTGCCGCACTTCAACGAGGTGGACGAATGCGCCGGGCTGGACGGGCTCGTCACGAACGGTCTCTGGCGCGAACTCGGTTACCCGCCCGAGAACACGCTGCACGACCTGCGCTGGGGCCGGCACTACGTCGGTGGCGAGGTGGACGACTACGTGTGGGTGTTCCTGATCTCCGGCGCGGCTCCGGCGGCGCATTTCGTCGGCGGGTACGCCGGGGCGAGCAGCGAGCGGCAGCCGACGATGTATTTCCGGTTGGGCGGCGGCACGCTCAAGGGGATCAGCAAGCCGGGCTGGATCGTCTGGAGCCGGGTGTACGTCGAGGACGACGCGCTGAAGTTCGACACTGGGATCGGCAAGGCCGTCGAGCTGCCCGAGGCCGAAACGGAGGAACGCTGGCGGCTGACGACCCCGCAATGGCCGATCATGCACGCGGTCCTGCCGGGCATCACGCGCGATCAGATGATGGGCCGCCACAAGGCCAACCACCTCCAGGTCGTCTATGCGCCCGACAGGGAGAGCGCGAAGCGCGGGCTGTTCGCGAAGGCGGCGGCGATGAAGGAGTTGGGGCTGGAGTGCTTCGTGTGCGGGGAGGTGTGACAGCCCGGGGACGCCGAACGTTTCAGCGATCCTTCAAAGCGGGGTGATCTCCTCCGTCTCCCCCGTTCGCCGTCTCGGGCTCCTCGTCGATTTCCTCCTCGATGCTCTGCCGCCAGCTCAGCGACAGCCACGGCCGTAAGAAGCCGTACATCAAATAACTCAGGAAGATGACCGCCGGCATCCACTGGTAGTAGAGCCACGTCAAGATGATCACCCCGAAGATGACCAGCAAGGCGGGCATCGTGCGCTGCGTGCGCCAGTTGATCGCCTTGAAGCTCGGATACTTGAATTCGCTGAACATCATGAACGACAGGAAGATCATCAGCGGCGGCAGCGCGAACTTCAGCGCGCCGATCTCCCGCTGCCCCTCGTCGAACCACAGCAGCAGCTCCGTCAAAGAGGCGATGACCCCCGCCGCCGCCGGGATGGGAATGCCCTTGAACGGCTTGCCCTTCTCCGCCGGGGACGCCTGCGCGCCGTGGTCCGCGTCCGAGGCGGCGGCGATGCAGTTGAAACGCGCCAGCCGCAGCGCCCCGCACGCCAGGTACAGAAACGCGATCAGCAGCCCCGGCCGCGGGAACTCGTAGAGCACGATTTTGTACACGAGCAGCGCCGGCGCGATGCCGAAGCTGACGATGTCCGCCAGCGAATCGAACTCCCGCCCGAACGGACTGTCCGTGCCTCCCAGCCGCGCCAGCCGCCCGTCGAGCACGTCGAAGACGCACGCGCCCAGGATGAACCAGATCGCGGCGTGGAACTGGTCGATGGCCCCCGGAGTCCAAACCCCTTCGCCCAACTGGCCGGCGGGGACGCCGATGAGCGTGCCCGTGATGATCTTGAGGGTCGCCGCGAACCCGCAGAACAGGTTGCCGGCCGTCATCAGGTTGGGCAGCAGGTAGATCTTCGGATCGTACGGGTCCGGCTGGCGGCGGGGAAGGAAGACCGGCGGTTTCATAGGAATTCCGGCCGGCCGGGGGCGGCGTTTTCGGCCGGGAAGCGAGGTTTCACGTCGGGAGACATTGTGCGTCGAAGCGCGCGCGGGTGCAATCCCGGCTTCTTCCGGCCGCGCCGGGGAACGAGATTTTCCCGCGCGCGGGATTTTTTGGCACACGTCTGGCTCGGGTAAGCGGCGGATTTATGAGATCATCCGTTTTTGTCCGGAGTCTGCTTGCTTCCGCGCTCCTGCCGCTGGCGATGGTAACCACCGCGTGCCACCCCACGTCCTTCGGGCTGTTCACCTCCTCGTCCGAGAACAACAAGGCCCCGTTGAGCGACGTGCTACCGGGACGCTGGAAGGCCGAGTACAAGGGGCACAACTACGTGATCAACTTCGGCCGGCACTCGGAAGCGAGCTTGCTGGTGGAAGTGCCGCTGGAGTACCGCGCGCGCCTCGGCACCGATCAACTCTGGATCGGCGGCAACTACCACGTCGAGAACGACCACAGCGTCAATTGCCAATGGACCGACGGCCGATGGGCCGAGATGCTCGCGCAAATCGGCGGCATGCCTCTGCACCGGGTCGGCGTGAAGAGTTACGATGAGAACGAGTTCGTCGACGGCGAGGACACCAAATGGAAATGCCTCGGCCACGCCCCGGCGGGCAAGACCGGCGAGGCCGTGGACATCGCCGACCAGGCCCCGACGCTCAACGACGCCCCACGCGCGAAGGGACCCGCCGGCCCCGGCGGACAGGTCGCCACCAAGACCCTTTACGATCAGCAGCAAAGGCTGACCGTGCTTTACAACCAGTTGGAAACCCGCCGCAAGAAACTCAACCCGAAAGACAAAACCGCCGTGGCGGCTTTCAACAAGGCGGCGGAGGAGTATTCGCGCGAGGTCGCCGCGTTCAACGGCGGGAACCCCGCCACCAAGGCGGCCGCTACGCCGCCGCCGGTCGCAAACGCGCGATGACCGTCTGGCCGCTGTAGACGCGTTCGCCGACCTTCACGATGATCTCCGCGTCGAGCGGCAGGTAGACCTCCGTGCGCGAGCCGAAGCGGATCATGCCGAAGCGTTCGCCGCGCGCGACGGTCTGGCCGACCCGCGCCCAGGCCACGATGCGCCGGGCAATGGCACCGGTGATCTGGCGCACGACCACGACGGCGTCACGGCCCCCGCTGGTCTTGTGGTCGATGGCCCAGACGCGGCATTCGTTGAGCCGGGAGGCGTCTTTGTGGCGGGCGTCGAGCATCTTGCCGACCCGGCGTTCGGTGTAGGCGATGATGCCGGCGACCGGGGCGCGGTTGGTGTGCACGTCGAAAACCGACAGGAAGATGGCCACGCGTTTCATGGTGGCCTTGACCACCTCGGGTTCCTCGATCTCGCTGATGTCAGCCACTATTCCATCGGCGGCGGCGACGACCACGTCGGGGTCGGCGGGCGTGACGCGTTCCGGGTCGCGGAAAAAGTAGAAGACGTACAAAATGAGCAGCAGCCACACCGCCGAGGCCCAGGGCGTCAAAGCCGGGGCGAGGAAGGAGGTGACGGTTGCCGTGAGGGCCGAGGCGAGAAGGATGACGACGAAGATCCAGCGAGCTTCGTAAATGGTTTGCCAACGCATGGGACGACGAATCTAGCGAAGGAATGGACGCGGGGCAAATGAGGCGGACCGTCACTTCAACTAGAAGAGGGAAGAAGGTCGCCGCAGGCGTTCCAACCAAGGTAGGGATGCCTCTCCGAGGCAGTCCCTATTTTTGCTTGGATGACCGTGCCTGTCGTTCGACGTTCCTTTCCAGAAAATCTAGGGAGCGGCTCGGAGAGCCATCCCTACCTTGATGGACGACGCCTGCGGCGGGATCGTTTCTCACGAGGATCAATCCCCCTTGAAATATTCCGCCAGTTTGCCCTGCTTTTGCAGGACGATCAGCTTTTCCACCGAGGGGATTTTGAGCTTGGAGTCGGCTTCCTGAAGCTGCCGGTAGGTGGCGATCACCTGCTCGGTCGCGGCCACGGGATCGTCCTTGGTCTTGCCCTTGTCCAGTTGCGCCACGATGTCGCCGGCCATGTAGGCGACGGTCAACGCGGTGCCGGTCTCAGACGGGGCTGCCTTATCGTCGATCCACGGCAGGCGCTTCTCCGAAAGGGCCACTTCGACATCCGGGCTGTCCTTGGCAAAACTCAGGATGATCGGCTCAGACATCTCGCCTTGGACGCTCGCGGGATTGCGGCGGAAGATGGCGATGGCCTTGCGCACGTCGTCTTTGCTGACGCCGCCGTCCTTGCCTTTCCGCGCCGACGGGGCGAGGGACGCCGCCGACAGGTTCGCGCTGACCGCCAGGGTCAGAATGAGGGCGGCGGCGAGGGTTTTCCATTTCATGCCGGAAGATACCCGGAAAACGCCGCCCTGCACAGACGGTTGCGGGTGGCGGAGATTTGCGGAAGCGGGCTTGTATTTAGAATGATTCTAAATTAAGCTGCCTTTCCGCTTCTCCCAAGCCCATGCACGACATTGCCAAACACCACGCGACCGCTCCCGACTGGGCCGCTCTGCGCCGTGACTTTCCCATCCTCGACCAACAGGTCCACGGCAAACCGCTCGTTTATCTCGACAGCGGGGCCAGCAGCCAGAAGCCGCGCGCGGTGATCGACGCGATCACCCACTACTACGAGCACGACCACAGCAACGTTCACCGCGGCATCCACGAACTGAGCAACCGCGCCACCGCCGCCTACGAGGGCGCGCGGGAACGCACGGCGCGCTTCCTCAACGCGGACAAGCCGACCGAGATCGTCTTCACGCGCGGTACGACGGAGTCCATCAACCTCGTGGCCGCCACCTGGGGCGAACGGCACGTGCAGGCGGGCGACAAAATCCTCCTCACCGAGCTGGAGCACCACGCCAACCTCATTCCCTGGCAGCAGCTCGCCAAGCACAAGGGCGCGCAGCTCGTGTACATCCCCGTCCTCGGCGACAGCGGCGTGCTCGACCTCTCCAAGTTGGACGAACTGCTCACGCCGGAGGTGAAGATTTTCGCCTTCACGCACATCTCCAACACGATGGGGACGATCAACCCCGCCGCCGAACTCTGCGCCCGCGCCCGCGCGCTCGGCGTCGTGACGCTCGTGGACGCCGCGCAGTCGGCGGGGCATTGCCCGGTGGACGTGCAGGAGATCGGCTGCGACTTCCTCGTGTTCAGCAGCCACAAGGTTCTCGGGCCGACCGGGATCGGCGTGCTGTACGGTCGGGAGGAGCGTTTCGCCGAAATGCCCCCGTACCAGACCGGCGGCGAGATGATCGTGACGGTGGATTGGTTCGACGCGAAGTTCAAACCCGCCCCTCACGGCTTCGAGGCCGGCACGCCGGACGTGGCCGGGGCGGTCGGGCTGCACGCGGCGATGGATTATCTCGACGCCGTCGGCCGGCAGAACATCTTTGACCACGACCGCGACCTCGCCGCGTACGCCTACACCCGCCTGAGCGAAATGGGCGGCGTGCGGTTGTTCGGTCCCGGGACGGACCGTGCGGGCTTGGTGAGTTTTCTGTTGGAAGATGTCCACGCGCACGACGTGGTGACGCTGGCGGACCAGCACGGCATCGCGTTGCGTGGCGGGCACCATTGCAACCAGCCTCTGCACCGAAAGCTCGGCGTGAAGTCGAGCGCGCGAGCGAGCTTCTATTTTTACAACACGCGCGAGGAGGTCGACCATCTCGTGGAGGTCGTCGAAAAAATCCGCGCGTTTTTCAATCGTTGAGAGCAACTAATCTTCGGTACTAACATGGACTTTGATTTCGAGGAACTCTATCAGGCGGTGATATTAGATCATTCGCGCAAGCCGCGGAATTTCGGCCCGCTGCTGGACGCGACGGTGACGGTCAGCGGTGATAACCCGACGTGCGGCGACGAGATCGCGCTGAGCCTGAAGCTCGACCCGGCGGCGGACAAATTGGAGGCGGTCGGTTTCACGGGCAGCGGGTGTTCGATCTGCATGGCGTCCACGTCGCTGATGACGATCAAGCTCAAGGGCAAGACACGCGGCGAGGCGGCGGCGTTGTTGGAGGATTTCCAGGGCATGATCACCGGCAAGACCCCCGAAGGCGAAGCGCCCAAAAGCCTCGGCGACCTGCGGCTGTTGAGCGGCGTGCGGAAGTTCCCGCAACGCGTGAAGTGCGCGACGCTGGGATGGCATGCGTTGCGCGGGGCGCTGGCGGAGAGCGGGGCGGGGAAGGTCAGCATCGGGGCAGGAGACGCGGATTTGTGAAGCGGATGGATACGATGGACGCGCCTCAGGCCAAGTGGTAAAATCGACGCCATGAAAGAACGCATCCGCGAGTTGCTTCATGCCACCCCCTTCCAACCTTTCATTATCTACATGGCCGATGGGCGGAAGTTTCGGGTTGACCATCCGGATTTCGTGTTGGCCTCGCCGAAAAACCAGTCTTGGGTTATCGTCGAGGAACCGGACAATGATCGCGTGCATCATTTGGCGGCCCTGCTGATGACCGGTGTTGAATACGCGTCTGACACCAGCGTCGCGTCCTGACTCTACCATGACCGCCACCCTCCCTGAAATCGACCCCCATCTGCCCATGGGCGAACTGCTCGCCGTCTACCCGGGCGCGCAGCGGGCGCTTTTCCGTAAATACCACGTTGGTGGGTGCAGCTCGTGCGGGTTCGCGCCAACCGAAACCCTCGCCCAGATCGCCGCGCGCAACGCCCACATGGACCTGCCGGAAGTCGTCGCCTACCTGCGCACCAGCCAGGAGGAAGACCGCGCCACGCAGATCACCCCGCGCGAACTCCACGCCCTCCGCGAACAGGACCAGTCCGGCCCCGTCCACCTGCTCGACATCCGCACGCGCGAGGAGTTCGACGCCGTGCACATCGCCGGGTCGGAACATTTCACGCAGGAGTTGATGAACACGATCCTCATGCAGTGGCCGCGCGACACCGGCCTCATCGCGCTCATCGACCACCAGGGCGCACGCAGTCTCGACGCCGCCGCGTACTTCGCCGGGCACGGCTTCACCAACGTCAAGGCGCTCCTCGGCGGCATCGACGCGTGGAGCCAGGAGGTCGATCCCGACCTGCCGCGCTACCAGTTGGAATAAACGGTCATCGGCTGTATCTTGCCGCCCGCCACTTTTATGGAAGACCTCGAAACTAAAATCCGCGCCGCCCAGCAGGACCCCAGGAACGTGGGCGAAATGGCCGACGCCGACAGCATCGGCACCGTCGGCAGCCCGGACTGCGGCGACATGCTGCGGATGTGGGTCAAGTTCAAGGAACAGGACGGCAAGAAGGTCATTGACCGCGCGACGTTCCAGACCTTCGGCTGCCAGACGGCCATCGCGGTGGCCAGCGTCGCCACGGAGTTGATTGCAGGCAAGACGGTGGACGAGGCCTTGTCCCTCTCCGGCGAGGAACTCGCCGCCCCGCTCGGCGCGCTGCCGCCGATGAAAATTCACTGCGCGCAACTCGTGGAAGGCGCGCTTCGTTCCGCCCTCGCGCCGACCGATGCGACGATCCCCGTCAGCGGCACGAGCCTACCGACCCCGATCCCAGCCGCCGCCGCGCCGACCCTCTACGATTCGCTCACCGGCCAGGGAACCAGCGGCCGCAAGATGAAGGTCGTGCTCATGGACAAACCGGCCGCGCAAAGCTAGTTTCCCACTCCCTTTCCCATGCACGAGAACTCTGAAATCATCCTCCACCGTGACGTGGAGGCCATCCAAATCCCGAGCGGCAACGTCATCACCTTGCCGGCCGGCACCACGGTGGTCATCACGCAGTCGCTCGGCGGCAGCTACACCGTGGCCTCGCCCACGGGATTGTCGCGGATCACCGAGGCCAACGCCGATGCGCTCGGCCTCAGCGCGGACGGCAAGCCGCAGGAAGTCCCTTTTACCGACGCCGACCTCGATCCCGCCAAACAGGAAAAAGCGGCGTGGGACAAGCTCAAAACGTGTTTCGACCCGGAGATTCCGGTCAACATCGTCGACCTCGGACTGGTGTACGATTGTCAGGTCCAGCCTAATGAGACACCCGGCAAGGGCAGTAAGATCAACGTGCAGATGACGCTCACCGCGCCCGGCTGCGGCATGGGACCGAGCATCGCCGCCGACGCCGAGAGCAAGCTGCGGATGATCCCCGGAGTCGCTGAGGCAGAGGTCGCACTTGTCTGGGACCCGCCGTGGAACCAGCACATGATCACCGAAACAGGCAAGATGAAGTTGGGCATCCTCTGAGAACGCAGAAGCGGGGCCGGGAACAATTTCCCGGTTGCCATCCGCCGAAAACCTGACACCTTACCCATCCTTTTCAGTCCAGCCCTTTACCTGTTTTCTGTCATGTCCCAGCACCGCAGCCTCAAAGGCGCTTCCAAGATCACCGTCAAGCGCAACGTCCTCAAGCGGTTCGAGCGGGTGGAGTTGATGAAAAAGCGCGGCGTCTTCAAGTCGGATTCCAAGGTCATCGGCCTGCCGAAGACCAAGCCGGACGCCTGAAGAAAAGGCAGAAGTAAGAAGGCAGAAGGCAGAAGTCCAGAATTGGCGCAACCACTGGTCCGCTGCCAATCTTCACTCTGCCACTTTTGCTTTCTGCCTTCTTACTTCTGCCTTCCCTCTCGTGCGCCTCAACCGCTACCTTGCTTCCGCCGGGCTTGGCTCACGCCGGGCTTGCGAGGCGATCATCACGGCGGGCCGCGTCACGATCAACGGCCACGCCGTCAAGGCACTGGCGACTACCGTGGCCCCGACCGACGCCGTGCGCGTGGACGGCCGACCCGTGCAAGTGGAACGGCCGGTGTACGTCATGCTCAACAAACCGGCGGGCTTCCTGTCCTCCCGCACGGACCCGAACCAGCGCGACACGGTTTTCGACCTGCTGCCGGGGGATTTCCCGCGTGTTTTCCACGTCGGGCGCCTCGACCTCGACAGCGAGGGGCTTCTGCTGTTGACCAACGACGGAAATTTCTCCCTCAAGCTCACGCATCCGCGCTACAAGGTCGAAAAGGAGTACGAGGTCGTGCTCGATCAAGCGTTCGACATGGCGCTGGCCGAGAAATTATTGGCGGGGGTTTTCATCGCCGTCGATCCACCGCAGCCGGGTGCGCCGCCCGAGTGTGTGCGCGCCCGGGCGGAATCGGTTTACCGGCTCGCGCCGAACAAGTTGAAGGTGATTCTACGCCAGGGCTTAAAGCGACAGATCCGGTTGATGCTGCTCGCGGTTGGATACCAGGTAAAACAGCTCCAACGTGTGCGAATGGGTAATCTGAAGCTCGGCAAGCTACGGCCGGGCGAGTGGCGTTACCTAGAAGACCGTGAGGTGGCAGCCTTGCGCGGCAAAGAAACCGCCAAGCTGCGAACATAGCGTTCACTGGTCATTATGCGATTGGCTCCCGCGCGGGATGTCCGATTGGCAGCTTGCCAACGTTTCCGGCGAACGTCGCGATCGCTGGTGCCCGGAGCGAGCGGACCTCCGGTTTATACCCGGCGGCGTCCGAAGCTCTTTCGTTGACCGCGTCATGAACGGCGCTACAAGTTCAATCGTGGTTTCCCTTGTGGAATGTAAATACTTGCCGGACGACTGTTTGAGCAATCGCTCGAAAACACGATCCACGTAAATAAAAAATGTTGCCAGGTCGAACGTTTTTTTGCACTCTCCGCCAACGATTCGGAAGGCAAGATGCCTCCTGGAGCGGAAAAGGGTCGATTATCCATGAATAAAAAAGAACACCATCTCTGCTCATCCAAGGTTCAAGCACAACTTGCACTTTGCGCCACCGCCGTCACCGGAATTGCCATGGCCCCAGATGCCTATGCTGCGGTGGTCACCACCTACGCCAACACGGTGATCCCTATCCCGCAGACCACCTCTGGAGTTTATCTTAATCTGGAAACGGGCGCGCAGGGCACATCGGGCAGCACCGTGGCCGGTTATGATTTCAATCCCTACCTGGCATACTACGGTACCCAGCTGGGCTTCTATTGGGGCCCGGCCGCAACCAGAGGCGGTGGCGTGGCGGCCAGTGCCACGACCGGTCCCTACCTCGATCTGGCGACCGGCACCACGATCAGTTCGGCGTCAACGTTTACCGCCGTGATCCTGGGCACGACCGGAAGCCCTTATTTGACGGACGGTATCCACACCCTCGGTTTCAAGTTTGTCAACGCAGCAGGCACGACCGACTACGGCTACATCCAGATTCAGACCACGACGGGGTCCACCGGCTACCCGGCGACGATCCTCGGCTGGGTCTATGACAACACGCCCGGCACTGCCATCACGGTGAGTGCCGTGCCCGAGCCGTCCTCGCTGGCGGCGCTGGCGCTGATCGGCGGCGCGGCCGGAGTGCGCGCCTGGCGTCGCCGCAAGGCCGCGTAAGCATTGTCGCGGTTTCTTGATTTTCAGCCCTGCACACCGCGTCGGCGACGGCGTGGTGTGCAGGGCTGTTTGCGTTGCACTCCCTTCATCTCCGTTTCCCACCCGCCCCGTCTTTGTCCAACCTGACCCGTAAACTGCTCCTGATCGGCTGGGACGCCGCCGACTGGCAGATGATCCATCCGCTGCTCGACACCGGCAGGATGCCCCACCTCAAGGCGTTGCTCGAAGGCGGGGTGATGGGCAACCTGCTCACGCTCCAGCCGGTCCTCTCGCCCATCCTCTGGACGAGCATCGGCACGGGCAAGCGTGCGTACCACCACGGGATCACGGGTTTCGTCGAGCCCACCCCGGATGGCATGGCTCTCCAACCGGCGCGGAGCACCACCCGCCGCTGCAAGGCGCTTTGGAACATCCTTTCGCAGACCGGGAAACGCTGTCACATGGTGGGTTGGTTCGCCAGCCATCCGGCGGAACCGATCCGCGGTGCCGCGGTTTCCAACCAGTTTGCGGTGGCGCCACCGGAGGCTGCCCCGGAGCGTTGGCCCGTGCAGGCGCAAAGCGTCGAGCCCGCGTCGCGGGGCGCGGCGTTGGCGGAGCTGCGCATTCATCCAAGCGAGATCTCGGACGAATTTCTGCGGGCTTTCGTGCCAAAACTGGCGGCCCTGAACCGCAGGAAGCCGATCATCGAGCGTCTGCTCGCCGGACTATCCAAGCGCCTGGCGGAATGCCTTTCGCTGCACGCGGTCGCGACCGATCTGATGGCCAGCGGGCCGTGGGATTTTTGCACGGTCTACTACGAAGCCATCGACCAGATCGGGCACGATTTCATGGACTTCCACCCGCCCCGGCTGGAGCGGATCCCGGAGGAGGTCTTTGACGTTTTCCAGGGGGTGATGAACGCGACTTACGAGATGCACGACCAGATGCTCGGAGGACTGCTGGATCTGGCCGGGCCGGAGGCGACGGTCATGCTCGTCTCGGACCACGGTTTTCTCAGCGGCCACCGGCGGCCCTGCGAGCCGGTCGGCGCCGCGCAGATGCACCGGAACTTCGGCGTGTTCGCCGCGCGGGGTCCCGAGCTGAAAAGGGACGCCATCCTCCACGGCGCGACGTTGCTCGACATCGCGCCGACGGTCCTGACGCTGATGGGGCTGCCCGTTGGCGCGGACATGGAGGGCAAGGTGCTCGTCAACGCCTTCGCGCGGCCACCGGGCATCGAGCGCATCCCGAGTTGGGAAACGGTGGACGACCCCGACGAGCGCCGGCGGGAGTTCACGGCGGCGATCGAAGACCCGGCGGTGGCCTCGGAAGCGATGCGCCACCTTGTCGAACTCGGCTACATCGAAGCGCCCGGGGAGGATCTGCAACGCGACATCGCCCGCGCGAAGGCAGAGCAGAAGTTCAACCTCGCCGTGTCGCTCATGGACGGGGGACGCACGGCGGAGGCGCTGCCGTTGCTCTCGGAGTTGCTCACAGAGTTTCCGGACGAAGTGCGGCACCGGGTGCTCTACGGTCAGATGGCCGTGGCGGCGGCGGACAAAGGCGTGCTGACGCAGGCGATCGAGGGACTCGTGAGCCTCGCGCCGGAGCATCGGCAACTGCCGCTCTTTCGTGGATTTCTGGCGGACCTGTGCGGCGACGCGCCGGCGAGCGTCCGGCACTTCCAAGCGGCGGCGGCTCAATCGCCGGACGATCCGTGGGTACATGGCCGGGTGGGGCGCGCGCTGGTGCGGCAGCGCCGTTGGGCGGAAGCGGAAGCGGCTTTCCGGCGTTCCGCCGAACTGGACGCGGAAAGCGCCGAAGCGTTCTACGGGCTGAGCATCACCGCGGCCCGGCAGGGACGGTTGGAAGAAAGCGTGGCGCACGGCCTGCGGGCGGTCTCGCTGCTGCACGATTTTCCGATGGCGCACTACCAGCTCGGAGCGGTGCTCGCGCGGCTGGGTTGGTTCGAGCGCGCAGCGCAGGCGTTCGAAGTTTGCGTGGCTTTGCGCCCGCAGTGGTCGCAGGCGCACGCGTATCTGGCGCGGATCTACCAGCGGCTCGGCAGAGGGTCCGCGTCGGAGCGTGAGCAAGCCATCGTGACCCAACTGCGTCAGCAGAAAACGCCGCAACCCATCCTCGACTGAAAAAACGCGGGGTCGGCGGAACCGCGCCCGCCGCCGGCCGCGCGGCCGGCGGGTGACCGCTGTGTTGACGGGGTCCGTGCCGTGCCGGTGCCAAGGGCCGGTCTGGCAGCTGGCGGCGCGTGATTCCATCCGCTTTTCTTTGCCTTCCGACCCGTTTGTCTTACCTTGCCCGCGCGTGAGCACCCTGCGCCTTTTCCGCCTACTGTTGTGGGTCCATTGGCGCAGCCTCCTCGCCCGGTTGCGCGGACTACGCCGCCGCTCTCCGTTGCTGCCGCTGCTGCTCGTCTCCTTCGTGCTGGGTTATCTCCTTTTGGGATACTTTCTGTTTCACAAGGGACTGGACTTCCTCTTTGCGTTTCCGACCGTCGGCGCGCTGTTGGCCCACCGTATCCTGTTCCTGATCTTTGGCTTCTTCTTCGTGATGCTGACGTTCTCGAACCTCATCATCGGCTACAGCACGCTTTTTAAGAACCGCGAGACCAACTGGTTCCTCACGCTGCCCATCCGCCACGCGGATATTTACCGCTGGAAGTTCCTCGAATGCCTCGTCGTCTCGTCCTGGGCGCTGATGTTCCTGTCCGCGCCGATGATGGTCGCCTTCGGTCGGGTGCAGGAGGTGAGTGCGTCGTTTTACTTCCAGATCGCTTTGATCTACCTGCCGTTCATCGCGATCCCGGCGGTGCTAGGCTCCGCGTTGGCCATGCTCATCGTGGCGGTCCTGGCCAAATCCTGGGCGAAGAAAGCGGTTGTTACCGCCGCCGTCGCCGGCCTTGTGCTGGTGGCCGTTTTCGTGCGTCCGGCCAACGCCGACAACGTCAACAACCTGTCCGAGGTCCGTATCTTCAACCAACTCCTGAGCCACACCCGCTTCAGCCTGAATCCGTTCCTGCCCAGCGCGTGGATGGCGCAGGCGGTGTTCTCGTGGAGCGGCGGACTCGCGCGCGAGGGCAGCTTTTTCTTTTGCCTCCTTTTGAGCAATGCGCTGATGGGCATGCTGATCGGCTTTGAAGTGGCCAGCCGGTTTTTCTACGAAAGTTGGACCCGTGCTTTCGGGCATCGCTCGGAGCGCAGCCAGCACCGCTCCGACGCCCGTCGGCAGGCGCGGTTGCGGCGCGGCTTTTTGGAAACGGTCCTTTCTCTCCGTCCCATCGCCGCCTTCGTCGGACGGCCTGTCGGCGCGCTCGTGCTCAAGGACACGCGGGTTTTCTGGCGCGACCCGGCCCAGTGGACGCAGGTCATGATCTTCTTCGGCCTGCTGACGATCTACGTGCTGAACCTGCGCAACGTCGCCTATGACCTCCAGAGCAAGTTCTGGAGCACGATGATCTCGTACCTCAACCTGACGGCCTGCGCGCTGACGCTCTCCACCTTGACGACGCGCTTCGTGTTCCCGCAGTTCAGCCTGGAGGGGCGTCGGTTGTGGATTCTCGGGCTCGCGCCGCTCGGACTCGGGCGGGTGCTCATGCAAAAATTCTGGTCGGCGTGCCTCGCCGCCACGGCGGTGACGGTCGGGCTGATGATCGCCTCCAGCCTGATCCTCAAGCTCGAATGGAGCAAGATCGTCTACTTCGCGGCGGCCATCGCGCTGATGAGCGGCGCATTGTGTGGGCTGGCGGTGGGATTGGGCGCGTTGTTTCCCAACTTCAAGGAGGAGAACCCGTCGAAGATCGTCAGCGGCTTCGGCGGTACGCTTTGCCTCGTAGCGAGCTTTCTTTACATCGTCGTGTTCATCGCGCTGCTGGCGTTCCCGGCGAGCCTGCCGTTTACCCGGCCGACCATGCCGGAAGGCTGGCGGTGGACGTGGACGGGCGTCTCGGTCACGCTGGCCTTGGCGTTGAGCCTGACGGCGTCTTGTCTGCCGCTGACGTTGGGACGGCGGCGGCTGCGAGCCATGGAATTTTAATCCGAAAATTCCGCGTGATGCCGCTTGCGGAAGGGGCGGGTTCCGGCCTTTATAGAGGCATGGCAGAACGCTACGGCCGCCCCATCGACCCGACCCCCCAAACCCCCGCGCCCGCGCCGGCCTACGAACCGCCGGACGAGGAGGAAATCGCCGCCGTTCCCATCCCCGCACCCGCGGCGGCGCGCCAATCCGCCCCCAGCGCCGAGCGCATCGGCAACGAGGTGCAAAAAGCGCAGGAGCAACTCCTCACGCTCCGCCGTCAGCAGGAGCAGATCGAACGCCAGAAGCGCGAACTCGAAGAACTCAGCCGCCGCCAGGACGAACTGGAGCAGGGCCGTCAGGAGATGATCGAAAAGCTCTCCCGCGCGCTCGTGGCGGTCGAACGCCAGACCGGCGAGGCGCAGAAGCGCGTCGAGCAACTCCACAGCACGAACGAGGCGTTCGGCAGCCACCTCGCGGCACTCGAATCCATCAACCCCAAAGGCTGGGCCAGCGCCGATCTCCAGCGCGAACTCAGCCGCGCCCTGGGCATGGTCGACCACGCCCGCACGGACTACAACCAGCAGAAGGCGCGGTTCGCCGCCGACGCGTCCAAGGACAACGGTGCGGCCGAGGGCAGCGCGTCGGGCGAGCAAAGCTCCTACGCGGCGCTGTTTGGCGAACAGAACGACCATCATTTTTCCTACTGGCTGAAGGCTGGCGTGGCGTTCACGCTGCCGCTGCTCGTGCTGGGTTTTCTCCTGCTGATGGTGCTCTGCTACATCGCGCTGGGTTCCGGCGGCTCGCACTGAGCCGCCGAGGTCGCCTCTCTCTCGTTCGCCGACGGTTGTTTTCGTCCTTTCATGCCCACGCCCCGTAAGTCCAAGAGCAAATCCGGCAAGAACGCGCCGTCCCTGAGTGCGCTCGACTCGGAGAAACGTCTCCTCCAGGAGCGGCAACGCCAGATCGAGGAGAAGATGGCGGCCTTGAACCGCACGATCAGCGAGGCCCGGCCGCCGGGCTACCGGATCAACGGAATAGCGGCTAGCGCGGGTGCGGCGCAAGCCCCCGCGGGCAAGCGGCAGGGCGAGCGCCGCCGGCCGCCGAAGAAGGTGGTGCTGCGCGCGGAGCGGCAGGAAGGCCGGCTCCAGACGTTCGCTTTGTTGAGCGTGGTTCTCCTGCTGATCGTCTGGGCACTGTACAAGTACCTGTAAAAGCAGAAGGCAGAAGGTAGAAGGAGAAAACAGAAACCACTTGCGGATCGTCTGCGACTCTTTCACTTTTCGCCCTCTTCTCCTTCCGCCTTCTGCCTTCCGCCTTTTCTTCCATGGCTGCCCCTGAACTGGATGTCCGCTACGTCGCACGTCTCGCCCGGCTCGAACTGAGCGAGGACGAGATCGCCAAATACCAAGCGCAGCTTTCCGATGTGCTCACCTTCGTCGAAGCGCTCCGACAGGTGGATGTCAGCGCCGTCGAACCGACCGCGCACGCCAGCGCGGTGTTCAACGTCTTCCGCGACGACACCGCCCAGCCGTCCTTCACGCCTAAAGAAGCCCTCGCCAATGCGCCGCGGCAGGCGAACGACCTGTTCGTCGTCACCAAAGTGATCGAGTGATGAGCAACGACCTCGTTTTTGAAACCGCCACGGGCCTCCAAAAGCGGTTGCGGCAGCGTGAGCTGACCCCGCGCGAGGCGCTCGACGCCCTCGCGGACCGCATTGCGGCGGTGGACCCGGCGCTCGGCGGCTATCTTTCCACGGACCTCGCAGACGCACGCCGGCAGGCGGAAACCGCCGACGTGAACCTGCCGCTCGGCGGCGTGCCGGTTGCCATTAAAGATGTGATCAGCGTGGCCGGTCACCCGTGCGGCTGCGCGTCGAAGATCCTCACCGGCTACACCGCGCCGTACGACGCCACGGTGATTGCCCGGCTCCGCGCGGCGGGGGCGATCCCCTTCGGCCGCGCGAACATGGACGAGTTCGCCATGGGCAGCTCGACCGAAAACAGCGGGATGCAGTTGACCCGCAACCCGTGGGACACCGACCGCGTACCCGGCGGTTCCAGCGGCGGGTCGGCGGCGGTGGTCGCCGCGCACGAAGCGTTCGCCGCGCTCGGCACGGACACGGGCGGTTCCATTCGCCAGCCGGCCGCGTTGTGCGGCGTCGTCGGGCTGAAACCCAGCTACGGACGGGTTTCGCGGTATGGATTGGTGGCGTTCGCCTCGTCGCTCGACCAGGCGGGACCGATCACCAAGACCGTCGAGGACGCGGCGTTGCTGCTCGGGGTCATGGCCGGGGTGGACCCGCACGATTCCACGACGCTCGACCAGCCGGTGCCCGACTACGTGGCGGGACTGACGGGCGACATCAAGGGCGTGCGCATCGGTCTCCCGAAGGAATACTTCATCGGCGGCATCGACCCGCAGGTGGAAGCGGCGGTGCGCGCCGCCGTGGACCAGTACACGAAGCTCGGCGCGGAGATCGTGGAGGTGTCGCTGCCGCACACGGAGTACGCGGTCGCCGTCTATTACATCGTCGCGACGGCGGAGGCGTCGGCGAACCTCGCGCGGTTCGACGGCGTGCGCTACGGCCGGCGCGCGAAGGACACCACCGGCCTGCTCGAACTCTACGGCCGCACCCGCGAGGAAGGTTTCGGGCCGGAGGTCAAGCGCCGCATCATCCTCGGTACATACGTGCTCAGCAGCGGCTACCACGACCAGTATTACGTTCGGGCGCAGAAGGTGCGCACGTTGATCCGGCAGGACTTCGAGCGGGCGTTTGAAAAGGTGGACGCGCTGATCTGCCCGACCTCGCCGGTGCCGGCGTTCCGGCTCGGCGAACGCTCCGATCCGTTGGCGATGTACCTGGCGGATATTTTCACCATCGCCGCGAATATCGGCGGCGTGTGCGGGGTGAGCATCCCGTGCGGTTTCGCGCAGGGGGAAAACACGGGTGGCAATGCGCTGCCCGTCGGGTTGCAACTCATCGGCCCGTCGTTCGACGAGGCGCGAATGCTGAAAATCGCGCACGCCTACGAGCAGAGCACCGACTGGCACCTGCGGCGCGCGCCGGTGGCTGCGGGGTAGGCTCTCGGAGAGCGTGTGAGAAGTCCCGCCGCAACGGCCTGTTCAGAAGATTCTCACACGTTTTCTCAGACGCGGCTGCCGCTGGCAGAGGGATGACGGGCTGGGCGCTGCTTCTTCAACCGGTTGGAAAAAACACGCTTTTCGAAGGTTTGTACATCCAGCCTTTCCACCGAGGTCGTATCAGGCCCTTCGCTCCGACAGGAACAGCGGGGCAGTTTCCGAAGGGATTCTGCTGCCGTACAAAGCGTCTGTTGACAGGGCGGAGCGAAACTGTTTTTCATCAAAGGAATCAGCCAGGGCAAAGCATACAAAACACACCGGCTGACGTATTCGCAGGGAACAAAGCAACGATGGCAGCGAAAAGAGTTTTAATCACTGGCGGCGGCGGTTTTGTGGGTTCACACCTCGCCGACGAACTTCTGGCGCGCGGGTACGAGGTTCGCCTGCTGGATAACTTCGCGCCGCAGGTCCACGGCGAGAACGGGGAACGCCCTGCCTACCTCCCGGCCGACGCGGAGATCATCGCCGGGGACGTGCGCGACGCCAAGACCGTGCGCCTGGCGCTGGACGGCGTCAGCGCCGTGTACCACTTCGCCGCGGCGGTGGGCGTCGGCCAGAGCATGTACGAGATCGTCCACTACACGAACATCAACGCCGACGGCACGGCGGTCCTGCTCGAAGCGTTGGCCCAGCGTCCGCTGGAACGCCTCGTCGTCGCTTCGAGCATGAGCATCTACGGCGAGGGACTCTACCGCCGCGCGGACGGCACGCTCCGCGAAGGCCGCGAACGTTCGCTCGAACAACTCCGCGCGCACGACTGGGAAGTGCGCGACGACTCCGGCGAGGCGCTCACGCCCGTCGGCACGCCCGAGACCAAGCACCCGAGCCTGCCCTCGGTGTACGCACTCTCCAAATACTACCAGGAACGGCTCTGCCTGACGGTCGGCCGGGCTTACGGCATCCCGACGGTGGCCCTGCGTTTTTTCAACATCTATGGCACCCGGCAGGCGCTTTCCAACCCGTACACGGGCGTGCTGGCGATCTTCGCCGCGCGCTACCTCAACGACAAGCCGCCGCTCATCAACGAGGACGGCGAGCAGCGGCGCGATTTCGTCAGCGTGCGCGACATCGCCCAGGCCTGCCGGCTGGCGCTGGAAACGCCGGGGGCGTCGGACCACGTTTTCAACGTCGGCAGCGGCGCGGACTATTCCGTGCGCGAGATCGCCGAAAAGATGGCGCGCGTCCTCGGCAAGAGCCACCTCGAACCGGAGATCGTCGGCAAGTGCCGCGTCGGCGACATCCGCAACTGCTTCGCGGACATCTCGCTGGCCCGCGAGGTCCTCGGCTACGAACCGCAGGTCTCGCTGGAGGACGGCTTGGAGGAACTCGCGGAATGGCTGGAAGGCCAGACGCCAACCGACCGCGCCGCCGACGCCTCGCGTGAACTGCAACGGCGGGGGCTGGCAGTATGAAGACGCTGGCGGAAGGAGCGCCCGTGCTGATCACGGGCGGAGCGGGTTTCGTCGGGTGCAACCTGGCCCATCGCCTTTGCAGCGCCGGGCGGCGGGTGGTGATCTACGACAATCTCTCACGCGCAGGCGTCGAGCGGAACGCCGCGTGGTTGTGCGAAACCCACGGCGACCTCGTGAGCGTGGAGGTCGAGGACGTGCGCGACGCCGAACGCTTGGCGGCGGCGGTCGAAGGAACCTCGGCGGTGTTCCATTTCGCCGCCCAGGTGGCCGTGACCGGCAGCCTCCTTTCCCCGGTGGATGATTTTGAGATCAACGCACGGGGCACGCTGAACGTGCTCGAAGCCCTGCGCGCGCAGGAAAACGCTTCGCCGGTGTTCTTCACGTCCACGAACAAGGTTTACGGCAGCCTGGAAGACATGGAGTTCCGCTTGCAGAGGGACCGCTATGACCCGTGCGACGAACAGGTGCGCGCCCGTGGCATCTCCGAGCGCCGGCCGCTGGATTTCTACAGTCCTTACGGCTGCTCGAAGGGCGCGGCCGACCAGTACGTGCTCGATTACGCGCGGACGTTCGGGCTGCGTGCGGCTGTGTTTCGGATGAGTTGCATCTACGGTCCGCACCAGTGCGGCACGGAGGATCAGGGCTGGCTGGCGCATTTCCTGATCCAGGCTTTGCGCAAGCAATCCGTCACGCTCTACGGCGACGGCAAGCAGGTGCGCGACGTGCTCTTCGTCGATGATCTGATCGACGCTTTCCTGCTCGCGGAGGAACGGATCGCCGACCTGTCCGGCCAGGTGTTCAACATCGGTGGCGGCGTTGCCAACACGGTCAGTCTGCTGGAGTTGCTCGACCGCATCGAGGAACTCCACGGCAGCCGCCCTGCCGTGCAGTGGAACGACTGGCGTCCAGGTGACCAGCGTTATTACGTGAGCGACTTCGGCCGCTTCCACGCAGCGACCGGCTGGACGCCGAAGCACGAGATCCGCGAGGGGGTGACCGAGTTGTACCAGTGGTTAAAGTTGCAGCCGCATCTCGCCACCGTGCCGAATCTGGAAAACGCCCTGGCCTGATTGTTGCCGTGATGACTGCCCCCGCCGCCCAAACTTTGCCGACGACGATGGTCGCTGCCGTGGTGGCCGCTCCGGGCAAGCTCGAAATGCGTGACGCCTCCGTGCCCGCGCCCGCCGCCGGACAGATTCTCGTGAAGCTGGAAGGCTGCGGCGTCTGCGTGTCCAACGTGCCGCCGTGGGAAGGCAAGCCGTGGTTCAACTACCCGATGGAACCCGGCGCACTGGGCCACGAGGGCTGGGGCCGGGTAGCCATGCTCGGGGAAGCGGTGACGGGCTTCGCGCCCGGTGAACGCGTGGCGATGCTCTCCGGCCATGCCTACGCGGAATACGATGTGGCCGACGTGGGCGCGGTCGTGCGCTTGCCGTCCGCGCTCGACGCCGAGCCTTTCCCCGCCGAGCCGCTGGGCTGCGCGGTGAACATCTTCCGGCGCAGCGCGGTCCGGGCGGGCGACACCGTGGCGGTCGTCGGGGTCGGGTTCCTCGGGTTGCTGCTCGTGCAACTGGCGAGCGCCGCCGGGGCGCGGGTGGTCGCGCTGGCGCGGCGGGAATCGGTCCTGCAATTCGCGCGCGAGATGGGTGCCGCGCACACGGTCGCGATGGACGACCACTGGCGCATCATCGAGGAGGTCAAGACGCTGACTGGCGGTAGGTTCTGTGACGTGGTGATCGAAGCGACCGGCAAGCCGTGGCCGCTCGACCTCGCGGCCGAACTCACCCGGGAACGTGGCCGCCTCGTCGTCGCGGGCTACCATCAGGACGGACCACGGCAAGTCAACATGCAGCTCTGGAACTGGCGCGGACTTGACGTGATCAACGCGCACGAGCGTGACCCGCAGGTGTATCTTGACGGCATGGGGCGCGCCGTGGAAGACGTGCAGGCAGGCACGCTCAACCCCCGGCCGCTTTACAGCCATCGTTTCCCGTTGGGCAGTTTGGACGAAGCCCTGAAGCTGAGCGCGGAGAGACCGGAGGGTTTCCTGAAGGCGCTCGTGTTGATGTGATTGCAGATGAAGGCCGCATCCCTCATTCCTGGCCGCGTTCTGATGACCGCCGATGCCGTTGGCGGCGTCTGGACGTACGCGCTCGAACTGGCGCGGGTGCTGGGTACGCACGGGACGGAGGTGGCGCTGGCCATCATGGGTCCGCCGCCGACCCCGTCGCAACGCGCCGAGGCCGCCCGCCTGCCGAACGTCA
>CAXTOX010000042.1:0-7626 GCA_964245885.1 uncultured Chthoniobacterales bacterium | reverse complement strand
GAAGGTGGGTACGCCCTCGAGTGGATGGACGATCCCTGGAACGAGGTCGAGCGGGCCGGCCGGTGGTTGCTGGATCTGGCCGGTCGTTTCTCGCCCGACATGGTCCACCTGAACGGCTACGTCCACGCCGCGCTGCCTTGGGGTTGCTCCGTGCTGGTCGCCGCGCATTCGTGCGTATTTTCGTGGTGGTCGGCGGTGTACGGGGAAGCGGCTCCGTCGGCTTATCAGGAGTACCAGCGGCGTGTCCGGGCGGGACTGGCGGCGGCCGATCTGATCGTCGCGCCGACTGCGGCGATGCTGGGTGCGCTGGAGCAGCATTATGGTCAGATTACCCAGGGTTGGGTAATCCACAACGCGCGTGACTTCGACGGGTTCACACCCTCACCGAAGCTGCCGAAGATTTTTGCCGCCGGCCGCGCTTGGGATCAGGCGAAGAACCTCTCCTTGCTGAACGCTGCCGCACCGCGCGTCGGCTGGCCGGTGTTGCTCGCGGGCGATTGCCAGCATCCCAGCGGCGGGTCGCTCCGTTTCGCTAATCTCCAATGTCTCGGTAAGCTGGATGCCGACGCCGTGCGTGCGCAATTCGCCGTAAGCGCGGTCTACGCCCTGCCCGCGCGCTACGAACCGTTTGGCCTGTCGGCGCTGGAAGCCGGGCTGTGCGGTTGCGCGCTCGTCCTCGGGAACATCCCGAGCTTGCGCGAGGTCTGGGGTGACGCGGCTACGTTCGTCGAGCCGGATGACGCCGACGGCTTGGCGGCCGCGCTCAACCGACTGATCGCCGATGGCGACTGGCGGCGCGAGATGGGGCGGCGGGCGCGCACCCGCGCGCTCGGGTACACCTTGTCGGAAATGGCCGAGCAATATCTCGCGGCGTACCGGCTCTGCCTGGAACAAAACACCTTGGAGGTCGCGGCGTGAAGGCCGTCCTCTTCTACCATTCGCTGGTCTCCGACTGGAACCACGGCAACGCGCACTTTCTGCGCGGGGTGGCGACCGAACTCATCAAGGCTGGCCACGAGGTTGTCGTTTACGAACCGGCGAATGCGTGGAGCCGGGAAAACCTTGTCGCCGAACAGGGCAACACGCCCATCGCGGAGTTCCACGCCCGGTATCCGCTGCTGTCGTCCGTTACCTACGATCCGGCCACGGTGGACCTAGAGCTTGCGCTGGACGGCGCGGACCTGGTCATCGTTCACGAATGGAACGACCCCGCACTGGTGCGCAGGGTGGGGGAACACCGCGCCCGCACGCGCAGCTACCGGCTTTTCTTCCACGACACGCACCACCGCGCGGTCACGGCACCCGAGGAGATGGCGCGCTACGATCTGTCGAACTACGACGGCGTTCTCGCCTATGGCAACGTCCTGCGCGACATCTACCAGCAACGCGATTGGACGCAGCACGCCTGGACCTGGCACGAGGCGGCGGACACCAACGTCTTCCACCCGCTGCCGCGCACGACCGACGATGGCGACCTCGTCTGGATCGGCAACTGGGGCGACGGCGAACGCGCGGCGGAACTGCGCGAGTTCCTCATCGAACCGGTCGCCGCGCTGGGCCTGCGGGCGGAGATCTTCGGTGTGCGTTACCCGAAGTTGGCCCGCGCGCAGTTGCGCGAAGCCGACATCCAATACGGTGGTTGGGTCGCCAACTACCGAGCGCCGGAAGTGTTCGCCCGGTACAAGGTGACCGTCCACGTCCCGCGCCGACCCTATGTCGAGGCATTGCCCGGCATCCCGACCATCCGTCCGTTCGAGGCGTTGGCGTGCGGCATCCCGCTGATCTCCGCTCCGTGGAATGACGCCGAGAGCCTTTTCACACCCGGCGAGGACTTCCTGGTCGCGCGCGACGGCGCGGAGATGCGGCGGCAACTGCGCCTCGTGCTGTCCGACCCGGAAACGGCCCAGGCGCTCGCCGCGAACGGTCTGGAGACGATCCGCACCCGTCATACCTGTGCCCACCGCGTCGCCGAACTCCTGGACATCTACCACCAGACCCAACCGTGAACATCGCTTTCTTCGGCTCCAGCCTGCTGTCCGCTTACTGGAACGGTGCTGCCACTTACTACCGCGGCATCATCCGCGCCATGCATGCGCAGGGGCACCGGATCACCTTCTACGAACCCGTGGCCTGGGATCGCCCGCAGCACCGCGACATCGAGCCGCCGGACTGGTGCGAATCGGTCGTGTACGAAGGGACGGAGGACGCCGCCCGCCGGCACGTCGAGGTGGCGCGGGGCGCGGATATGATCGTCAAGACGAGCGGCGTCGGCATTTTCGACGAGCTGCTCGAAGCCGCGGTCCTCGAACTCAAAACACCGAGCAACCTCGTGGTGTTCTGGGACGTGGATGCGCCCGTGACGCTCGACCGCATGGAAGCCGATTCAGCCGATCCGTTCCGCGCGTGCGTGCCGGAATACGATTTTATCCTGACTTACGGTGGCGGCCAGCCGGTCGTGCGCGCTTACGAGTCCTTTGGCGCAAAGGCGGTCTTCCCGATCTACAACGCCCTCGATCCCGACACGCATCATCCCGTCGCGCCGGACGGGCGTTTCGCCGCCGACCTCGGCTTGCTGGCGAACCGTCTGCCCGACCGCGAGGCGCGCGTGGAAGAGTTTTTTCTGAACACAGCCGCAGCCTTGCCCGGCAAGCGGTTTCTGCTCGGCGGCAACGGCTGGCACGACAAGGCCCTTCCGCCCAACGTGCGCTACCTCGGCCACGTGTACACGGCGGACCACAACGCCTTCAACTGCACCCCGCTGGCCGTGCTCAACATCTGCCGCGCCAGCATGGCCCGCTATGGTTTTTCGCCGCCCACGCGCGTCTTCGAGGCAGCGGGCGCGGCGGCGTGCCTCATCACGGATGTGTGGGAAGGCGTGGAACAATTTTTCGAGCCGGATGAGGAAGTGCTTGTCGCCCGTGACGGCGCGGAGGTCGCGGAGCATCTCACGGCTCTAACCGCCGAGCGCGCCCGCACCATCGGGCAAGCCGCTTACCGGCGGGTGCTCGCGGAGCATACCTACGCCCAGCGTGCGCGGCAGGTGGAGGAAGTGCTCGAAGGCAACGTCGTGCAATGAAAATTGTCATCCTCGGACTTTCCATCACCTCGTCGTGGGGCAACGGCCACGCGACGACCTATCGCGGCCTCGTGCGCGAACTGGTAGCCCGGGGTCACGACGTGTTGTTCCTCGAACACGACAAGCCCTGGTACGCCAGCCACCGCGACCTGCCCCGGCCACCGTACGGGCGGACGCGTCTGTACGGCAGCTTCGACGAACTGCGGGCGGGCTTTGCCACCGAGGTCCGCACGGCGGACGCCGTGATCGTCGGTTCCTTCGTGCCGGAAGGGGCGGTCGTGGGCGAGTGGGTGAACGAACAGGCGCAGGGCGTCACCGCCTTTTACGACATCGATACCCCCGTGACGCTGGCCAAGCTGGCGGCAGACGATTGCGAGTACCTTTCGCCCGACCTGATCCCGGTCTACGAGTTGTATCTTTCGTTCGCGGGCGGCCCGGTGTTGGAAGAAATCCAGCTCCGGTACGGCTCTCCAGCAGCGCACCCGCTTTATTGTTCGGTGGACCCGGAACTGTACTACCCGGAGATAGACGCCACGGGCTACTGGGACCTGGGTTATTTGGGCACGTACAGCCCTGACCGTCAGCCGACGCTGGATCGGCTGCTGTTGGAACCGGCACGCGACAATCCTGCGGTGCGCATGGTCGTGGCCGGACCGCAGTACCCGGCGACGGTGCCGTGGCCCGCCAACGTCGAGCGCATCGAACATCTCCCACCCGCGGAACACCGCCGCTTTTACAACGCGCAGCGCTTCACGCTCAACGTCACCCGTGCCGAGATGATCCGCACGGGCTACTCGCCGAGCGTGCGGCTGTTCGAGGCGGCGGCGTGCGGGGTTCCCGTCATCAGTGACCCGTGGATGGGACTAGACAGCTTCTTCAAACCCGGCGAGGAAATTTTTCTCGCGATCGACTCTGCCGAGGTGAACGCGATCCTGCGGGACACCTCCGCCGAGGAGGCGCGCGCCATCGGCGAGCGGGCGCGCCGGCGCGTGCTGGCCACGCACACCGCCGCCTACCGCGCGGCGGAACTCGAAACATTACTCACCCAAGCGGCGGCCGGAGCACACCGCGCAAATCCTTTGAAAACCGTTGCCGTGACATGAGCAAAAAAATTCGCGTTGGAATCATCGGGGTGGGCAACTGTGCCTCGTCCCTCGTGCAAGGGATCGGCTTCTACCGTGAGGCCACCACCGACAACTTCGTGCCGGGGTTGATGCACGTCGAACTCGGCGGCTACCATGTGCGCGACATCGAGTTTTCCGCCGCGTTCGACGTGAGCGCGCAGAAGGTCGGCCTCGATCTGGGCGAGGCGATCTACGCGCAGCCGAACAACACCTACCGTTTCGCCGACGTGCCGGCGCTGGGGGTGCCGGTCCACCGCGGACCGACCCTCGATGGCATCGGCAAATACCTCAAGGCGGTGATTCCCGAAGCGCCCGGCAGCGCGGAAGACGTGGCCGCCATCCTGAAACGGACCGGAACGGAAGTGCTCGTGAACTACCTGCCGGTCGGTTCTGAAAAGGCCACCCGCTGGTACGCCGAACAGGCGCTTGCCGCCGGTTGCGCCTTCGTGAACTGCATCCCGGTGTTCATCGCCTCCAGGCCGGCGTGGCGCAAAAAGTTTGAGCAACGCCGCCTGCCGCTCATCGGCGACGACATCAAGAGCCAGGTCGGCGCGACGATCGCGCACCGCGTTCTGACGAACCTCTTCCGTGACCGCGGCGTGCGCTTGGACCGCACCTATCAACTCAACTTCGGCGGGAACACCGACTTCATGAACATGCTCGAACGCGAGCGGCTGGAATCGAAGAAAATCTCCAAGACCCAGGCCGTGACCAGTCAGCTCGGCGAGCCGATGCCCGCGCAAAATGTTCACGTCGGCCCGAGCGACTACGTCCCGTGGCTGACGGACCGTAAGTGGTGCTACATCCGCATGGAAGGCACGACCTTCGGCAACGTGCCGCTGCAATGCGAACTGAAGCTCGAAGTGTGGGACTCGCCCAACTCGGCCGGCGTCGTGATCGACGCGGTGCGTTGCGCCAGGCTGGCGCTGGACCGTGGGATCGGCGGCGCACTGACCGCGCCGTCGAGCTATTTCATGAAGTCGCCGCCGCTGCAATTCACCGACGACGAAGCGCACCGGCAGACGGAAGCCTTCATCGCCGGGGTGGGAGAGATCGTGACGCCGGTGGTCGAGCCGACGGTGCCCGCGAGCAACGGGCACCCGGAAAACGGAACGGTGCGCAACGTGGTCGTATGATGAGCGGGGCGGAGATCCAACAGCGCATCGAAGAACTCGGTCCCTGGTTCCACCAGATGCATCTCGGCGGCGTCCCGACCGCGCCGAACCACTTCCTCTTCGATTATCCGAACGTGAAGTGGCAGCGTTTCACCGACGCGATCCCGCACGATCTCACCGGCAAGACGGTGCTCGACATCGGGTGCAACGCCGGTTTTTACTCCATCGAGATGAAGCGGCGCGGGGCCGCGCGTGTGTTGGGAGTGGACTTCGACGAGCGTTACCTTGCGCAGGCGCGTTTTGCGGCGGAGGTGAACGGGTTGGACATCGAGTTCCGCCCGCTCTCGGTCTACGACGTGGCGAGCCTCGGCGAGAAGTTCGACGTGGTGATTTTCATGGGCGTGTTCTACCACTTGCGCCACCCGCTGCTCGCACTGGACCTGATCCGCGAGCACGTCGCCAAAGATCTGCTGGTGTTCCAGTCGATGCAGCGCGGCCACGTCGGAGAGCCGCAGCAGGTGCCGGACGACGGACAGTTTTTCGAGGACATGAAAATGTTCGCGCGGGAAGATTTCCCGCTGATGTACTTCGTCGAGAAGAACTATTGTGGGGATCCGACCAACTGGTGGATTCCCAACCGCGCCGGTGCCGAGGCGATGCTGCGCAGCGCGGGTTTTACCATTCTCAGCCATCCGGAGGAAGAAGTTTACATCTGCCGAGTCAACCCAACGGAGGGTATGCATCTATGATCGAGGCAGTGATGTTCTGGAACGAACCCAACAACAAATCCCACTGGGATTTCGAGTTGGACCCCGAATGGAAAATTTTTGCTGAGATGGTCAAGGCGGCCGCTCTCGCCGTGAAGGCGGAACATCCCACGCTTCTGCGGGTGCTCGGCGGCATGTCGCCCATCGACCCGGCTTTCGTGCGGCGGATGCAGGACTTCGGCGTGTTGGATACGCTCGACGTGGTCGCCGTGCATGGTTTTCCGCTCGATTGGAACCACTGGCAGATCGACGATTGGCCGGCGCGCCTGAAGGAAATCCAGGAGGTGACCACGCTGCCGCTGTGGGTGTCCGAGGTCGGGGTTTCGACTTTTGGCGCGGAGGAGGTGCAGGATTTCGGCCTGCGCCGCACGGCGGAACTGTTACGTGGCAGGGTCGGACGTGTGCATTGGTATTCACTGTACGATCTGCCACGTGCCTGGCCCGCCACGACGCGCCACCGCGAGGCGGAGGGTTCGTCCTATTATCGGCACTTCTACATGGGGCTTTTACGCGAGGACGGCACGCCGAAGCTGGCGCTCAAGCACTTCTCGGAGTTCACGCCGGAGATGGGTATTTGCCAGTGGTTCCATTTCGAGGACCATCGGTTGGACGATGCCGTTGAGTGGCTGCGGCGGCTCGGGGTGAAATACCTGCGCACGGGTCTGAGTTGGGCGGATAGCTTCCGGCCCAATGCGGACGCGTGGTTCGACCGGCAGATGAGCGCTCTGGAGGAATTTGACGTGACGGTAACGTACTGCTTCACGCCGGAACACCGCGGGATCGCGCCGCATTACACGAGCGCGCCGCAGGCTATCGAGGAGTTTGCGGAGTTCTGCGCGCGGATGACGCGGCGGTATGCCTCGCCGTCCGTGGCCTTCACGCCGGGTCAAGGGGCCGCAACGGTCCTCGTTTGATCGGGGCCGGAATCTGTGGATAAATTCCGGCTTCCGTCAGGCTAGTTCATCCCGGTGGGTGTCCAGCACGTCGAGCACACTTCCCGGGGCCACATCCTGTTCCAGCTCCGGCAATTCTTCCGCATGCGCCACGGGGATGCCTTGATGATCCGCCAACGCTTTTACCAGCGTGATCAGCCGGGAAGTCTCGTGTTCCGCCAGCAGGCTGATTTGTAGGTTTAAATCCGCCCGCCGGTCGGCCCGTGCCATCATGCGGTTCTGCGAGATCAGCACGAAGGTGGAAAGAAAAATCGCTTCAACCGACGCGAACATGGCAAGCACCACAAACGACGGATCGAACTTGGGCAGCGGCACGCCCGGCAGGTTCGCCACGATCCATCCGCCAAAAAGCACCAGGTGAATGTACACAAAGATCATGCTGCCTGCGAAACGGGTGACCGCGTCGGCGACCCGGACCTGGAAAGGTCTGTTCTTATCTTCGGCTTGCTGCCGTTCGTGCAGAGCCTGGATGTTGCGCCCCATGACCGCAGCCATGCTCGTCTCGGCTTCCACGTCGGGAGATTTATCGTTCATTGGTTTCCGAGACATTTTCTTTCAGCACTGCTTTTTCTGCCAAGTTTCGCAGTTCGG
>CAXTOX010000041.1:21068-29381 GCA_964245885.1 uncultured Chthoniobacterales bacterium | reverse complement strand
TCTCGTAACGCAGACCGTCGACGTTTTCCTCGACGTTGAGGGCGCGCATCAGGTTGTAAAGCTCGTCGTTCTTGTAGATGGCCGCTCGTTTCAGGTCGTTGACGTTGAGCGGTTTGCCTTTGAGGACAAAGATGGCCTGGGTCATCACGTCGCGGCAGCTCACCAGCGACCCTGCGGCGGACTGCCCTTCCGTCAGGAACACCATGGAGCCGCCTCCCCCGCCCTTCTTCTGGTTGAGGTGCATCTTGCAATCTTTGAGCTGCGGGATGCGCAGGGTGATGGCCCCGCTGCGTTCGCGGGCCAGCTTCTTGACGCTCGCCAACTCGCGCCGCAAACGGGCGGTGTCCTCCACCTTGGCGACGATCTTCTCGGCGGCTTCCGGGTGGCGGTGGAGCAGGTCGCTGACGGTGTCCTGCACCCGCTTGACCAACTCGCCCCGGATTTCCGTGTTGCCGAGCTTGTTCTTGGTCTGCGACTCGAAGATTGGCTCCTTCAGCCGGATGGCGACCGCCCCGACCAGGCCCTCGCGCACGTCGTCGCCCTCGTACTTCTTCTTGGTGAAATCGTTGACCGCCTTGAGCACGCCTTCGCGGAACGCGCTCAGGTGCGTGCCGCCGTCACTCGTGTACTGGCCGTTGACGAAACTATAATGCGTCTCGCTGAACCGCTGCGTGTGCGTGAGGGCGATTTCGAGCGTGCGGTCGCGGTGGTGCAACGGCGGGTAAAGCGCGTCCTGCTGGTTGTCGGTGTCCTCGTCGAGCAGGTCGAGCAACCCGTTTTTAGAATGGTACAGCGTGCTGTTGTAGCGGATCTTCAAGCCCGCGTTGAGGTAGGTGTACATCCGCAGACGGCGCGTGACGTGTTCCTCCTTGAACTCGGACTTCTTGAAGATCACCGGGTCGGGCGAGAACTCGATGAGCGTGCCGTTCTTCTCGCCGACTTTATCCGCGCCCGGTTTCTTGTGTTGTTCGAGCACGCCCTGCTTGAAGGTTGCCCGCGCGGTCTGCCCATCGCGGAAGCTCGCCACGGTGAAGGTGCTGGAGAGCGCGTTAACCGCCTTGGTGCCCACTCCGTTGAGGCCGACGCTGAACTGGAACACGTCGTCGTTGTACTTGGCCCCGGTGTTGATGCGCGAGACGCACTCTACGATCTTGCCCAACGGGATGCCGCGCCCAAGGTCGCGCACGCTGACCGCCAGGCCGTCGATGGTCAGGAGCACCTCGTGGCCGTGGCCCATGATGAACTCGTCGATGGCGTTGTCGATGACCTCCTTCAGCAGCACGTACACGCCGTCGTCGTAGTGGCTGCCGTCGCCGATCCGGCCGATGTACATGCCCGTCCGGGCGCGGATGTGTTCGAGGGAGGAGAGCGTCTTGATCTTGCTCTCGTCGTAGACGGCAGAGGTGGAGCTGGCGGCGACCATGTTGTTGCCGCAAATTTATTACATTTCCTACACAACGGCAAGCAGATTCACCGGCCGGTCTCCACAAGGTCTTGTGTTTCCCCGGGAGCTTCTCTGGCTCTAGGAGAGGCGAGACCAGCGCCCTTTTGAGACGCTTCTTCCGCGGGTTCCGCCGCCACCGAGACGAGCGCGGCGCAGGGTTGACACTGCGCTGCTGGCATGTTCCTTCCCCTTCCTATTGCACGAAGCTCAGTTCCTTGCGGAACGGCATCGACTTCTGCGCGAGCTTCCGGAGCGCGAGATCCAGACGTGTCTTGATCGTGCCCAGCGGAATCCCCGTGCGCGACGCGATCTCGCGCTGGCTCATTTCCTTGAAATAGCTCAGCTCGATCACCCGTCCCTGCTCAACCGGGAGACTGTCGATGATCCGCCGGAGGAACTGCTTCAGGTCCGTGGCACCGGGGCTGTTCCCGGCCGCCGACCTCCCGACGAAGCTCTCCCCGAGTGCCCCTTGCCCCTCTTCGTTTTCAAGCCGCAGCCTCTCGCTGGCATCCGCCCGGCGGCGGATCTTCCGGTAATGATCAATCGCGCGGCGGCGCGCCATGCAGATGATCCAGCCCAGGGCCTTGCCCTTGCGCGCGTCGAAGTTGGCGGCACGGTTCCAAATTTCCATGAACACGTCCTGTAACGCCTCCTCGGCGTCGTACTCGTTCGGCAGGATCTCCATGACGATTTTGCCGATCAATGGGCGGTAGCGGGTGTAAAGTTGGTCGAGCGCGACGGATTCTCGCGCGAGGATACGACTCATCAGTTCCTCGTCGCCAGGGACAGGCTGAGCGTTGATCGCTTCGGGAGCGGCTTGCGGCGATGCTTCCATAGACTGAATGGGTCCTGAAATTACAGCGTGGGCACTTCGTGGTAGTCTCCATCCTGCTCTTCAATGCTGTCCCGCGCTATCGGGCCGAAAGCGGTTTCCACCTTGGTCCGAGCGCCCCACCGCACTGACAGGGAAACCCCTGACCACCTGACACCGGAAAAGCTTGCAAATTGCCGCCGGTGATGGCATAAACGATTCCCGCCGTTATCCACGATGCGTATGGAGGGAAGGGTGCGGCGAATCGGCGGCTGGTGGTGGTCAGCAAACGACCTTTTTCATGCATCCATCTCCCGCCTCGTCCGAACCCGAGAAAAAGCGCATCCTGCTGGTGGACGACCATCCAATCTTGCGGCAAGGGCTGGCCAACGTGCTCAATGAACAGCCGCACCTGTGCGTCTGCGGCGAGGCTCAGGGCCGCACGGACGCGCTCAACGCGGCCGAGCGGCTCCAGCCCGACCTCGCCCTGGTGGACCTGTCGCT
Organism: uncultured Chthoniobacterales bacterium; assembly: GCA_964245885.1. Classification (GTDB taxonomy): domain Bacteria; phylum Verrucomicrobiota; class Verrucomicrobiia; order Chthoniobacterales; family SZAS-18; genus CAHJWO01. Next base: position 26,622 of record CAXTOX010000041.1, on the reverse strand, counting down.
GCGCACCGGCGACGGGATCGAGTTGATCAAGGACCTGCGGGTGCGCCTGCCGCAGGTCCTGACCCTCGTGCTTTCCATGCACGACGAGACGATCTACGCCGAGCGAGCGTTGCGCGCCGGCGCGCGCGGGTACGTGATGAAGCAGGAGAAATTTGACCGCCTGCTGCTGGCCATCGGCCGGGTGCTCTCGGGGGCGATCTACGTGAGCGATCAGGTGACTGCCCACGCGGTCCAGCGGCTTGCACTGGGCGCGGTGACCGGACAGGACACCGCCGAAGAGAGCGCCGACGCCTACGTCGGGCGGCTGACCGACCGGGAACTCCAGGTGTTCCGGCTCATCGGCCAGGGACTCGGCACGCGGCTGATCGCCGAAAACCTGCACCTCAGCCGCAAAACCATCGAGAGCCACCGCGAGCACATCAAGGCCAAGCTTGGCCTGCGCGACGGCAGCGAACTCATCCAGCGTGCCATCCAGTGGGCGCGCCATTCCTCGCCCGTGGTCGGCATCTGACACCGGCGTGGTTCGCCAAGGTTGATTTGATTTGAGGCCGACCGGCCCGGTCTGCTACAAACGCGCCACGTACCCTCGCCGAAAGCCTGCAAAGAGGCGCGGACCGTTCGTTCCCACCGCACCGCTTCACCCACCGAAGCCATTTGCCCATGCTTCTCTCCACTTTTTCTTCCCGCGTCCTGCTCGCCGCCTGCTTGCTTGGCTTGGCCGCGTTGCCCGCCCGCGCTGGCACCATCAAATATCCCAAGGACAAACCGATTTTCACCATCGAGGTCCCCGACGCGTGGACGTACGAGGAGACCGAAGGCAACCTGCACGAGTTGACCTTCAAGCCGGACGTGGGCGACTTCGAGATCAAGATTCTCAGCCTCGGCAAAAATCCGGCCGGCCTGAAGGCTATCCTCAACGAGGTCGTCAAAGCCACGATGGCGAACGACAAGTTCACCGAGCCTTCAAACACCGAGGCGCAGGAGGTCAAAACCTCCGCCGGGATGGCGGTGGCCATCGCTTCGGCCAAGTGCAAGATCGACGGGCAGTTGATCATTTATTCCTTCGCGGCCTTCGCGCCGACCAAGGACAACACCTGCGAACTCGCCGCCTACGCGACTTCCCAGGAGGATTCGGCGAAGGCCGAGGCTGCCGCCGAGAAAATGCTCGAGACCGTCAAGACGCTGCCGTGAAGCGGCCTCGCCATGCCCCGCGTCCTGATCGTCGGCTGCGGCTTCGTGGGTGAGCAGGCGGCGGATCGGTTCCATGCCGCTGGCTGGGAAGTGTCCGGCTGGACAGGCTCGGCGGACTCGGCCGCCCGGCTCGGCGCCGAGAAGGGTTACCCCGTTTCCGCGCACGACGTGACGGACCCGGCGGCGGTCCACGCGGCGGCGGCGCATGCGCCCGCGCCGGATGCCGTGGTGATGAGCGTTTCCTCCGGACGCCGCGGCGGGCCGGAGCAATACCGGCGCGTCTATCTGGGCGGTGCGCGCAACCTGCTGGCGGCTTTTTGCCCGGCGCGGTTCGTCTTCACGGGCAGCACGAGCGTCTACGCGCAGACGGACGGCGCGTGGCTCGATGAATCCTCCCCGGCGGTCCCGGACCGGGAGACCGGGCGGGTCCTGCGGGAAACGGAAGACGCCGTGCTCGCGTCATCCGGCGGAGTCGTCGCGCGGCTGGCGGGCATCTACGGGCCGGGCCGCTCGAACCTGCTGCGCAAGTTCCTCTCGGGCGAGGCTGTCATCGAGGGCGACGGCGGACGTTGGCTCAACCAGATTCACCGCGACGACGCCGCGTCCGCGCTCTGCCGCCTCGCGCAGCCGGACACGCCGCCGGGAGTCTACAACGTGGCCGACGATCACCCGGTCACGCAGCTCGAACTCTACACCGCGCTGACCGCGCACTTCGGCCGCGCGCTGCCGCCGTCCGGCCCGGTGGACCTCGACCGCAAGCGCGGCTGGACGAGCAAGCGCGTCGCCAATGGCTGTTTGCGTACGCTTGGCTGGCAGCCCGCCTACCCGTCGTTCCTCGCGTGGGCGGCGGCGCAACGCGCGGATTTGGCGTGACGCGGCCTCGCCCTTCTGGCACGATGGTGCTCCCGCTGCGCGATTCTCCGCAAGGCGCTTCCCTCCAAACGTCCTCTCTATGATGACCCGTCGCTTCCTCTCCCTCCTGCTGGCCGCAGGCGTCGCGCTGTCTCCGGCCCGGTCGCACGCCGCCGCGCCGGCCGTCGAGCTGACCCTGCTCGGCGTACCCAAGCCGGCCGACGATGACGCCGAAGGCTCCGACAAGAAACCGGCCAGGGACGAAACCCTCCTGCCGCCCACTGCGGCGTTCGGGCTGCGGTTCACCGTGCCGATGGTCGCCGCCGATCAGGTCGGCAAGGACGCCGCCGAGTCACCGCTCTCCTTCACCCCGGAACTGCCCGGCACCTTCCGCTGGACCAGCCAGCGCGGGGGCGTCTATACCCTGTCCGATCCTCCCCCGCTGGGCGCTGCCTACGAGGCGACGCTCCGGGCCGGTCTGAAGGCTGCGGACGGCCAGTCCGTCGCCGCCCCGGCGGAACTCAAGCGCACGTTCCACACCCCGGGGCTGGAAATCAGCGCGGTCATCCTGAACGGCGGCGAGGGCAAGAACCTGCCGTCCCGTCCCAAGGTGCGCCTCGTTTTCAACTCGGCCGTCAGCGCGGGGAAAGTCGCCCCGGCGTTTTCGTTCCTCGGCGCCGACGGCAAACGGATCGCCGCACGGATCACCGCCGCACCCGAAAACGGCTCGTCCCGTGCCCGGAGCGACGCCGCCCCGCGCACCTGGAGGGAGCAGTTCCTCGACGCGCACACCCCGGCGGATGCCCAGGCGGCAGCCGGCACGCCGCCCGATTCCCGCAACCGCCTGGAAGCCGTCCCGGTGTCGCCGCTGACGGTCGGAGACCATTGGAAGCTCGTCGCCGAAGCCGGTTTCACGGGCGAGGACCCCGGCGCGAAGCGGCTCTCGGCGTACGAGGCCAACCTTGGCAACGTGGAACCGCTCAAGTTTGACAAGCTCGCGGCTGACAACGGCGGCGAGGGCGAGCGCAAGCTGGTCCTCACCTTTTCCGAGGCATTGTCCAAGGAAATTACCAACGACAACGCGGGCCAATATCTCCACGTCGCACCCGCGCCGGCGAACCTGAAGTTCGACGTGGCCAACCGCGAGGAGATCACGGCCGTGGGCGACTTCGCACTCGACCGCGCGTACAGCGTCACCGTGGACGCGGGTACCCCGGCGGCCAACGAGGGCATCCGGCTCGCGGCGGCGTCCTCGCAGGAGGCGAAGTTCGAGCGCCGCCCGCCGCAGCTCGCGTTCCCGGATTTCAGCGTGCAGCAGCTCGGCTCGGGCCGGCGGGAGTTCGATCTTTTCGCGCTCAACGTCCCGGACGTTCGCCTGCGCATCAAGCTGGTGCCGCCCGACCAGGCCCCGCTCGCCGTGGCGCAGTACAAGAAGCAGTATTACGGCGAAAGCGAGGAACACACCGAAAAGGAGCACGTCAGCTTTGACAAAGTCCCCGGCAAGGTCGTCTACGACGCCAAGCTCAAAGGCGCGCCGACCGTCGACAAGCCCGAGACGATCCGCCTGAAGTGGGACGAACTGCTCGGCCCCGGCCGCAACGGCGTGCTCCTGCTCGAAGCCGAGCAGCCCGCCGCGCCCAAGGGACAGAAGCGCGTGGGCGTGCAGGCCCTCGTGCAGGTGACCAACCTCGGGATCGTCTGGCAGACCGCGCCCGGCGACAAGTTCCACGCCTTCGTGTTCTCGCTGGCGGATGCCGCGCCGGCCGGCAGGGCGGTCGTGCGGTGCTTCGGCGCCGACGGCAAGCCGTTGGGCAAAAACGCGGGCGACGCCACCGCGACGGCGGACGGCAACGGTCTGGCCGCCCTGTCCGTCGACCCGGCGAACATCGGCTGGCTGGAAGTCGTGTCCGGCGACGATTGCCTCGTGGTGCCCTTCACCGCCGCCGAGCGCAACGAGGTGTCCACTTACGGCTTCCACCTGCCGTCCACCGCCTACCAGAGCGAGGTTGCCGCCGGCTCGGAAGAAGACGCCAACGCGGGTGACGATGCCGCCGCCCGGAAGCCACCCGTTCGGCGCGACGTGCTCGTCTTCAGCGACCGGGGCGTGTACAAGCCCGGCGAGACCGTGCAGTTCAAGGCCGTCGTGCGCGAGTGGCAGGGCGGTGGGTTCGTCAACGCCTCATCGGATACCCCCGTGACCCTGCGCGCCTACGATGCGCGGGGACGACGGTTCTTCCAGAAGGCCGGGAAACTCTCCGCCGCCGGTTCTTACAACGAAGCCATCCCACTGCCGAAGAACTCCCTCGGCCACTACCGCGCGGAAATCGTCTTCGACGGCAACCCGCTCGACGACACCGACGCCGAAGCCTTCGCGGCCGCCGACAACGGCGACAGCGACGACGCCGATCCCGAGACGCCGCAGTCCACCGTCTGCCGCTTCCAGGTGCAGGAGTACCAGCCCAACGCCTTCGCGGTCCAACTCGGCCGTCCCACCATCCCGACCGTGGGCGAGGGCACGACGCCGCTGGCACTGGCAGCGCATTATTACTCCGGTGCCGCGCTGTCGCGGGCGAAGGTCGCCTGGTCGCTCAAAGCGGTGGACACCGTGTTCACGCCCGACGGCTTCGAGGACTATCTCTTCGGCTCGACCGACGTGGACTACCGCCTGCGCCGCCAGCGCGGCGAACTCGCGCTCGACGGCGAGGCCGCGCTTTCGGACAAGGGCGCACTGACCCTCTCGCCGCACATCGTCCTCAACGCGACCGCTCCCTCCCCGCGCCGCGTGCGCGTGCAGGCCAGCGTCACCGACCAGGACCAACAGACCATCACGGCGTATACCGGATACACCGTCCACAGTTCCGGGTATTATCTGGGCCTGCACGCGATGCCCGACGTGGTGCGCGCGGGCGATCCGCTGCCGCTGGAGGTCGTGGCCGTCAACGCCGCCGACGGCCAGCCGCTTGACCAACCCGTACATGTAACGGCCAAGCTCTCGCACATCGAGTGGCGCACGCAGCGCGTCGCCATCGAGTCGGGCGATTCCGACTACGAGAGCACGCCGCACCTCGAACCGGTCGCTTCCACGCAGATCGACACAATCGGCCTGCATCGCCTCGGCGGACAGTGGGAACCCGTCGCGGAAACCCCGCCCGGACTCGGCAACCTCGTACCCGCCGAACCCGGCGAATACTTCCTCGAAATCACCGGCAAGGATGCCGCCGGCCACGAGATCGCCACGTCCACGACGGTCGACGTGCTCGGCGACAAGGAAGCCGAGTGGGGCTACCGCAACGCGTGGCAGGTGCAACTCGTCCCCGACCAGGCCGAGTACCATCCTGGCGACAAGGCGACGATCCTCGTCAAGACGCCCATCAGCGGCCGCGCGCTCGTGAGCGTCGAGCGCGAGGGCGTGTCGCGTTCCTTCGTCACCGAGTTGAAGAAGGAGCATCCCGCCATCGAGGTGCCGGTGATCGACACCGACGCGCCGAACGTTTTCGTTTCCGTGCTGCTC
>CAXTOX010000041.1:0-21058 GCA_964245885.1 uncultured Chthoniobacterales bacterium | reverse complement strand
GGCGTGGGCCAATCGCCCCGGCGGATCAAGATGCCGGAATATCGCGCGGGTTACTGCCAGCTCAACGTGCCCAAGGCGGATTCAAAGCTGACGGTCACCGTGCAGCCGAAGCAACCCGAGTACCAACCCGGCGATGACGTATCCGTGCAGGTGAGCGTCACCGACGAGGCGCATCACCCGGCCGGCAACGCCGAAGTCACGCTCTACGCCGTGGACAAGGGCGTCCTGAGCCTGACCGGCTACCAGCTTCCGACGATCTGGAAAACGTTCTACCACGACCGGCCGCTGGACGTACACACCGGGGTGACGATCCCGGCCCTGCTCTCGGAAGACCCGGCGGACATGCAGTTCGCGGGCGAGAAGGGCGAGGCCGCGAACAAGGGCTATCTCATCGGCGGCGGCGGCGAGGACGGCATGCGCGACCGCCTGCGGCAGAACTTCGTGGCGTGCGCGTACTGGAACGCCACGCTGACGACGGATGCCCAGGGAAGGGTCGAGGCGCATTTCACCGCGCCGGACAACCTGACGGAGTTCCAGGTGATGGCCGTGGTCCACGAGGGCGGCGGCGACCGGGCGGCGGCCGGGCGTTTCGGCGGCGGCCAGGGTAGTTTCCGCGTCAACAAACCGCTGATGTTAGAACCGTCGTTGCCGCGTTTCGGCAACGTGGGCGACCACGTCCTCCTGCGCGCGGTGGTCCACAACCAATCGCCCGCCGCCGGTGAGGTCGAGGTCACGCTCGAACTCGACGACAAAGCCGTGATGGACGCTCCCAACGGCGGCAGCGACGCCACCCCGCGCGCTCGTCGCATCCACCTGGAAGCGGGTCAGGCGCAGCCGGTCGAGTTCCCCGCCGAGTTCCTCCACACGGGTACGGCCAAATGGACGTGGCGCGCGCGGCTGACGGGCACCACGGCCGGTGCTCCGGCGTGGAAAGACTCCGTGCAGAGCACGCTGAACGTCGGCCATCCCACGCCGCGACGCTCGGAGATCACCTACCTCCACCCGGCCGGCAGCGCCGCCGATCTGCTCGGCCGCGTTGATCCCGCCTTGCTCGAAGGCGAGGATGGACTGATCCGGGTCAGTGTTTCCACCACGCGCCTGAGCGAACTGCACGAGGGCATCGACTCGCTGCTGCATTATCCCTACGGCTGCATCGAGCAGACGGTTTCCAGCACGCTGCCGTGGCTGGTGTACAAGGATCTTCACGACGCGTTGCCCGACCTCAACAAGACCCCGGACGAAGCGGAGGAGGCCGCGTTGCGCGGGATCAACCGCATCCTCGGGATGCAATCCGACGACGGCGGTCTCGCGTACTGGCCGGGCGTCACCGGCCGCGCGTCCCATCCGTGGGGCAGCGCGTACGGAGCGGTGGGCCTCGCGCTCGCCCGGAAAGCGGGTTACTTCGTGCCGCAGGCGAACGTCGACAAACTCTGCGAATACCTCAGCAAGCAGCTCCGCTCCAACGAGCAAGCCGACGGCGACGCCAAGCCGGTTCACGACACGTACCACGATCACAACGAGACCGACCGCTGCCTCGCGCTCTACGCGCTGGCGATGTTCGACAAGGCCGAACCCGCGTATTGCGAAACCCTCTTCAAGCAGCGCGACAAGCTCTGCCCGGAGGATCGCACCCTGCTCGCCCTGGCCCTCATCAAGAGCGACGGCAACGCCGGCATGATCAAGACGCTCCTTCAGCCCGGCCCGCGTGACAAGGAAAAGCCCGAAACGTGGAACGCCTTCGCCAGCGCGGCGGCGCTCGACGGCATGCGCCTGCTGGCGTGGTGCGAGTTCGCGCCGCGCGACGCCTCCGTGGAAGGCCGGTTGACGCAGTTGCTCGGCGAACGCGGCCATTACGGTGACTGGAACACCACGCAGGGCAACGCGTGGGCGCTGCTGGCGATGTCTTCCTACGCTTCCAAGGTGGAAAAAGCCGCCGGACCCGCCGCCGGGTCGTTCAACCTCGCCGGTCAGAACAAGGCGTTCCGCATCGGCGGCGACCACCGCACGTTCACCTGTGAATTTCCGCTCGACGCGCTGGGCGCGGGCAAGGAAAAGCTCGCCCTCGCCAACGCCGACGCCAGGCGCACGCTCTACGTGCAGGCCCAGGTGGAATCCCGCCCGCGCGGCGGCGCGGGCCTGAACGCCGAGGCCACCACGGGCGGCGGGGGTTACGGCATCGTGCGCACGTACCAGACCGTGCTCGACGACGGTTCGCTCGTCGACGTTGCCAAAGGCAAGCTGAAGGTGGGCGACCGCGTGCTCGTGAGCCTGAACGTCCAGGTGCCCGCCGACGCGTCGTACCTGGCGGTGAACGACCCGCTGCCGTGTGTGTTGGAAGCGATCAACCCCGACTTCAAGACGGCGGGCACGGGCGGGAACGTTCCCACCGATGGGTTGTCCGACTGGATCAGCGACTTCCACGAACTGCGGGAAGATCGCGCGGTGTTCTTCTGCGACGCGCTGCCGCCGGGCCGTTTCCACCTGCAATACCTCGCGCGCGTACGCGCGGCCGGCACGGTCACCGCTCCGGCGGCGAAGATCGAGGAGATGTACCATCCCGACCGCTACGCGGAAACGGCCGCCGGCAGCCTGACAACGGTGCCGCTGGAATAATCCAACCAAGGTAGGGTTGCCTCTCCGAGGCAATCCCAGATTTTCTGGAAGGGAACGTCGAATCACAGGCACGGTCATCCAAGCCAAATCAGGATTGCCTCGGAGAGGCAACCCTACCATGAACAAGCCACGTCGCGTTCTGGTCACGGCATTGCTCGCGGCGTTCGTCTTGATGATCGCCGCGTGGAGCGCGCTGCACCTCGTCCCGCTGCCGGCCGGGTTGAATCACCCGCCCGCGCCGAGCCTGCTGTTGACCGACGCACGCGGCGAAATCCTGCGGGAATTGCCCGTCGACGCACACTACGCAAGGCCACCGTTACCGCTCGACCAAATCCCTCTCGCGTTGCGGCAGGCGACGATCGCCGCCGAGGACAAGCGTTTCTACTCGCACGGCGGGGTTGACCCACTGGCCTTGGGACGCGCCGTCCTCGGCCAACTCGGCTGGCGGCGGACGGGCGAGCGGCGTTCGGGCGGCTCGACGATCACCGAACAACTCATCAAGCTCAGTTGCCCCCGCCCCCGCACGCTCTGGACGAAGCTGGTGGAAGCCGTCCAGGCGTTGCGGCTCGAACAGGTCTGGACCAAGGACCAGATTTTCGCCGCCTACCTGAACCGCCTCGACTACGGCAACCGCGACCTCGGCTGCGCGGCGGCGGCGCGCCACTACTTCAGCAAACGGCCCGCCGACCTGAGCACGGCGGAGGCAGCGTTGTTGGCGGCGCTGCCGCAATCGCCCACGCGGCTGAATCCCTTCCGACATTTCGAGCGAGCCCGCGCCCGGCAGCAATGGGTTCTACAGCGCATGGGTGAAACTACCAGCGCGACCACCGACGAGCTTGCCCGCGCCCGGGTAGAGCCGCTCCGGCTGGCCACGCCCGCCCGGCCGTTTGAAGCGCCGCATTTTGTCGAACGCCTCCTGGCGGGCGGAGGCCGCGCGGCGTTATCGCAGGCTGCGGATGCGCGCGGCGAGGTGCGCACGACCCTCGACCTGGAGTTGAATCGTTTCATCACCGATTCGTTGCGCCAACACCTCGCCGGGTTGCGCGCGGAGCGCGTGGGGAACGGGGCGGTCGTCGTGCTCGACAATCGGACTGGCGGCATCATCGCGCTGGTGGGTTCGGCGGACTTCTTTTCGCCGCGTGGCGGTCAGATCGACGGCGCGTGGGCGCGGCGTTCGCCTGGCTCGACGATCAAGCCGTTCACCTACCTGCTCGCCTTCGAGCGCGGCGCGACGCCCGCCGACGTGGTGGACGACCTGCCGGTGGAGTTTCCGTCGCGCGGGGCGATCTACAAGCCCGAGAATTACAGCCACCGTTTCTACGGCCCGATGCGCTTGCGTCCGGCGTTGGCAAATTCGCTGAACATCTCCGCGGTCAAAGTGTTGGCGGACAAAGCGGGCGGCCCCCCGGCCTTGTTGCAGCGGCTGCGTGACTGCGGAGTGACTACCCTGCCGCTGTCGGCCGATCATTACGGCCTAGGGTTGACCCTCGGCAACTCGGAAGCGCGCTTGCTCGAACTCACCAACGCCTACGCTTGCCTCGCGCGCCTCGGCGACTACCTTCCTTGCCACGGGTTTTCAGCGCGAAACGGCGCGCGTGGCACGGTCCGGTTGACCGACCCAGGCTCGGCATATCTCATCACCGACATCCTCGCCGACAACGGCGCGCGCGCGTTGTCGTTCGGAGTGGACTCGGATCTGCACTGGGACTTTCCCGTGGCGTGCAAAACGGGCACCAGCACGGACTTCCGTGATAATTGGGCCATCGGCTACACGCCCGAGTTCACGGTCGGCGTGTGGGTGGGTAACTTCGACGGCCGTCCGATGATCGGCGTGTCGGGAGTGACGGGTGCGGGGCCGCTGCTGCATCAGGTCTTCGAGCGGCTCCATGCCCAGCGCGGCACGAGTTGGTACGCACCGCCGGCCGGGATCGTGGAACGCGCGGTTCACCGGGTCACGGGTCATCTGCTCGACGCGGTGCACAAGGATGGGTCAGACGCCATCACCGAGAAGTTTGCCGCTGGCCACTTCCCCATTCCTGAACAACGTTCCGACTACGACGAGCAAGGCCGCGTCCGCCTGTCGCCCGAATACGCGAGCTGGCTGGCGAGCGGAGACAACTGGTTGGCGGGTCAAGCGGTCGTGACCGAAGCCCTCGCTCAACGCACCGGCAGCGTGTCGGTGACTCCCGCCGGCGTCGCGGCGGACGGAGGCCATGCGCTTTCCGTCGTCTCACCGATCCCCGGAACCACCTACGTGCTCGACCCCGATCTACCCGCGAGCAGCCGGTTGCTGGACTTGCGCGTCAAAGGATGCGCCAACCCATCCTGGGAAAGCGACACGCTTGAATGCCGCCTCGTCAACGGGCAACCGGTCGCGGTGTTGTGCGAGGGGCGTCATACCTTGCGCGTGCAGGACCCCGCCAACGGACACTGGCGGGAAACATGGATCGTGGTCCGGCCGTTGTAACGCTTGAGCGCTTTGTACACCAACCCATCTTAGGGTATTGCAGAATCGTTCTCCGCGAGGTGGATAAATTAAATCAGCTTTTCCGAAAAAAGTCATTGACGCTCCACGTTAGTTCCATTAAATCTTTTGGACATTCAACCACGTCCATGAACATTCGGCCCATTATTTATCGTACTTCCGAAGCGGCTCCCCGCTTTCTGAATACGGGCATGCCGTGCCGAGATTGGGCGTTCAAGCCGAGTCATTTGCTCGGTAGCTTCAAACAAGGGACGGTCCGGTAGATAACAACGGAAATTATAACCTTCCAGGTTCTTATCTACCCTGCCGACCGAAAGAGTCCGCAGGGTTTTTTGTTGTCCGATGCAGTTTTCGACTCATTCATTATCAACCATATGTAATTCACTAACATCCAAGTTTTGTGGCGCAAAAAAATGCCTCGCTGTCGGCGGCAACCGACAGCGAGGCGGGATGAGCCACTCACATCACAGGAAATTGGAAGCTCCGTGCCAGATGGTGACCTGCAAAGGTTCTACCATCACCGGCGAACCATGTCAAACTACTGACATGCTGCGCGCCAGCCGTCCGCAACGTTCCTGCGATCCATGAGAACTCGTCCCACGCCTGCGACTAACATCCTGAGGGCTTCGTGGGAGGTGTGCCCGAAACACCGAAAGACCGCCGTGAAATAACTCCAGCGGGTGCAAACGCCGACACGTGGTTTGCAACGGTGTTTGTTCTTTCATCCCGGGCCGAGGTTCGGGGTGTCGTGTTTTCGGCAGTCGGCCGGTTCCACAGGGCGCCCATGTTCAGCATGGGAAACGCTAGTGTCGCGGTTCGGCTGCCGGAATGTTTTGCAGCGGTGGTTCAACAGCAGAATGCTTCTCTGCCAAGAAGGCGATCCGGGTGCGATTCCCGGCGGCCGCACCAGTTTACGTGGCAGCAAAGAACGGCGGTGGCTCGACAAGAAAGGCGCTGGCGTCCAAATCCAGTTCATGCAGGCGCGATACCTGCCCGCCGTGCTGCGAAGTTTTCATCGTGGGATCGTGGTTCGACAAGGAAGGCACCTGCCTTGCAAGCAGGCTCATGCGGGAGCAAAAACCCGCCGGTGCCACCATTTCAGAAGATGCGGAGAGGGAGGCGTGGTCGTCTCGGCGGTCTCATGAGAGCCTATCTGATGATTCCAAGCGCATTTTCTTCCGCCCCTGCCGGGGCTAGGCCGAAGGGCTGCTTTCCCCGGGGCTCACGCCCCGGGCTAAGTTCTGCCGCCCCTGCCGGGGCTAAATGCTTACCCTGAACCACCCTGTTTTCTGCCGCTCCTGCCAGGGCTGAAGACCTACCCTGAACCACCCTGTTTTCTGCCGCCCCTGCCAGGACGCAAGAGTTTAGTGCCTATCCGATTCACCTCGTTTTCAGCCCCGGCAGGGGCGGCAGAATTTAGCCCGGGGCGTGAGCCCCGGGGAAAACGGCCCTCCCCCACAGCCCCGGCAGGGGCGGCAGAAAACCCACGCGGATATCCGGATAGGCACTAAGCCACTTCAAGCGGGTTCGATTCCCGTTTCCGCAACCATTTTCCACCGTGGGCCAGTAGACCGCTAAAGACGCGGGGCTGCCTGTAGAGCAGATGTCGTGCATCGACCGCGCAGGTGCGATTCCTGCCTGGCCCACCATTTTACAACCTCGGGTTGGTAGCTCAGCCACGAAGAGCAGCGGCTCGTCAAGCCGAAGGTCACGGGAGCAATGCCCGTCCAACCCGCCATTTTTGCAGTTTTCACCTCAGAATCTGGGTGGTTAAAGATGACGACGCGTTCTTCTCCCCAGCCCTGCCAGTCCGCCAACCCAGGGCGCTGCCCTGGGCTATCGCCTGACGCCCTGGCAGGGCTGGGGAACGATTCAAACTTCTTTAGCCACACAAGTTCTCAGGACGTGGCCGACAAGCGGAGGCACTTGCCTTGGGAGCAAGATCAAGCAGGAGCGTTACCTGCCGTCCTGACCACTTTTGCCGGGTCGTCCAAAGGAGGACCCCTGTCTTTGAAACAGCGAGATCGTGGTGCGAATCCACGCCCGGCAGATGTTTCCACCAGTCAGATTTGCCCGCTGTTGTCACAGGAGCGAGCCGCTCTTACAAAGCGGAAGACGGGGTGCGACTCCCCGGCGGGCAACTTTTTTCACTTCGCTTCTTAGCTCAAAAGCAGAGCGGCCGGCCGATAACCGGTAGACGCCGGCGCGATACCGGCAGAAGCGAACAGCTTTTTCATCGCCTCTGTGCCTCAGCAGCGACAGGGCCGGTTTCGTAAACCGGTAGATCGTCGGTGCGAGTCCGCACCAGAGGCTCCATTTCATGACGGGTTGCAAGCATTAAAGTGATGCCACCGGCTTTTAACCGGTAGAACAGGGCGCGATACCCTGGCGGCCCAAGTTTTATCATGGCTGCATAGCTCATGCAGAAGAGCGTGCCCCTGAAGAGGGCAAGGATACGGTGCGACTCCGTGGCAGCCACCATTTCAAAAATTCCCCGGTGATGAAACAGGATCATGCCTGGCTGTTAACCAGGTCTTCGTGGGGCGGAACCACGTCGGGGAGCATTTTACCAACCGGCTCGCGTAGCTCATCAGATCAGAGCGCCGCTCTGCGAAGGCGGAGGCAGCAGGTGCGATTCCTGCCGCGAGCAATTTTCCTAACCTGCGTCCGTAGCTCAATTTCCAGAGCCGCCGGCTCTTACCCGGCAAGGTGAAGGTGAAACTCCTTCCGGGCGCACCATTTTGCCAAACCCAACGCTGCGCGAGCGAGCAAGTGAACGCCACGGTCTGCAAAACCGTTGTCAACCAAGCCCGGCGCGATACCGGGGCGCAGCTCCATTTTGCCATCAACACGGAGACCATGGTGTAGTAGAAGCACCCGGCCTTGTGAACGCCGCAGGGCCGGAGCGTAACCGGCTAGCCTCCCCACTTTCCGCCGCCGTTCCGGGCAGCGAGATCAGGGTTCCTTCGTATGAAAAACGAGCCAAATCTTCCTGATCTGATTTCTCCCGGCACGGCGTCATCGTGGAACTTCAGACGCGTCATTCGCTTTGCCGGAGGCGCGATTTGCAAGTCGTGCCTCCGGCATCGTACTGTCTGACTGCTTGAGCCTGCCTACCACTCCCAGCGACCATTTTGACGGCCGCGAATTTCACAACCTCGACGGGGTACCCGCCGGGCGGTCCCTGACCGACGTTCTGCGTTGGAAACTCTTCGGGGGACGCGCCGCCCGCTGGTTGCCACCAACCTCGGTCGAAGCGGTTGTCCCCAGTCTTCCGGCAAGCATCGGCCCCGATGAGACGTCCGCCACGTTCGTCGGACACAGCACGTTCCTCTTGCAGTTCGCGGATGGACTCAACGTCCTCACCGATCCCGTCTGGAGCGAACGCGTCAGCCCGGTGACTTTCGTTGGTCCGCGACGTGCCCGGCCACCGGCCATCGCGTTCGATGCGCTTCCGCCGATCCAAGTCGTACTCGTGAGCCACGGGCACTACGATCATCTCGACGTTACCACCCTGCGGCGGTTGGACGAGCGGTTCAATCCCCTTTTCCTCACCGGTCTAGGCAACCACGCGTTCCTGCGCGGGCATGGTTTGCGTCAGGTGGAGGAACTCGACTGGTGGCAACCGCATCGTTTTCCCGGTTTGGAAGTGACGTTCACTCCGGCGCAACATTGGTCCGCGCGCTCGGCGAGCAAGCGCAACAACACGCTCTGGGGCGGATTCTGGCTGCGGTCGGGAAACCTGCGCGTGTATTTCGCCGGTGACTCGGGCCTGGGTCGTCATTTCGCGACGATCCGCGAACGTCTCGGCGCGCCGGACCTCGCGTTCTTACCCATCGGGGCGTACGAACCCCGCTGGTTCATGCGCGAGCAGCACATGAACCCCGGGGACGCCGTGCAGGCGCACCAGACCCTCGGTTCGCGCCTGAGCATGTCGATGCATTTCGGCACGTTTCAACTCACCGACGAAGCCATCGACCAACCCATCATCGACCTCGCGGCGGCGTTGCAGGCGAGGCAGGTGGACCCGGCGGCGTTCGTGGTGCCGCGTTTCGGTGAGACGATCCGCGCTCGGGTCGGTGACTAGTTTTTACAGACCCGCTGGTACAGCGCCTCGTACCGTGGGACGATGAAGTCCGCCGAAAACCGCGTCTCCGCACGTTCTCTGGCCGCTGTTCCCATCGCCCCCCGGGCGGCGGGATCGTCCAACAATTCCTGGACGGCACCGGCGGCGGCTTCCACGTCGCCAAAAGGCACCAACCGTCCGCTCACTCCGTCCTCCACGACCTCGGGTATCCCGCCCACCGCCATCGCCACACTCGGGCAGCCGAAGAACATTGCTTCCAAGATGCCCAGGCAAAAACTCTCGCTCTCGGAGGTGAACAACGCCAGGTCGGCGGCCTGGAAATATTCCTCCACGTCGCTGACCTCGCGCCGGATGAGGAGCCGGTCCGCGAGGCCGAGCCGTCGCGCGTCTTCCTCGAACGGCCGCCAATCCCCACCCGCCAGGATCAGCAGGCGGAATGCTCCGCGCGGCCGGAGACGCGCGACGGTTTGCAACAGGAGGTCGATCCGCTTGAGCGGGCGCAGGTTGGAAGCGTGCAGCAGGAGCGTTTCGCCGGGAGAGAGACCGAGCATGCGGCGGGTCTCGTCGCGGGTGCGGCGGGGTGGACGCGGGACGAAGAAATTGTGGATCACGTCGATGCACCGCTCGACGGCGAGCACGCGCCGCGTTTCGTTGCGCAGGAAACCGGAGACGGTCGTCACGGCGTCCGATTGCGCCAGGGCGTGACGGATCGCGGGGGCGTAGCCCGCGTCCAAGCCGAGCAGCGTCGTGTCCGTGCCGTGCAGCGTCGTGACGATCCGCGGCTGGTGTGCAGGCGGCAGCATCGAGCGCGCGAGCACGGCGGCCGTGGCGTGCGGCACGGCGTAGTGAACGTGCAGCACATCCAGGCCGTGCGCGCGGCTGACCTCGGCCATCTTCACCGAGAGCGGCAGCGTGTAATCGGGATATTTGAAGAGACCGTAGTCGTTGATGATGACCGGATGGAACAAGATCCGCTCCACGTGGTCCGGCAAACGGAAAGGACGTTCGTAGCTGATGAAATGCACCTCGTGTCCGCGCCGGGCAAGTTCCTCGCCCAGCGCCGACGCCAGCACGCCGCTCCCACCCACCGAAGGGTAACACGTCAGTCCGATCTTCAAAATAAGATTGGTCGTTGCGGAACTTCGTGCGAAATCATGGCATGTCCGTGTACGCTTCGTCGGAACGTTCGATGACATCGCGCGTCACAAAAGTGATTTCCGGCGCGTCGGCCGTGTTCAGGTAAGCCGCCTCCCCCGCCCCGGCAACGTAATGCGTGCAACGCACCACGGACTGCATCCAGCACAGGCGCGTGTCGCGCGTCGGGCTGATCTGTGCCTTGGAAAACTTCGCGCCGGCGACGGTCCGGTAAACACCGCCGCCCTCGTGGAGTTGCAGCGCGCCGTCCCGCCAGCGGGCGCGAACCGTTTCGCCTTCGTACAGTACGTCCACAAAAAAGTCCGCGATCTCACACGCCGCCTGCCTCACCGCCGGGTCGCTGGAACGCACCACGCGCACGCCGTCGAGCAAACCCATCTTCGTGTACATCTCCAGACAGAAGTCGGCGGCGTTGCCGGCTGCCACGTGGCGGAACGCCGCGACGGCCGGTGCGTCCACGTACGCGGGGAGTTGGCGGGCGGTGTTGTCCCGCCAACCGGTAGAAACGCACTTCGCGTAGAGCGGCGACCATTTGCGTTGGACCTTGTTGTCGCACGGGAAATTTAGCTTCGTCGGTTGACCGGTCTTGCGGTGAGTCAGGATCGTCTGCGTCTCACGCGGGTCGTGGTCGCTGTCGTGGCAGAAGAACACGACCTCGCCGCCGAGTTCCGCCGCCAACCGGCGCGCGGTCACGATTTTCGCAAAAAGAAACCGACGCGGGAAAAAGCCGCACGGTTGCTGGCCAAAACAGATGATCGCGCTCATGCAGGGGAGAATTTGTCGGGTGGCAGCGCCGCCTGAAGAATCAGGCTGAACACGACGCACGCCGCGCAGCCGATCAGGTTGTACCACAAATAGGAAATCGGCACCCGCGCGGTGTACATGACGATCACGAGCGCCTGCGCCGCCAGCGCACCCCAGAACACCGCCGTGCCGCCAACGCGCCGCAGGAAAAACGCCGTCAGGAACAACCCGAGGACGACGCCGTAAAAAATGGACCCGAGGATGTTGCTCGCTTGGATGAGGTTTTCCACCAGGTGCGCGAACAACGCGAATCCGATGGCCACCAGCCCCCAGAACGCCGTCAGCCACCGGGACACGCGGACATAGTGCGCGTCCGGTGCTTCCGGACGGAACAACGGCCGGTAAAAATCCACCGTGGTGGTGGAGGCGAGCGCGTTGAGTTCACCCGCCTTGGAGTTCATCGCCGCCGCCAGGATCGCCGCGATGAGAAGACCGATCAATCCATGGGGCAGATGACGCACGACGAAAGTGATGAATACGTAATCGCTATCCTCCACGGGGAGCGAGGCGTCGCCGGCGTGGAGAACGTCCCGGGTGCCCACGCGCGCGTTTTCGCCGCGTGCGTGCGCGGAAAGCGCCGTGGCGCGGGCCTGTTCGGCCGCCGCGGCGTCGCCGGCGTGGCGCGCGGCCAGCCAGGCGTCGATCCCCTGCCGTTCCTGCGCGTGAGCGGCATCGAAGTCCGTTCGGAGCGCGTTCAATCGCTCCCCCTCGCCGTGGGTTGCCTGGTAGTTCCACGCGGGCTCGTTGAAAAACACCGGCGGCGTCTCGAACCGGTAGAACACGAACGTCAGCACCCCGAGCCCCAGGATGAAGAACTGCATCGGCACCTTGCTCAGGGCGTTGAACATGAGCCCGAGCCTGCTCTCGCGCAAGGACGAGCCGCCGAGGTAACGCCCGACCTGCGACTGGTCCGTGCCGAAATACGACAGTTGCAGGAACAGCCCGCCGACCAACCCGGACAAGAGCGTGTAGCGGCGTTGCAGGCTCGGGGAAAGATCCACCGCGTGCAGTTTGCCGAAGCCGCCCGCCAGCGTCAGGGTGTCACTGAATGTAAGCCCGGCCGGAAGCCGCGACACGAGCACCCAGCCGGCGGCGAACAAGCCCGCGAAGATGATGCCGAGCTGGTATTTCTGGGTGATGTTCACCGCGTCGTTGCCGCCGCTGACCGTGTAGGCGACGGCCAGCACGCCGGTGCCGATGATCGTCAGGTCCAGCCGCCAGCCCATGAGCGCCGAGAGCACGATGGCGGGCGCGTAGATCGTGATGCCCGCGCCCAATCCGCGCTGGAGCAGGAAGATGCCCGCGCCGAGCAGCCGGGTTTTCTTGTCGAACCGCTGCCCGAGGTACTCATATGCCGTGTAGACGCCCAGCCGCCGGTAGATCGGCAGGAAGACGACCGCGACGATGATCAGCGCCAGCGGCACCCCGAAGTAATTTTGCACAAAGCCTAGCCCATCCGCGTATCCCTGCCCCGTCGCGGACAGGAAAGTGATTGCACTGGCCTGGGTGGCCATGACGGAGAGTCCGATGGTCAGCCAGCCCGTGTTGCGGCTGCCCTTGAGGTAAGTGTGAAGATCCCGCCGGCCGCGCGTGCGCCAGACCCCGTAGGCCGCGATGCCCGCGAGCGTCCCGAGGAGGACGAGGTAGTCGAAGGCGTTCACGGGTAAGCCAGCGTGAGCGCGATCAGGAGCGCCAGCGTCAACGCGAAAGCCGCCAGGACGAACGCGTACACCGCGCGCCAGGTGCGCAGGAACGGCAGACCGGTGACGGCGTCGTCGGGCGGCGGTTCAATGGCAGGCTCCATCGTCGTTATAAGGTAGGGTCGCCTCTCCGAGGCGATCCCAGATTTTCTGGTGGGTGCCGGACCATAGGCGCAGTCATCCAGATAAAATTTGGATCGCCTCGGAGAGGCGACCCTACCTTGTGACGATGGCCGCTCCGCGGCTTTTCGGCAGTCCCGCCATTCATCTGCCCAGTGAAACGAGGTTGGCAAACAACCGGTACGCACCCGGCACCCCGGCGGGCAATTGCCGGAAGAACGACAGACCGGTGTACACGAAATATCCCTTGCCGCAGTGCGCCACGAGCAGGCCGCTTTTCAACGGCGGTTCTCCTGCGTCGCTGCACGCCAGTAGCGTCTCGAAGTGTTCCTGGTCCCACGTCACCGGGAAGTTCAACCCGCGTTCCTGCACCCAACCGTCGAAGTCAGCGGACGTGATCCGGTTCGGCACGTTGAACGCCGGATGGTCGGGCGCGAGCAACGTGACCAGTGCGTTTTCGTCCGTGACCCGCTGCCGGGGCAGGTCCCGGGAGAGTTCCAGTGCGTACGGAGCCAGGCGCGGGTTCTTCAATTCGTTGGGCGTGTTATACTGCTCGACGACGGTGCCGCCGTTTTCCGCGTAGGCGAACAGCGCGGGCAACCCGGCGGCGAGGTCCGTGCGGACGTTGAACGCGCGCACGCCGACGACCACCGCGTCGAACGCGCGCAGCCGCTCGGGCGTCAGGTCTGCGCCGGATAACGTCGTGACGGCGTAGCCCATCGCCTCAAGCGCCTCGGCGGTCCGGTCACCCGCGCCGGGCAGGTAGCCGACGGTTTTGCCGCGAATCTGGAGGTCGAGACAAACGGCCTGCACTTGCGCAGGCGGCTGGAGAAGTTGGAACGGGATGTGGTCGTAGCGAATGTCCTGCCGCGTGGTGTTGTAGGTGTGTCCACCGATGGTGGCTTCGGCGATGATGGCAGCCGTCCCCGGTTGCGAGGGCGCATGAACCGTGAATGTCAGCCGCGCATGGTCTCCGACCGCCGCGAGGTGGAACGGCTGTGAGTCCGGCGCGATGGTCCAACCATCTGGCGCGGCCAGTTTCAGTGAGCCGGACTGGCCGGGGCGATAGGCACGGACTTCAACTTCCACCGTACGGTCGGACTCGGGAGTGAAAAGCTCCACGTTCTGCGTCGGCGAAAGCGAAATCGGCGCGATCACATCGAGCTTGCGCCGAATTTCTCCCTTCACGGGGTCAGCCGTGACATCCTGTAGTTCGGTGGTGACCAGCAGCGTTTCATCGCCCACCTTGAAGAGATCGTACACCTCAGCGGCCGGCGGGTTGTCCGCCGCGCCGACGAGCGCCTCGTCCCCGACCTCGTACAACCCGGCGGTGCCTGCCTCCTGTAGCCAGTACGGTTGACTCAAGGGCTGGTCTGCCTTCGGTCTCCAAGCCAACTCCTGCGTGAGCGGCTGATTGTTGGGCAGGACAATATCCCCTTGCTCGACCGACAAATTTTCACCCGGGTTCATATTAACTCCGATCAGGGTCACAGGAACGTCTGCTCGGACCACCATGGTATGCCGCAGCCGGAGCGTCTCGCCCGGAACCACGTCCGACTGCGCGACGGTCGTCTCGACGTACAACCCCAAGCACTCTTGCAGGATGTGGTCGAGGTCCCGGCTTTTCTGCCGGATGATCTCCTCGTCGGGATCGAACTTCTCACGGGCAGACAGCTTGTCCGTGAGGAAATGTTGAATACGCAACAGCGCGGGCACGCTGGCGGCGGGACGCTGCGGATCGAAATGCGCGAGGATCTCGTCCACCAGCCCGCCGACCTGCGCGTATTTTGGCCATCGCATCCAGGTCGTGTCGATGCCGTCGAACAGATCTTTCCCTGCCGGTTTGCCGTCGAGCGGTTGGAAATCATCCAACCGCGCCCCGCGGGTGGCGACCGAGCCATATCCCTGGCTGCGGTGGCTGGAGCGGCTGCGGGCGGAAATTTCCCCGATGGACTCGCCCAAGAGCGGCAGGTAGCCGCCGATGTCCAACCGTAGGGGCGGCGTGGCGCCGCGCGCGTCGCGGAAGCTGTTCCAGTAAATGCGCGCGGGCTGCCAAGGATTCTCCATGTCCTGGAACGCCTCGCGGTCACCCGCCGCCTTGAACGCCTCCAGCGCCAGCACCGTGCTAGCCGTGTGGTGGCCGTGCGTGCCGCCGGGCTCCGGTGGGAAGCGCGTGACGATCACGTCCGGGCGGAACTCCCGGATCACCCGCACCACGTCGCTGAGCACTCCCTGTTTGCCCCACTTGGCGAGCGTTTGCTCGTAGCTCTTGGAAAATCCGAAGTCCCGCGCCCGCGTGAAGAATTGCTCCGCGCCGTCGATGCGCCGGGCGGCGAGAAGTTCCTGCGTGCGGATGACACCCAGCGGGTCACCGATCTCCGGGCCGATCAGGTCCTGCCCACCCTCGCCGCGCGTCAGCGACAGATAGCCCGTCCGCACGCCGCGCCCGCGCGCCATGTACGCGAGGAACTGCGTGTTCTCATCGTCCGGGTGCGCCGCGATGTAGAGCACGCTGCCACACTCGCGGAAGGCGCGGAGTTCTTGCAGGATCATGGAGGACGACGGCAATGGCTCAGCCGCCACCGCCGCCGAACCGACCGCGCCGAGCGCCATGACGACGGGGAACAAGAACCAGCCCGCGCGGAGCCGGTCCAAACCAAAGAAACGCATCCGCAGAGGAATCGGCGCGTTATTTCTTCACCGTGAACGGCAGCGCGTACGCCGCGTCCGCCCACATGAACTTCAGCGTCCCGGCCCCGCTGCCCTTCTCGCCCTTGTCGATGGCGATGGTGAATTGATCAACCGGAGACGAGACGGCTTCCTTCTTGAGGTCGATGCGGGCGAGGTCCTGTTTCTCGTCGTACGTGTAGGCTCCCCATTCGCCGACCTGCTTGTTGATGATGAGCTTGGCCGAACCGTCTTCCATCGGCAGCATGAACAACTCGTAAGCACCCGCCGGCACGGTGGTGTCGCCGAGGGTCAGCGGATTGGCGCTCACGAGCAGCGTCGCCTCGTCGGCCCCCATGCGCCAGACCTTGCCGAAGGGCACGACATCACCCCAGATTTTGCGCGCCTCGCCGCTCTTGGGGTCCTTCGTGTAGGGCCGGCCGTAAACGACCATGACGAGGTTGTCGTCGATCCCCTTGCTGATCGTCTCGTGCGGGCTGACGCGTTTTTGCTGCGCTAGCAGCGGTGACGCGGCGCAAACGAGGAACGCGGCGATGAGCGCGAGGGAGGGAGGAAGACGATGCATGGTCCCTGTCAGACCTTCCCCCACGGTGGAACGTTCATCAAAAATCGCCAAATCACTCCGCCAACGGGCCTAACCGCCGCAGGCGCAGCGCCGGCTCACCGGCCTCACGCGACCGGCTCAGGTCCACGTCGAACTCCGCCGTCCAATCGTTGAATCCCTCGGGGTCCACGAGCATCTGTTGCACGAGCCAGCGGCTTTTGTCCTCGTCGTTGGGAACGACGTACGTGTGCCGACGATTGCGCGCCTCGGGGTCCAGACGCACCCGGCCGCGTGCGGCGAGATAGCCGTCCAACGCCGCGCGCAGACGGTCGGCCGTCCACGGTTCACCTTCTCCGGTCGGTGGTTCACCCAACGCTGCCAGCGCGCCCGCCGCGTCACCGACCGACAGCGCCCGTAGGAACGCGAAGATCGCGTTGCGCACCAGCGCGGTGAACGCCTCCTTGTCGCGCGTGATGTCCCGTTGCGCTTCTTCCCAGCCGGGCGGGCGCACCTCCGGTTCCTCACCCAATGCAGGCCGGTAATTGGGGTCCTGCATCCGCCGCCATTCGTCGAGCAGGCTGCTGTCCACCTGCCGGACCAGGGCACCCAGGTACAGTTCGATCTCGCGCAAAGCGTCGTTCTTGGCCGCATCGGGCACGGTCTGGGTCAGCGCCTTGTAAACGCCCGTCAGGTGACGCAGCAAGAGGCCCTCCGCGCGCTGGAGTTCGTAGATTTTGATGTAATCCGCGAACGAACCGACTTGATGCGGATGTTTTCCTGACCGACCCAAGGATGTTTTTCCGCGAACTGGTTGAACGTGCTGTAAATAAATTCGCGGTTCGGTTTCGGGTGTTCGAGTTTTTCGAGCCGTTCCATGCGCTCGTCGTACTCGACGCCATCGGCCTTCATCTGCGCGACGGCCGCCGTTTTGAGCTTCGCCAACTGCCGGTGCAGGATCAGGTCCGGGTCTTCTAATATCGACTCGACCAGCGTCAGCACGACCAGCGCGTAATCCGGGGCCTGCGGGTCCATGAGCGGCAGCGTGTCGTGGACGTACAACGACAACGCGTGGTTCATGGAGAAATCCTCCTGCAACCCGACGTTGAGCCGCAGCTTCACGCCCGCCGCGTCGCGCGGCGCGAACTCCACGATCTTGCGTTCGACCAGCGAGCGGAACAGCTGCCACGCGCGCCGGAAGTTCGCCTTCTTGGTCTTTGCCGGGTCATGGCTGGCGCGGATGATCCGCTGCATCGCGCGGCAGCCGTCCTCGTGCGTACGGCCGAGGACGTTCAAGAGCATCCCGTGCGTGACCTGGAGTTGTGGCTGGAGGCGTTCGGGCGGCGCGGAGATCAAGCGGGTAAACGTCGCCTTGTCCCACGGCACGTATCCTTTCTCGGGCGGCTTCCGGCGCACGAACTTCTTTCCGTTCGCCTTCTGTTCGAGCTGGAGATTTTCGATGGCGTGTTCCGGGGCCTGCGCGACGACGTACCCGACGTTGTCGTAGCCCTTGCGCCCCGCGCGTCCGCCGATCTGGTGAAAATCCCGCGCGCTCAGGATCGCCGTTTTCTGCCCGTCGTATTTGCACAACCGGGTGAAAAGCACCGTGCGGATCGGCACGTTGATGCCCACCCCGAGCGTGTCCGTGCCGCAGATGACTTTCAACAATCCCTGCTGCGCCAGCTGTTCGACCAGCACACGGTACTTGGGCAGCAACCCGGCGTGGTGCAACCCGATGCCATGCCGCAGCCACCGCTTCAACTCCGGCCCGTACGGACTCGCGAAACGAAATCCCTCCAACGCGCGGGCGATGGCCGCTTTCTCGTCCTTGCTGCTGACGTTGATGCTCGTGAACGCCTGTGCGCTTTCCGCCGCCGCCGCCTGCGTGAAATGCACGACGTACACCGGCCCCTTGCCGCCGACCACGAGGTTTTCCAGCGTCTGCGCGAGCGGCGTTTCGCTGTAACTATGTTCCAGCGGCACGGGCCGTTCGGTCGCGCGGACCGTCACGGTTTCCCGGCCGTTGAGCGATGTTAGTTCGTCTTCAAAAAACGCCGTGTCGCCCAACGTCGCCGACATGAGTAGAAACCGGCACTGCGGCAGGGTCAGCAGCGGGAGTTGCCACGCGCCGCCGCGCTCCCGGTCGGCGTAGTAATGGAACTCGTCGAGGATCACGTCGCGCACCTCCGCGCGCGAGCCTTCGCGGAGCGCCAGGTTGGCGAGGATTTCCGCCGTGCAACACAGGATCGGCGCGTCGCGGTTGACGGTGGCGTCGCCCGTGGACAGCCCGACGTTTTGCGGTCCGAACTCCCGGCACAGCGAGAGCCATTTTTCGTTCACCAGCGCCTTGATCGGGCAGGTGTAGACCGAGCGCCGCCCCTGCGCGAGCGCCTTGAACTGGAGCGCGGCGGCGACGAGCGACTTCCCGGAGCCGGTCGGCGTGTTGAGGATGACGTTTTTCTCCTCGAACAACTCCAGGATCGCGGCCTCCTGCGCGGGGTAAAGTTCGAGCGCGCGGCCCGCGACGTATTCGAGGAAACGGCCGAGCAGGAAGTCGTTCGTGGGAACGTCCGTCGCGCGCGGCAGCAGGTCGTAGAGGGTCAGGGCAGGCAAGGGATGGCGGGTTGCGGGACCATACGGCGGATTTTCGTCCGGTTCACGTGCGGAAGATACTCAAGGTTGTCTCTTCCGACCAATCCGCCATTCGCAACGGGCACGTTCTAGTTTATGATGACTTCCATGACGATCCGACCTGCCCTGCTGGCCGCCGCCAGCCTTTTGCTCCTGCTGCCGTGTCGTGCCCCGGCCATCGAACGCGCCGCGCGGGAGACTGGCAACGCCATGGAACGCGGCCAGAAGTCCTTGACCGACAACGACCTGGAAGATGCCATCAAGGCGTACACCGAGGCGATCCAAAGTGATCCCCACAACTGGAAGGCTTTTGCCGGCCGCGCCGGGGCCTACGCACGCCTGCAACTAACCACCCTCGCCGAGGAGGACAACGACCACGCCGTCCAAGCCGCGCCCAACTCCTTTGAACCGCTCCTGAACCGCGCCGTCGACCGTTTCCTCAAGAAACGCTACCCCGACGCCATCCACGATCTGGACGCCGCGATCCAGCTCAGCCCCGAGCATACCGATCTCTACCACTGGCGCGGCTGCGCGTACGCCGAGACCAACCAATGCGAAAAGGCCATCGCCGATTTCACCCAGGTCATCGAACGCGACGCCGACAAATCAGAATACCACGGCGTGGAGTTGTTCAACCGGGGGATCGCGGAGAGCAACCTGGGTCGGTTCGAGCAGGCTTTGTCGGACTACGAGCAGGCGGAGAAAACCGGCCAGTCCACGGTCGATCAACGCGGCGAATGCCTCCTCGAACTCAAACGCTGGAAGGAAGCGGAGGAACTCTACGACGACATCCTCCAGTCCACCGAGGAGACCGGCGAGGAAAACGAGACGAAGCGTTACGAAGCCTTGCGCGAGCGTGCCATGACCCTGACCGGCCAGAAGCTGTTCGACCGCTCCGAAGCAGACCTGGCCGAAGCCATCGGGATGAAGCCTGCCAACCTCCTCGCGTACGGCACCGCTTCCTGGACGCGACTCTTTGCGGGAAAGGTCGAGGAGGCCCGCGCCGCCGCGCTGAAGGCGCTGAGCATCGACGGCAACCAACTGTGGATTCACCTCAACCTCGCCCACGCCTATCTGTTGGGGGGACATTTTGATTGGGCGAAGAGTATTTACCAGCAGGACAAGGATAAAACCGGCTCGTGGGGCCGCACCGGCGCGCAGATCGCCCTCCAGGATCTGGTGGATCTGCGCGAGGCGGGCGTCGAACATCCCGACATGGCGCGCGCGGAGAGTTTCTTGAAGGAACTGGCCGCGACTCCCGTGTCATCGCCTGTCCCGCCGCCGACCGGCGAAGCGTCTTCGGAATGACGGTGAACCGGCCAGGCGGGGCTTGGTTGGTGGGTGGCACTCTCCGAGCAGCATTGGTTTCCTGTGCGGCGCATCGCCAGAGGGAGCACGGCGGTGGAACGTGCTTCCAAAAAGCGGTCCTCTCCGGTATGCACCCGTTTGCATGAACTCCCTTTTTGATCTGACGGGCGAGGTCGCCGTGGTCATCGGCGGGACCGGCGTGCTTGGCGGCGCGCTGGCCGAAGGTCTCGCCGCGGCGGGTGCCGGTCGATCCTGGAGCATACACCCATGGGTCGCTTCGATGCAGAGTCCGAATTGATCGGCGCGGCGGTGTTTGTGGCCAACGCGCGGGCCGCGGGGTTTGTCACCGGCATCGACCTGCGCGTGGACGGCGGATTCTTGTCACAAACGATCTAACATCATGGCTGAAGAACCGAAAGACCTCGACATCACCCTGACCCGGGAAGTG
Organism: uncultured Chthoniobacterales bacterium; assembly: GCA_964245885.1. Lineage (GTDB taxonomy): Bacteria > Verrucomicrobiota > Verrucomicrobiia > Chthoniobacterales > SZAS-18 > CAHJWO01. The sequence goes on along the minus strand of CAXTOX010000041.1, from coordinate 478 downwards.
ATCAACCTGTTTGCGCACGGCATGGCCTTGCAGGTGGTGGCGGAAACGATCCTCAAGCGGCTGGACGGCGACGAATTCAACGTGGCGCAATTTCGCCGCGAACTGAAGGAACTCACCGAGAAATGCCGCGAACGCGTCCTGCTGGACTTCGAGAAGAACAGCCCCGGCGTGGCAGCCTTTCTGGATGCGAACCGGCCGTTGACGAGCGAGGACGGCGGGACGGAATCGGAGCCATGACTGCCGCCGGCGTTCCCGCGGGAAACGTGCGGGCGCATCAACATGGGTTACCGTGACCCGGACACGATCCGCGTGGAGGATTACGCCGGGCGGGAAGATGAGAGGGTGCTGCTCGTGCGCAAAGCGGGCGAGATGTTGTACCAATTGCGCGAACCGGCGGCGTGGGCGAGCGGTTCATCCACAAGGTACACCCGTTCTCAGGATGGTTGAGAGTAGGACGGATGGGACCGATGGGACGGAT
>CAXTOX010000040.1:29660-29963 GCA_964245885.1 uncultured Chthoniobacterales bacterium | reverse complement strand
CATCGGGCGCTGGTGAAAGTGCGGGTCGTGCCGCGCAAAGCGGGCACCGAGGTGGTCGGACTGCGCCTGGCGATCGCTGACAACGGCGTCGGCGTCGCGCAGGATGATCTTGAGAAGGTGTTCTCGCCGTTTTTCAGCACGAAGGCGCAGGGCCTCGGTCTCGGGTTGCCGATCGCCCAACGGGTCGTGCTCGACCACGGCGGGCGCATCTCGCTGGACTCCGGCAACATCGGGCTGTGCGTGAACATCGACCTGCCGCTGGAGCCGCCCGCGACCTCGGCGGCGCGCCCGGCGTCTCCGTGG
>CAXTOX010000040.1:0-29650 GCA_964245885.1 uncultured Chthoniobacterales bacterium | reverse complement strand
GCCCACCCGCCCCTTCGCCGCCGGTGAATTGCCGTCCCCGGTCACCGCGGACGCCGAAACCAACCTGAAGTACGAACCCCGTTACCGCATTGGCCACTAGGAAACCGCGCGGAAGATCGCCGATCCGGTGGGCGACCGGGCTGGCGGTGGTGGCCAGTCTGCTGGCGCTCGCATCCGCCCGGGCTGCCGACAAGCCACGCGCCCGCTTGCTCGGGATTCCGTTCGAGGGAACGCCGGGTCCATTGGACGCCATCACGGACGTGGCCGGACTAGAGGTCGGCTATACGACGTTGATTTCCGGCGAGGGACCGTTGCGGGTCGGCGTCGGCCCGGTGCGCACCGGGGTGACGGCCATCCTGCCGCGGGGACACCACGACACGCTCGATCATCCGGTGTTCGCGGCGGGGTTTAGCCTCAACGGCAACGGCGAGATGACCGGCATGGAGTGGATGGAGGAGGGAGGCTTCCTGGAAGGCCCGGTCATGCTCACGAACACCCACAGCGTCGGCACGGTGCGCGACGCCGTCATCAAGTGGCGGATCGCCCACGGCGCGCCCGACGCGTCCGGCTACTGGTGGAGCCTGCCGGTGGTGGCCGAGACCTACGACGGCTACCTCAACGACGTGAACGGGTTCCACGTCAAGGACGAGCACGTCTTCCACGCGCTCGACAGCGCCGCGCCGGGGCCAGTCGCCGAGGGGGCGGTGGGAGGCGGGACGGGCATGATCTGCTACGAGTTCAAGGGCGGCACGGGGACCGCGTCGCGCCAGCTCGACGCCAAGGACGGCGGCTACACGGTCGGCGTGCTCGTGCAGGCCAACTGCGGGCTGCGCAAACAACTGACGGTCGCGGGCGTGCCGGTCGGCCGCGAGATCACGGTGCCGCCGGTGTGGAGCCAGGAAACCGGGTCCATCATCATCGTGGTCGCCACCGACGCGCCGCTGCTGCCCCACCAACTCAAACGGCTGGCGCGCCGCGCCACGATCGGTTTGGGGCGAACCGGCAGCATCTCGGGCAACGGCTCGGGCGACATTTTCCTGGCGCTCTCGACCGCCAACCTCGACGCCGCCAAGGCGGAGAGTCCGGTCAAAGTCGACATGGTGTCCAACGATGCGCTCAATCCCTTGTTCGAGGCGACCGTGCAGGCCACCGAGGAAGCCATCGTCAACGTTCTCGTCGCCGCCGAACCGATGACCGGGCGGGATGGCCACCACGTTCCCGCGCTCCCGCACGAGGAACTCCGGCAGGTCCTCCGCAAATACGGACGTCTGGCGAAGTAGCCGGAACGATTCTCCGCGATGCGCTTTCGATTTCCACACGCCCTGGTGCTGTTGGTGGGCGGCATCCTGCTCGCGGCAGCCCTGACCTGGGTCGTTCCGGCCGGCGAGTACGAACGGCACGAGGACCCGGTCACGCACAAGAAAGTGGTGGTCGCGGGGACGTACCACCAGGTGGAGCGCAGCCCGGTGGGGCCGTTCGATACCTTCGTGCAAATCCCTAACGGCCTGATCGACGCCGCCGACATCGTGTTCTTCGTGTTCCTGGCAGGCGGGGCGTTCGCGGTGGTGGATAAAACCGGGACGCTGCGGCAGGCGGTGGACTGGCTCGCGGACGGTTTGCAGGGGCGTGGCGAATGGATGATCCCGGTGGTCTGCGTGATCTTTGCCGTCGGCGGCGCGTTGGAGAACCTCCAGGAGGAAATCCTCGCCATGGTGCCCGCGCTGTTGTTCCTGTGCCGGCGGCTGGGGTTCGATCCGTTGACGGCGGTGGCCATGAGCATCGGCGCGGCCCACGTCGGAGCGGCCTTCAGCCCGGTGAATCCTTTCCAGGCGGTCATCGCGCAGCAACTCGCCGGCGTGCCGAAAATCTCGGCCTGGGGATACCGGCTGGCGTTCATGGTGCCGGCGTTGGTGATCTGGATTTGGGGCGTTCGCCGCTACGCGCGCCGCGCGCAGTCAAAGCCGACGCCCGAAGAGCCGCCGTCGAACCCGGCGGCGTCGGAACAACAAGCCGCGCCCACGCTGTCTGGTGTCCGCGTGGTGACGATCCTGTTGCTGATCGCAGGCGCGTTCGTGGTGTTCATCTACGGGGTCACGCAGAGGGATTGGGAGATGTCCCAGGCGGGGGCGGTCTTCTTTCTGGCGGGCACCTTCGCGGGGTTTGTCGGGCGGTTGGGCCTCAACGGAACCGCCGAAGCGTTCGTGGAAGGCTTTTCCTCCATGGCTTTCGGCGCGTTGCTCATCGGCTTCGCGCGGGCGATCTACATTGTGCTGAGCGCCGGGCACGTCGTGGATACCCTGGTCGCGGCTATGTTCGCGCCGCTGGCGCATCTGCCGGTCGGACTTTCGGCGGTCGGGATGCTGGCGGTGCAGACGGTCCTGCACTTCCCGGTGCCGAGCGTGAGCGGACAGGCCGTGCTGACCATGCCGATCCTCGTGCCGCTGGCCGACCTGCTCAAGCTGTCGCGTCAGGTGGTGGTGCTCGCTTATCAATACGGCGCGGGGTTGTGCGAACTGCTGACCCCGACCAACGGCGCGTTGATGGCCATTCTCAGCGCGTCGAAGGTGCGTTTCTCGGACTGGCTGCGGTTCACGTGGCCGCTCTACCTGGCACTCGTCGTCCTGGGCCTGTTTTCCGTGTTGCTCGCCATCGGCGTGGGCCTGCACTGACACCGCTCGGAACAAAACGTGCTCAGGGTCGAAGGCACCTCCAACGCCGATTCCGAACGAGCCACCTCCCGTTTATGCGACGCTATTTTCTCCTGTGCCTGCCCGCGGTCGTCGGTCTGTCTGCCGTCGCCCCGGCCCAGATCCCCACCTCCCCATCGACCGTCGACGGCCGCTATCTCTCCAGCGGCACGACGGACCAACCATTCACCGTCGAGGTCACCGACGCCCGCCGCACGGTATCTAACAGCCTCCAGGTCCGCCTGGTGCTAACCAACTGCGGGAGCGCGCCGCTGGCGGTCACCAACGAGTTCTCCGCCGCAGGGGGTGCCAGCGAAAGCGGGAAAATTTCTGCCACCTACATCCTCGACCCCAACGGCCGCACGAAACACCCGGTCCTGCAAGACAGCGCGGGCGGCACGTTGTGTTCCCGGATCGACCCGGCCCTCCAGCCCGGCGAACGGCGGCAGGTCAACGCGCAGTTTGCCGCCCCGCCGGATACCACCAGTGCGTTCGACCTGTACTTTCCCAAGGCGCAGCCCATCCTGAACGTTCCCATCGGCCTCCCGGCGTCCGGCGAACAAAACCCGCCCGCAGCCTCCATCGGCAATCCCGGCGGGGTCCCGACCCCGGCCAACCCGGTGCAACCCGGCCCCTCGTCGGCCATCGATCAGCCCAACAACAACATCCGCCCGGACGTTTACACCAATCAGACAAACCTTGTCGCGCCGGGCAGCCCGGGCAAAGCCATCGGCAGCGTGGACAGCGGCAACTCCGTGGTGCCGTTCACCGTGGAAGTGCTCTCGCTCAAGGTGGTGGGTAACCAGACGGTCCTGAGCCTCGCTTTCACCAACGGCGGCAGCGGCAGCCTCGACGCCACGCGGCAGTTCATCGGCAGCGTTTCGGACATCGGCGACCCGCTCCAGATCAGCGGCGTTTATCTCGAAGACCCGGCTAGCAAGCAGAGGTTCGAGGTGGCGCGGCCCAGCCAGACGCAGGCGCTTTGCTCGCGGATCGACCCGGCCTTCGGTGCCGGGGAACGCCGCCCGCTCGAAGCGCGCTTCGCGGCCGTCCCCGCTGGCGTCAAGAGCGTGTACGTCTATTTCCCGCACGCCGCGCCCATCGTGGACGTGGCCGTGGCGCGCTGACCTATCGGCTCGGGAACAACGCGCGGAAGGCCAGCAACGCTTCCGCGGCCGAGCCGGGGCGATCTTCCGGGCGGCGGTTGAGCAGACCCATCACCCACCGGCAAACCGTCGGCGGGAGATCGTCGCGCAACTGCTCCAGCGGGATCACCTCGCCGCCGAGGTGGCTGGCCATGATGGCTTCGGCGTCCTCGCCCGCGAAGGGGTCGCGAGCCGTCAGGGCATAGTAAAAGATGCAGCCCATGGAATAAAGCTCGCTACGGACGCTGACCGAATTTTGCTCGAACTGCTCGGGAGCCATGCACTCGACCGTCCCCAGGATGGTCCCGGCCTCGTCCGACGCCGAAGGCAGCACGTCCCCGAGGAAGCTCGCCGTGAACCCCGCGATGCCGAAGTCCATCAGCTTGACCAGCAGTTCGTTGGTCGGGCCGTGCTTCAGCATCAGGTTGCCCGGCTTCAGGTCGCGGTGCAGCAGACCGGCCTGGTGGGTGGCGGCCAATCCGTCCAGCGATTGCTGCACCAGGACCCGGAAGTCGCGCAACGGGAACGCCCCGCGCCGGACGACCTCTTCCAGGGTTTCGCCCGCGACGAGTTCCATCACCAGAAACGGCCCCTGCGCGTCCGTGCCGCAGTCGTGGACCGTGACGACGCTGGGGTGCTGCACGGCGGCGAGGTGGATGGCCTCCTGCCAGGCCTGCTCGTAGGCCGTCGCCACGGCGGCACCCGAAAAACGCTTCAGCGCCACGTGCCGCCGCAGCACGGTGTCCCAGGCGCGGTACACCTCGCCGCGCCCGCCCTCGCCGAGCAGGTTCACGACCTCGTAGCGCGGGCGGACGGCGGTGGGCGGCGTTTCCATGGATTCAACGCCGCGCCTTCCGCAGGCGGCGGACGCAGGCTTCGATGAGCCGGACTTGTGCCCGGACGCGTGCGCCGAGGCTGAATTCGCTCGGCGTCTCGAAGGTGATAAAATGGTCCGTGTGCTCAGGATAAACGGCGAACGCCTCCGGGTGCACCGTCGCGTCCTCCGGCACGACCCGGCGGGCCAACAGGCCGTTCTTGAAGGGGAAATCTTCGATGGTATGCCGGGGGTCCACCGGCATGGCCCGCGAGGTGCACGCCCGCAGCAACTCCGCGCCGATGCCAGTCTTCGCGGCATGGACCTCGTACAGGTAGACGCCGCGGCCGTCGTAATCCTCGTGCAGCGTCAACCCGAGTGCGAAGCGTCCGCCGGCGAAGAGGCGCTTCAACTCGCGGATCGGCGAGATGCCTCGGTGGAAGGAACGGTTGAGGTCACGGCCCTTGGCGTCGGAACGACGGTTCTCGACGAGACCCCACGGGTTCAGGCAGGGCAGGATGAACAGAGGGAGGGCATCGTCGGCACGCACGAGCGCGGCGAGGTGGGCCTCTGCCCACTGCGCCAACGCCTCCGGGCCGGCCGGTTCGTCGCCGTGGATGCCGGCCGAGACGTAGAACGCACCTTCCAGGCTCCCGCGCGTCCGGAGATGATAGACCGGGAACTCGCCGACTTTGGCGAACGCCTGCAACCGCAGGCCGGTGCCGCGGGCGATCCGACGCCACCGCGCGACGAGGTGTCCGTAGTCGTGAACCTTTTGGCTCGTTTCCTGGAAGCCCCCTTTGTTCATGCGGCGACCGACGCGGGAGCGGCCAGGGCGCTCAGGAGCTTGGCGTGGATGCCGTCGAAGCCGCCGTTGCTGAAGACGACGATCATGTCGCCGGGACTGGCCAGTTCCACGGCGCGCTCGACGATGGCGGCCGTGCCGTCCTCGTAAAACGCCGGCTTGCCGGTCCCGCGAATGTCCTCGACCACCTGCTCGGGTTTGAGGCGTTCGGCCTCGGGAATCTGTTCCAGCTTGGCGACGCGCGCCATGACGACGCCGTCCGCGTGCTCGAACGCCGCCGCGAGCTGGTCCTGGAACACCGCCCGGCGCGTGGAGTTGGAGCGCGGCTCGAACAACGCCCAAATTTTGCCCCCGTCGCCGTGGAGTTGGCGCAGGCCGCGCAGGGTTTCGTGGATCGCCGTCGGATGGTGGCCGAAGTCGTCCACGACCTTCACGCCGTTGGCCTCGCCGCGCACTTCCTGCCGCCGGCGCACCCCGGTGAACGTCGCCAATCCCTGGCGGATGGCGTCCGAGGACAGCCCGTAGAACCGCGCCGCCGCGACCGCCATGCCGCAGTTGCGCACGTTGAACTCACCCAGCATGGAAGTCGCGTATTCCTCGCCGAACATGCGGAAGCGCGTCACCCCCGCCTCGTAGCGGATGTGATCGATCCGCCCTTCGGCGGCGGTCGGGCCGAGGCCGACGGCCAGTTTTTTGGACAACGCGCCCGCGACCACGTCGGCGCAGTTGGCGTCGTCGGCGTTGTAGAGGATGATCCCGTTGCCCGGCACGATGTTGACCACCCGCCGGAAGCTCAGCTTGATCTCGTCCACGTTTTTGTAGATGTCCGCGTGGTCGAACTCGACGTTGTTGATGACCAGCAGTTCCGGCAGGTAGTGGACGAACTTGCTGCGCTTGTCGAAAAACGCCGTGTCGTACTCGTCGCCCTCGATCACGTAATAAGCCGAATCGTTGAGCTGCGCGCCTTGGCCGAGGTTGTTGGGCAAGCCCCCGATCATGTAGCCGGGGGCGAGGCCGGCGGACTGGAGCAGCCACGTCACCAGCGAGGTCGTAGTGGTTTTCCCGTGCGTGCCGGAGACGACGATGTTGTGGCGTCCGCACAGGAAGAAAAACTTCAGCACCTCCGGCAGCGAGAGGTAGGGCAGCTTGCGGTTGAGCACTTCCTCGACTTCCGGGTTGCCGCGCCGGATGGCGTTGCCGACCACGATAAGGTCGGCGTCGGCCGGGAGGTTTTCCGGGCGGTAGCCTCGGCGCAGCGCGATGCCCTTCTCCTCCAGAAACGTGGACATCGGCGGGTACACGTCCTCGTCCGAGCCGGTGACGACGTAGCCCTGGTCGCGCAGCGCGGCGGCGACCGCGCCCATCGCCGTGCCGCAGATGCCGAGGAAGTGGAGGTGCTTGAGGTTGGTGAACATGAAAGGCCCAAGGTTCTAGCGGACGACCCCGGGAAAGTCAAAGGGCGCGGCGGTCGCTGATTTGATTTGGAGTGCGGCGGCACGACGCCGCTTTCTCCTGCGCGACACGTCGCGCCCACTTCCGGCTTTGCCGGACTAGAATTTAGTCGGCCAAAGGCCGGAGCAGCGGCGACCTGTCGCCGTGGAAAAAGCGGGGTCGTGCCACCGCACTCCAAAGCCTACGACGCGCACACGTCGGCGAGGATGGTTTCAGGTGTCGGGAAGCGGAACGTGTAGCCGGCATCCAACGCGCGTGCGGGCACGGCGCGGACGCTGTCCAGAACGATGTGCGACGCCTCACCCAGCAAAGTGCGCAACGCGAACGCCGGGACCGGTAGGATCGCCGGCTTGTGCAGGGCGCGGGCGATCGCGGCGGTGAGGTCGGCGTTGCGGACCGGCTCCGGGCAGACGGCGTTGAACGCCCCCGCGAGACCGTCGTGCTCCAGCAGGAAAACGATCAACCCGACCACGTCCTCCAAGTGCACGGGGCTCGTCCATTGTTTGCCGTCGCCCAACCGCCCGCCGATGCCCGCGCCGAAGATTTTGCGCTGCGCCGGAAAAGCGCCGCCGTCCTTGCCGAGCACGACGCCGATCCGCACCCGGGCAACGCGCGCCCCGGCGGCTTCGGCGGCCTGCGCGGCTGCTTCCCAGTCGCGCGCCACCTCGGGCAGAAATCCCGTGCCGGCCGGCTGCGCTTCGTCGAGCACCGCCTCACCGGCGTCCCCGTAGAACCCGACCGCCGACGCGCTCACGAGGACGCGTGGACCTTTACCGGGCGGCAGCGCCTTGATCCCGGCCACGAGCCGGTTCGTGGTGCCGACGCGGCTCTCGAGCACGCGCTGTTTTTTCGATTTCGTCCACCATCCGACGATGCTTTCACCGGCGAGATTGACCACCGCATCCAGCCCGCGCAGGTCCGGCGGGCCGTCCTTCGGGAACGGACGCGTGGCCACGCTCGCCGCCGGTTTGCCGCCGCCCTCGCGAGTGAGCACGACGGCCTTGTGTCCGCGCGCGCGCAGGCGGCGAATTAAATGTTTGCCGATAAATCCACTGGCTCCGGTGATGGCGACTTTCATGGGTACAGGTCGCGCAGTTTAGCACGGGCTCGCGCCGGTGGCTGCGTCCGCTTGCAAGCCGCGCGAGAAAAGCGTTGCGGTGACCGCCGTTTGTTTCTTTGATGACAGGTTCCTTCATGCCCGCTTTCCTCGTTCACGACACGCCGCGGCCTTTCACGGTCGCCACGCCGCGGCGCCGCCGTTTCTGGCCGTGGCTGCCGCTGTGTCTCGCCGCCCTCCTTTATCTCGCCGCGAGCGTGGGCCCCGCGCTTTTCGACCAGAACGAGGCCCAGTACGCCGGAGCCGTGCGGGAGATGCTCGATCGGCCGGCGGATTACCTTCCCTCGGTGCGCGGTCAGCTCGAACGCGGCGTGTGGTACGTGCCCACCAACGACGGGGTGCCGCGCCTGCAAAAACCGCCGCTCGTCTACTGGAGCCTGCTGGCGTCCATGTCGGTCTTCGGCGTCAACGAGTTCGCCGCCCGCCTGCCCAACGCCCTCGTCTCGCTGGCGTGGTTCGCGGGGATCTTTCTCATCGGCCGACGCGTCGGCGGGGTCCGGCTGGGGCGCGCCGGGGCGACGATCCTGGCGACGATGGCCGGGACGTTCATCTTCTGCCATCTCATCGCCCCGGAACCGTTCCTGGCCGCGACGCTGACGTGGACCTTCTGGTGTTTCCTCAACGCCTCGGATGACCCGGACGGAGCGGGGCCGCGCTGGATGCGGGCGGCTTGGGTCGGCATGGCGCTGGGTGCCATGTGCAAGGGGCTGCACGGCGCGCTCTACCCGCTGGCCGTCGCGGCGATCCTGGCGTGGCGGCTGCCCGCGACCCGCCCGGCCTGGAAACTCCTCCTGCGGCCGGCCGGACCCCTCGTGTTCATCGCGCTGGTCGTGCCCTGGTACGTGGCGGTGGAGAGGCGTTACCCGGGATTCCTGCACGACCAGTTCATCAACGAACAGTTGGGCCACGTTTTCAACCGGCGTTATCCCTCGGACAGCAGCCAGGTGCCCCTGTACGTGTTCTGGCCGGAACACCTCGTCTTTTTCTTGCCGTGGACGTTCTTTATCCCGGCGGCGCTGGCCACGCGCCGCCTCGCCACCACGAACGCGTCGAACCTCGTCGCGCGGGAACTGCTGGCCGCATGGTTCGTGGTGACAGCCGCGTCGGTCACGTTCTCGTCGATGCAGGATTATTATTTGATGACCGCCTGGGGGCCGGTGGCGCTGTGGTTGGCGCGAGCCTGGGCGGCGGAGGGCAACCAACCGCGGAAAGCCTGGACGCGTCTCGCGCCGGGCGTCTGCCTCGTGCTGACGGGCATCGGAGCCTTCGGCACCGCGCTCTGGCTCCAGGGACAGACCGATACACCGTTGGCTGACTCGCCGTCCGCTCTGCGCGACACCCTCGCGAGCACGGTCAGCGGGATTTCGCTCGGCGAGTGGCACCGCCTGCTGCCGCTGGTCTGGACGACCGGCGCGGCGTTCGCGCTGGGCGGCGTCGCGGCGGTGTGGCTGGCCGCGCGCGGCCGCTGGCGCTTCGTGCTGCCGGTCACCGCGTTGGCGACGGTCGCCGTGCTCGGCTGCGCCTCACGCGGATTGGTGGTGTTGGAGGATCACTTTTCCCTCAAGGAACTGGCTCTGGTGGCCGGCCAGGACACCCGGCCGGACAGCGTGTTGGCCTGCGCCGGCCAGCCCATTGACAACCCGAGCATCCTCTTCTACGCCAACCGTGAGATCCACTGGGTCGGCGACGCGCCGCCGCTGGAGTTCGCCACGCGGCGGCTCGGCGTCGGACGTTCGCTGTACCTTGCGGAAGACGAATTCATCCGCTTGTGGGCCGACCGCCGCCGGGCCGTGTACCTGATCCTGGAGCAGGACTCGTCTGGCGAATGGCGCGATCGGCTCGCGTCGGCCGGAGGACCGGAGTGGCGGAGCGGCACGCGCATCATGCTGAGCAACGGCGGCGGCAAATGAAGGCAGAAGTAAGAAGGTAGAAGGCAGAAGTGAGAAAAAGCAGAGCTTGGCTGTCAGCTCTGGACCTCTTCTCTGACTCCCTCTTTCTACCTTCTAACTTCTGCCTTCATTCCCGCCCCTGGTCGAACTTCCGGTGCAGCCAGGTGTACGAAAACCGGTTGCCCGGGCAATCGGTCGGCACGGGATTGATCTCCTTGTGCGCCATCACGATGGACAGCCGGCGCTCCACCCGGCCGACGCGTTTGCGCAGGTAGGTGATGAGTTCGTCCAAGGCGGCGTACTGGGCGCGCGTGGGCACGTCGCGGTTGAAGTCACCGACGAGGCAGATGCCCAGCGCGATGTTGTTGAGGTAGTCGCTGTGGACGTGCCCGCCGTTAATCTGACGCTTCCAGCGGTCGCCAATCTCGATCTGGCCATCGCCGGTGCTCGTCCCGTTGCCGATCACAAAATGGTACGCCAACCCGTTGGGCATGTGGCGGACGTTGCGGTGGTAGTAGTCAAAGGCCGCCGCGTTGCCCTGCCGCGTTTCGCTGTTGTGGACGACGATGTACTTCCAACGGCCCGCGCGCACGTGGGCGCGGTCGATGGCGTCGAGCACGGACGGCGTCAGGAACCGGTAGTCCGTCCCCCCGCCGAACAACCCGAAGAAGAACTTCTTCTTGCGGGGCGGCGGCGCGTAGTCGGTGTTTTCGTCGCTGTTGCTGCCGCCATACTTCTGGACGACGACCGGCGCTTGCGGCTCGGGCGTGGATGCCGCCACCGGCGGGGGCGGCGTGCGCAGCGCGGGCGTTCCCGCTGGCGACGGCCGGCTTTCGGAGGAGTGCAACGTCGGCGGCGGTAAGGACGACGGCGAGGAGGGCGGCGAAGACGGTGCGGTCTGCGGCGGCGGCGCGGGCGTCGGCTTCACGGCCGGGCGCGGCGTGGCGGCCGGGGGCAGCGTGCGCATCTCCTCGCGGGCCTTCAAAAAGGCGTCGCGGCGTTTCTGGAGGTCGAGCATCCCCCCGGAACCGTCGTCCTGCGCGGCAGCCTTTCCGGCGAGGCAAACGCCCATAGCCAGGATCAGAGCGAGGGTTCGCCGCCACGAGCGTGGACGGAAGGACAAACCGGGGAAAGCGGGTGACATGAGGAACAACGAGAAATCAGCCCGCGGCGGGCGAAGGTTCCGCGTCCGGGGAGACCGGATCGTTCCCCGCCAGCAGGTCGCTCAGGTGCGCCGAAGGACGGGTGGGCCATTTGCGCACGAGCACGGCGTTGAGCCGGCCGCCGAGCAGCAGCAGCAGACAGGTCACCCACGTCCACGTCAACAGCACGACCAGCCCCGCCAGCGTCTGGTAAGTCTCCGAGTAGCGCGAACCGCGCTCTCTGACGTAAAAAGCGAACGCCCCCGTCGACACGAGCCAGCTCACCGCGAAAAACACCGCGCCGGGCAGCGCCTGCCGTACCGTCTGGTAAACCTCCGGCGTCAGGAGGTAGAGCGCGAGCGCCAGGACGATGAGCGCAAAGGTGATGACCGGATATTTCCAGAACGTGACGATGGCTTGCAGGTCAAACCCCAGGTGGTACGTCGCCTGGATCACCCCGGCCACGCGCTCGCCGAACACGATGGCGCTGACGCTGAAGAGGATCGTCACGCCGAACCAGAACAGCAGCACCAGCGCGATGATCCAGCGGTTCCACCAGGAGCGTTTCGGGTCGGGGATACCCAGGCAGTGGTTGAGCGTGCGCGAGACGGTGTTGATCAGGTTCACGCCCAGATACAGGGCCAGCGGGATGCCCAGCAGCGCCACACGGCTGGTCGATCCCGTGATGACCAGGGCGACGACCTGCCGCTCGATGATGTCGTGCGACATCTCGGGCAGGAAGCCTTCGACGAGCTGGATGATGTGGTGCAGCAGCGTCGGGTCGGTGCCGAAAAGCGACAGGGCCACCGACAAAAGGAACAACCCCGGCGCGACGGCCAGGGCCAGGAGGTCGTACGCCATCATGGAAGCCAACCCGGTGGTGTTTTCCAGGTAGGCTTCGACCAGCCAGCGGCACACCAAGCGCCAGGACCAGAGGAACGTTTTCATGCGCGGAGTGGTTGCATCAAACAGGAATGCGGGTTGTCTATCGAGTGGAAAGTTGCCGATCTTGCCCGCCATGACCAACCGCCGAAAAATCTTTGTCTGCTCGGCGGGTTTCGGCGAGGGGCACAATACCGCAGCCCGCAACGTCTGCACGGCCCTCCACGAAATCGGCGCGGACCGGGTGGACGCGGAGTTCCTGGATGTGCTCGGCCTCTGCCACCCGCGTGTCTACGACCTGATGAAGCGCGGCTACCTTACGCTGATGAACCGTGCGCCCCGGCTGTGGTCGGCGATGTACGGGTTGTTCAACACCAAGGGATCGTCCGCCCCGGCGCTGGCGTTCCTCCACGCCGAACGCCAGGCCTTCGAGCGCCGGCTGGAGGCCGACCGCCCAGTCGCCGTCGTGTCGGCGTACCCGTTGTACGGCTACCTGCTCGACGACATCGCGCGGCGCGGCGGGCCGAAGGATTTCCTGCGCGTCACGATTGTCACCGACTCAATCTCCATCAACTCGATCTGGCACCGTTGCGGCAGCGATTTTTACTGCGTGCCCAACGAGGAAACCGCCGAGGTCATGCGCCGCCACGGGGTCGCGCCGGAGAAGCTGCGCGTCCTCGGCTTCCCGGTGGAACCGCGCCTGGCTGACGCGGGGGCGCTGCCCGCCCGACCCGACCCGGACGGCCCGGACGGAAGGCGGGTGTTGTACATGATCAACGCCGGACGCCGCGCCGCGCCGGAAACCGTGCGCCGGCTCCTGGCGCTCGACGTGGCGCTGACGGTGACCGTCGGCCGCGACGAGGAAATGAAGGCCACCGTGGAACGCCTAGTCGCCGAGCGCGGTCCCCGGCCGCGGCCGGTGCGCGTCATCGGCTGGACGCGCGAGGTGCCCGAACTTCTCGCCAGTCATCACGTGCTCATCAGCAAAGCCGGCGGCGCGACCACCCAGGAAACCATCGCCGCCAGATGCCCCATGGTCATCAGCCAGGTGGCACCCGGCCAGGAAGAGGGCAACGCCCAGCTCCTCGTGCAAAACCGCGCCGGCCGGCTCGGCCTGAACCCCGCCGACATCGCACGGACGGTCGAGGAAGCGTTTGCCGACGGCGCGCGTCTCTGGCGCGAGTGGTCCGAAAACATCACCCGGCTCAGCCGCCCGGACGCCGCGCGCGACAACGCCCGCTTCATCCTCGAAAAAGCCTCGTTGTCCGGCTAGGGCCTGTTGACACTACTTGTCAGCGGCCTGCTTTTTGAGCAAGCTGGGGCGATGGAACTCAGCCGCGAACAATGTGACCGCATCAAGGACTGCCTGCCGCGCCAGCGTGGCAACGTGCGCATCGGCAACTTCGGGTTGCTCAACGCGCTGTTCTCCGCCTTGGAACACGGCTGCAAGTGGCGCGGGCTGCCCGGCGGCTTTGGCCGGTGGCACACGATCTACACGCGTCTGAACCGCGGGGGCAAAAAGGGGGTCATCGAACGGGTGTTTACCCGGCTCCAAGAGGAGCAGATCCTCTCCGTCAAGATCGAGGTGGTCGGCCTGGATAGCACCAGCATCAAGGTCCATCCCGATGGCACCGGCGCACCCAAAAAAGACGGGCCGCAAGCCATCGGCAAGAGCCGCGGGGGCTGGACGACCAAGGTGCATCTGGTGTCCACGACTGACCGGTGCGCTCTGAAACTGGCGCTCTCGCCCGGCCAAGCAGGCGACGCACCCGAAGGCAGGCAGTTGCTGTGCGCGCACGGCCCCGCCCCCTTTCCAGGCTGCCCCTTGTGCATGGACCGCGCCTACGAGGGCAACGAAACCCGCCAGTTGGCGGTCGAACTGGGCTTTGCGCCCGTCGTACCACCCGACCCCAACCGGGTAGAACCTTGGGAGTATGACCGTGACACCTACCGTCGCCGCAACGAGGTGGAGCGACTCTTTCGTCGGCTCAAGGGCTACCGACGCGTGTGCACGCGCTCCGACAAGCTCGACGTGCTCTTTCTCGCCTTCGTTCACCTCGCGCTCATCTTTGATGCCTTACGGTGGTGTTAACAGGCCCTAATCATTCTGATACCGCCGGCACATGACCATTCCTTCCGGAGTTCCGTCAGAAAACGGAGAAAATCGTACGCTAAGGCGGAGGTGACCTGACCCGGGTGGAGAAACGCGAGTATCATTACACCTGGTGGGGCTGGAAGGCGCTGGCGTGAATCAATCGTACCGGCGAGAGTCCCCGGATGCCGGCGGTTCGAGCCAGGCCGGGAAGTGACCATTCCATCGTGATGCACCTATCATTGCTGACCAAAGCGCAGACTGCCCTTGTGCAAGTGGAACCGATGGCCGCCCAAGGCTGGGGACCGGCGGAGAGCAGCGCGCGGCAGTTGCGTTGGTGCACGGCCTTGGCCGCGGACGAACCGCACGAGAAACGTCCCGGCCCGTTCTCGATGGGGCTGATCGCAACGCGCGAGTTTGACATGTACGGCGACCAGCCGGAGCTGGCTTCGCTCATCAACGAGGTGCAGCGTGAAGCGGAGGAGCTGCTCACACGGAAAGCATGACGATCAAGGTCACCCGCGAGGCGGTCTGCCTGGCCGACGACCAGCTCGAGCCGCTGGAACTCACCCTGGAATTCAGCGCGGAGGCGACGCTGGAGGACATCGCGGGCAAACTGGTAAAGAGTGGCTTCCTACATTTTTCCTCGACTTGTCACACCCTCCTCGGCCGTTCGGAGGAGTTGCCTTTGTTCAAGATCAGAAGCCGGTGGGGCTCACTGGCCGTCGAGTATCCGCTGGCTGCTGACACGAGGCTGGCCGCTGCCATCCCGGATGCCACCATTGACTTCCACTTCGAGCGCGTTCCGCTCCTGCGCCCGATCCAGGCGGACCTTGAGGGACGCCGCCCGGTGTGGCTGGCGCTCTCGGACCTGTTTCTGGACACGGACGTGAACCTCTTCCGCGAGAGCAACACCCGGCTCTTGGCCGACTCGCCCTATTCGCTCGACGAACTCGACACCATCCTGCGCGAGGAAGTCTACTCGGCCTGCTCGTTCAACCTGCGAGAGGTCGCGGGCGAGTGGGCAAGCTTCGACGCCGACTGGCTGGAACGGCGCATCCTCCGCGGCGGCCCGCCGCCCCGGTCTTGGTGGCGGCGCTGGCAGCGCTACCTGATGCTCGGCTGGACGGTTCCCGTGCGTCTGCCGGAAGAGTGGCCGCTCTGGCGGCAGGACATCGCGCGGCTCAGGCGAGCCCAAGGCAAGCATTGAGGCAGTCGATGCTCCGCCCCGCTTTAACGATTTGAGGCCCGCTGGAACGGTGGCGAGGCTGCGGGATGATCCTGGGGTGTCGATCTGGAGGACGGCCAGGCGCTGCGCCTGGACGAATTCAAGCGCAGCGGCTGGCGGCTGGTCCCGCACGTCAGCATCGGGGTCCAGAGCCGGTGGGACTGGTACGATCTGGAGTTTGTCGGCAGCGCGGGCACCAGTGAGTTCACCGCCCTGCCCGCGACCGTGGGCGAACTGGCCCACCACGTCTCGCATTCGCAGGACATCTGGGTGTGGTACGACCGCTCGGACCGGGTCATCAGCTTCGACACGGAGTCCCCGGCGGAGCGGGACCGCGAGTTTGCGGCGATCGTTCCGCTCCGGCGAGCTTCGTGGGTTCCAAACTCAACCCTCGCTGGGTGTGGATCGCCTTGTGTCGGCAAACCCGCCAGGTGGTCGCCTTACTTCGTGGGAGATCGTTGCGGCGGAGGGTGCCCGTGCTCTGCGCGAGCGCCTCCCGCCTGACGATCGCGGCCGGGCCACCCGCCGCGACTACTGGCTGGCTTACGAGGCGGCCTGTCCGCCACGCACGCACCGTTTCTGCGGCAAAGAGGAGGGCGAGACCAACCACGTCGAACGCTGGAACGGCACCCTGCGCCAGCGCCTGGGCCGTTTCGTACGGCGCACGCTTTCCTTTTCCAAATGCGCGCGGATGCACGACCTTGCCCTGCGTTTGTTCGTGCATCACGGCAATCTTTCACTCGCCCTGTACCTACAACCACTACCCACTTTGCTCCCGAGATTATCCTGATGACGGTGCGCTGGTACCTGCGCTACTCGCTTTCTCTGCGCGACGTGGAGGAACTGCTCCCCGAGCGAGGGTTGTCCGTGGATCACACGACCATCTGGCGCTGGGTGCAGCGCTACGCACCCGATCAAGTACTTCAACAACGTCATCGAACAGGATCACCGAGCCATCAAGCGCCGGGTCAAAGCCAGCGGCCACTTCCGCGCTTTCGGTAGCGCCGCCGCAACATCGGCGGGCTACGAAGCCATGCACGCTCTACGCAAAGGCCAGGTGGCCGCGGCACCGGCGAGCGATGTGCTGGCGCAAAACCGCTTCATCGAAGCGCTCTTTGGCGCGGCGGCATAAAACAAGTCCTGCCACTTGATGGTCCGACCCTGCCTCGTTCCCAATGCTTGCAACCCTACCCGTTAAACACCACCCACTTGGCAAGTGCCACGGTGCTCCGCTCGGTGGATCAATTTACGCGCGCTGACTGGAGGAAGTAACGTAAACCTATCACGATCAGCAGCGTCATGCCCCAAAGCGCCAGTGTCAGGTGGGTGCTGACACGTAGAAGGTTCAATCCACTGGACATTATCTGAAGGATAAACAGGGCTAGCACCACCCCGGACACCTTGCCGAATCCGCCTGAAACGTTAACGCCGCCCAACACCGTCGCCAACACCGTCACCAGCAGGTACGACGAGCCGTAACCAGACTTCGCCGAGTTGAAGCGCGAGAGCATCACCAATCCCGCCACGCCACAAAGTAGGCCGGAGCACAGGTAAGTCGAAAAGAGCACCCACCGGTTGCGCACACCGGAAAACATCGTCGCTGTCGGGTTGGCACCGAGCATCCGCAAATTGAATCCGGGCACGGAGCGGCCCAGCATTAAAGCCGTGGCGATGGCCAGCACCGCAAAGATGAGCATGGGCATCGGGATGCCCATCAACGAACTTCTCCCAATAAACCCGATCGTGGTGGGTAATCCGCTGATCGCTCCTCCGTTGGTCAGCACCACCGCTAAGCCATCCATCAGCGTCATGGTGCCGAGCGTGGCAAGAATCGGCGACACGGCGAGGACCGCGACCAACAAGCCATTGAGCGCGCCAATTGCCGCCGCCACCAACAAGCCTGCCGCGAGCGCCAAAAAGGTGATGATCGAGGCAGCGACACCGTGGGTGCCGCCACTGCCGAGCCAGGAATTGAGGATTAACCCAGTGACGATCCCGGCGGTGTTCGCCGTGGCCACCAACGAAAGGTTGATGCCTCCACTGAGCATTGGGACCATCATCGCCAACGACAAAATGCCCAACTCGGGCAACTGGTAAGCCATCGACTGGAACGTGTCCAGACGGAGAAATCTGCCGGGATTCAACACGGACATGACCAGACACGTCACTACAAGAATCAAACCCAGGATGCGGTTTTCGGTGAAATGTCGGGCGATCATGAGGACGGTAGTTATCGCAGGGTGGAGACTGAAGGCGACGGCGGTGGTACGGGGACGGTGCCAAGAGGAGCGTCCGCGACGTGGATCGGCCGGAGCAGTCGTTTGCGTCCGCGCCAGGCGCTGATCGTCACGCTGATGATAATGGTCAAACCAATGCACACGTTGTACCACCGTGAGGGCACATGCATAATCGTCAGGCCGTTGCCTAATACACCGATGAGCAACACTCCGAGCAGGGTGCCCAGGACGCTCCCTTGCCCCCCGGTCAGACTCGCTCCGCCGATCACGACCGCCGCCAGCACTTCGAGTTCTTTGCCGACGATGGAACTCGGGTCCACCGTGGAAAGCAACAGCGCCTGGATGACCCCCGCGACCCCCGCCAGAAATCCCATGTAGCTGTACACGAACACCCGGATGGCGAACAAATTGAAACCCACCCGGCGCGCCGAGCGCTCGCTCCCGCCCAGAGCATAGATGCTGCGTCCTAGGGTCGTAAATTTCAGCAAGGCGGCGGTCAAGATCGCCAGGACGAGGAAAATGGCCGAGACGACGGACAAGCCGCTGTCGATCCCTTGTGCGTCGGTGTGCTGGAAGAACAAGCGATTGCCGAAGTCACTGAACCACTCCGGCATCGTGTCGATCCAGCGTCCGCCGGAACAGAAAATCAACAGACCGTTGAAGATGTTGAGGGTGGCGATCGTGGTGATGATCGAGGGAATCCGCAGCACGTGGATCACCAGGGCGTTCACAAAACCCAAGAGGATCCCCACCAGGGCTGCCAGAGCAAACGCCACGGGCATATTCCCACCGTAGCGCAGCACCAACACCGCCATCACGTACTGCGCCACACTGGCGGTAGCCGTGAAGGAAATGTCGATGCCTCCCGAGATCAGGACGACCAGCACGCCGAGGGCGAGTATGCCGGTGAACGAGTTACTCTTGAGCAGGTCCAGCCAGTTGTTGGCAGTCAGAAAATCATGGTTCACCGCGGCGATGAATGCCGACAACACGAGGACGATCCCCGCCAGCACGAACTCGGGCTTTTTGAGCAAGGTCTTCATCGCTAAGCTGCCAGCGCGTTCTCCAAACGCTGGCGCACCTCGCCTTCCGTTGGATGGTCTATCCCGACGTCGAGCGAACAAAGCAGGCGGCCCCGTGCCATCAACAGCAAGCGGTGGCAGTTGTGGAGCACCTCGGGCAACTCGTCCGAGATGAGCAAGATGCTCAGGCCCGTCGCGGCAAGCTCGCGGATCAGTTGGTAGATCGCCGCCTTGGCGGCGATGTCGATACCGACGGTGGGTCCGTCCAGGATCAACACCTTGGGCTGCACCGCGAGCCACTTCGCCAAGACCACTTTCTGCTGGTTGCCTCCGGAGAGCGTCTCCAGGGGGATATCCACGGTGTCGGCCTTGACCCCGAGACGGGTCTTCCATCCCTGCGCCGCCGCTCCGAGCTGACGCGGGTGCAGGCCGAAGCTGGCTCGGGCATCCTGCAAGGTGGTCAGAGCAACGTTGTTGGTCAGCGACTGCGACATGACCAGACCCTGCTTGACGCGATCTTCCGGCACGTAGGCCACTCCCTCGCGCACCGCGTGAGGCACCGAGTCGAGTTGGACGGGTTTTCCATCGATGGCGACGCTGCCGCGGTCGGCTGGATTCAGGCCGAAAAGAGACATGGCCAGCTCCGTGCGACCGGAACCGAGCAGGCCCGTGAGGCCCACGATCTCGCCCGGGAAAATCTCGAAGCTCACGTCGGCGAAACTTTCGTTTTTCGTCAGACCGGAGACGCTCAGCCGCGGCGCGCCGGCCTGCTCCAACGACGGCAGGGGAGACGGCGTGAGAGCCGAACCGCTCATGTGCATGGTGAACGATTGGACGGTCAATTCGCTCGCCGGAAAGGTGCCGACTTTTTTTCCGTCGCGGAGCACCGTCACGCGGTCAGCCACTTCGAACACCTCGTCCATCTTGTGGCTGACAAACAGCACGCTCAATCCCCGCTCCTGCAGTTCTCTAACGACGGCAAACAGAGTGTCCACCTCGCGGTGCGTCAGCGCGGTGGTCGGCTCGTCCATGATGAGCAGACGGGCTTGTGCCATCAAGGCGCGGCAGATGGCGACCAATTGCTGATCGGCGAGGGAAAGGTCGCTGACCGGTTCGTTCAGGCCGATCCGCGCCCCGATTGTCTCCAGCGCCTCGCCCGCGATCCGCCTGGCCTCGCGCCGCCGGAAGAACTTGCGGCGCTGCTCGACGATGCGGTTCAACGCGATGTTCTCCGCGACGCTGAGGTTTGGGAACAAGGACAGGTCCTGGTAAATCACCTGCACGCCTTGCGCGATCGAGAGGCGTGAACTGAGCCTGGGGAACTCTTGTCCGTCGATCTCGATCCGCCCGCCAGGGTCCGGCTGCTCGGTGCCGGAGATGATTTTGATCAGCGTGGATTTTCCGCTGCCGTTTTCGCCGGCGAGGCAGTGCAACTCCCCACGACGAATCTCGAAGTCGACCTCCGCCAGTGCCCGCACGCCGGCGAAATGTTTGCTGATGTGACTGAGTTGCAAAAGGTGGTCACTCATCCCTGGAACGCGCCAGATGTCGGTCCGACACCGGAAAACCGATGTCGGACGCCTTCCTTCGCTCGCCTATAGACAGGCTAGGTGAGCTGATCAGAACCCAAGGCTGGAAGCGTTTTGAGCCGTGATTTTGAGCAGGGCATTCAGCACGATGTCCTTCCCCTTGACGCTTACCTTCCCCACGTTGGGGATGTCCATGCCGTCCTCGATCTTCTTGCCTTCGATGAGGCATTTGGCCACGTAAGTCATGCCGAACCCGACGGTCTTTGGGTCCCACAACGCGCCTTCGTACATGGAACCGTCCTTGAGATGGGGCGCCGCCTGGCTCGGGATCACGGTGCCAACGATGATGATCTTGCCTTTGACGTGGCGTTCCTTGGCTGCCAGCGCCGCCCCGATGGGTCCCTGGCTGCCGTAGCCGAGGAAACCTTTGAGGTTCGGATAGGCCGTGATCAGATCGAGAACCTTCTTGCGTGCTTCCTGCAGATCGTCGCCGCCGGTGACACGGTCGGTCACCAGCTTCAGACCCGGGTACTTTTCCTTGGCATACCGGATTGACTCATCCGCCCACAGGTTGTGCGTGGGCGCGGTCAGCGAGCCCACCATGATGGCGTACTCGCCGGAGCCGCCCATCTTTTGCGCCATCTCGTCTACACAGAATCGGGCAAATGCGATGTTGTCCACTGCCTCGATATCGTAGTCTTCCCCCTTCTGATTGGGCGACTCTTGGGTGATGACGAAGATGCCCTTGTCATGTGCTTTCTGGAAGGCAGGTTCAACCGACTTTGCGTCGTTGGGAATGACGCAAAGCCCCTGCACGCCTTTGTTGATTGAATCTTCGATCAAGCTGACCTGAGCGGCTTCATCCGTGGTCGTGGCACCGATGCCGTAGGCTTCGACTTTCAGATCCTTCGCGGCCATCTTGACGCCTTCGTCGAGGCGGTTGAACCAGGGTTGGCCGGCCACTTTGAAGACGGTGACTATCTCTTTGCCCGCCGCCAGGGCGGAGGTCGAGAAGATCGGCAGGGTCGCGGCAGAGGCCAGCAGGGTGAGCAGGACGGGGTTGGTTTTGTTCATGGGAAGGAGGGTAGGAGACGTTTGTTGGGTTGGATAGTGGAAGGGTTTGTTGGGTCGGATGGTGGAAGGGTTAGAGGCCGGAGGCTTTTTCGAGCACGGCCACGACGGCGGAGACGTTTTCCTCTCCGTGGCCGTCGGCAATCGCCTGCTCGAACAGGGGCACGGCCGACTCGGGACCAGGTACCGGTACGCCCTGGTCGTGTCCGAAGTTCACAACCAGGTTCACGTCCTTGAGCATGTTCCGCACGCTGAAGGAAGTGGGGAAGTCGTGGTCGGCGATCTGCTTGCCCACCCCGTTGTAGATGGGCGATTTGAAATCAACCTCCGCCAGAAGCTTGAGCATCTGAGTCACGTTCAGCCCGGCTTTGCGCCCGAGCGTGAGGCTTTGGGCAATGCCCGTGACCATCTGGCCCACCAGCAGGTTGCCGCACAGCTTCATGGAAGCGCCCGCTCCGATAGGACCGAAAAGGTCGCTGTACTGGGACATCGCTCGGAGCAGCGGCAGGCACCGGTCGTACACTTCCTGTTTGCCCCCGGCGGGTATCCAGAGTTCCCCGTTCGCCGCCTCGTTCTTGCTGCCGAAGACCGGCGCATCAAGATAGCTACCTCCCTTGGTCTCGACCGCCTCACCCAAGACACAGGTCAATTTGGGATCAATGGTAGCCATTTGCAACACGGTGGTGTTGGATCCCACGGCGGCAAGGATGCCGTCAGGGCCTTCCGTCAACGCTTTGAGCGTGGCGTCGTTATCCGGCATGAGCACGACGAAATCGGCACCGTCGGTGGCTTCCGCCGGGCTGGCGGCCACGGTCGCTCCTTCGGCGGCCAAGGCTTCCGCCTTTTCGCGGGTGCGGTTGTAGACTTTGATCTGGTAGCCTGCTTTGAGCAAGCGGCGGCTCATTCCTTGGCCCATGATGCCGAGGCTGATGAATGCAACGGTTTGCGCCATAAAGTTTCGGGTGTTGTGCGTGGGTTAAAAAGGCTTCAGTTTACGTGGGCCTTGCTCAGGCGGTGGGCCAGAGAAACGAAAATCATCGTGCACAGGGACGCGCCGGGGTCGGGCCGGCCCTTGCTGCGTTCTTGCAACCACGAGGCGCGACTGACCTGCGACTGGAGCGGAGTGGTTTCATCTACCCCGGTCTGGGCGGCACCCGCCGCGCGCAGGAAAGCCTGGGCGCAGGGGACGCCACCTTCTGCCACGGCGGCTTCCAATGCCTCGACGGCTGGAAACAGGGCGTCCAGGATCGTCTTGTCGCCGCGCTGGGCTTTGCCGCGTTGTTGAATGCCCTCGGCGGCGGCGCGGCACATCCGGGTGGCGTCGGCCAGAGTGATACTCTGCTGGCCACGAACCGCCTTGCCAGCACGCATCAGCGCTGTGCCCATGAGCGTGCCCATCGTGGAGCCGTTGGCGTTCATAAACGCGGGTCCCGCTGCCGCCAGGGCCGCGCCGATGTCGTCGGCCGCCGCGTTGTTCGGCGGCGGGCCTGCCAGGGACTTGCTCGCGGCGCTGAAGCCCGCGCGCACCGTGATCCCCAGATCACCGTCGCCCAAGGCAGCGTCGAGGGTACGCAGATCTTCCTCGCGGGAAATGAGGTCTTCGGTGAGTCCCTCGAGAAGACGCACGAACTGGGCGTGGGACAAAGAGTCAGAAGCGGCCATGGCGAGGACGGTTAACGGGCGCTCTGCAAGAAAAAGGGTGAAGAAGCCGCGGCGTCCAGGAGACGTTTAGCCTCCGGGTCCAACTTCAGGAAGGTGATTGAGCATCCAGCCATCTCCAGCGACGTGGCGAACTCACCGATGTAGGGTCGGTACACGCGGATGCCACGCTCGCCGAGCATCGCCAGGACCTTGCGGTAGATGATGTAAAGCTCCTCGAGCGGGGTGGCTCCGAGCCCGTTGACGAGCACCGCCAACTCATCGCCGTCCTTCAACGGGTAATCGTCCACCAGACGGGTCACGAGATCGGTGGTGATCTCATCCGCCGTCTGGAGCGGGCCGCGGCGGATGCCGGGTTCGCCGTGGATCCCGATGCCGATCTCCATCTCTCCGGCCGGGAGGTCGAACGTCGCTTTGCCTGCCGTCGGCAGGATGCAGGGAGCCAGGCCGACGCCCATCGTGCGGGTGTTGGCCGTGGCCAGTTGGGCCGCCTGTTTGACCTCCTCCAAGCTGCCGCCTTCCTCGGCGCGGGCCCCGGCGAGCTTGTAGGCGAAGAACATGCCCGCGACGCCGCGCCGGTTCGTCGCCTTGGTCGGCGGTGCGCTGGCCACGTCGTCGGTGACGAGCACGGTCTCCACCCGGATGTCTTCCAAGTCGAGCATCTCGGCGGCGGTGTCAAAGTTGAGCACGTCGCCGGAATAATTTCCGTACAAGTAGAGGACGCCCGCCCCGGAACTGACCGCTCGGGAAGCCGAGGCAATCTGGTCGACCGTCGGGCTGCTGAAGACGTTGCCGATCGCCACGCCAGTTGCCAGACCTTGGCCGACGTAGCCGAGGAACACGGGCAGGTGGCCGCTGCCGCCGCCGGTGACGATCCCGACCTTGCCGGCCACCGGGGCGTCGGCTCGCACGAGCGCGCGCTTGTCCTCGCTGGCGGCCTTGAGCTGGTCGGGGTGAGCGAGCAACAATCCTTCGAGCATCTCATCGACGAAGGCTGCGGGGGTGTTCAGGAGTTTTTGCATAGACGCGTTTTGTGGAAAGTCGGGGTCGAACGGGGGAAGAAAAGGAAACTCAGCTGCGGCGGCGTTGACGCTGGCCGAGAGCGTCGAACAGGACGGCGACAAAAATGACGGCACCCTGCACGAACTGCACCCGGAAAGGCGAGACGTTGAGCAGGTTCAGGCCGTTGCGCAGCACGCCGATGGTGAGAACGCCGAAGAAGGTGCCAATCAGATTGCCACGCCCCCCGAAGAGCGAAGCGCCGCCGATGACGACCGCCGCGATGACATCCAATTCCAGCCCGGTGGCCGAGGAGGGCAGCGCGGCCGTCAGCCGCCCGGTGAGCACGATGCCCGCCAAGCCGCTCAGCCCTCCGGCCAGGGCATAGACGCAGAGTTCCACCCGGCGTACGTTGATCCCCGCCAGCCGGGCGGCCTCACGGTTGCCCCCGACGGCGTACACCTCGTGCCCGAACACGGTCCGCGCGAGCAGCAGGTGCGCCAGCACGAAGACCACGGCGGTGATGATGACAGGCAGGGTGATTCCCCCCAGCACTCCGCTGCCGAGATAGTTGTAGGCATCCGGCAGCCCGAAGATGGTTTGTCCATCCGAATAAGCCAGGGTCAGACCCCGCGCCATCGCCAGGGTGGACAGCGTGGCGATGAAGGCGCTCAATCCCAGGTAAGAAATACTGACGCCGTTGAACAATCCCGCCAGCAAGCCGACCAGCAGGCTGACCGCGATGCCGCCCCAGGCGGGCAGGTTTCGGTTCACCATCAACCCGGCCGCCAAGATCCCCGCCAGCGCGACCACCGAGCCGACCGAAAGGTCGATGCCCGCCAGGATAATCACGAACGTCGCGCCGGCTGCGGCGATGGCGATGACCGAGCTTTGTTGAACGATGTTCGCCCAGTTATCCAGCTTGAAGAACTGGTCCGAAAGCAGACTAAAGGCAACGACGAGCAACAACAAGGCAATTTGGACGGTGAAGCGACTCAGGAAAGGGAAAACGCCCGCCCTGGCCGCACCGGGGCGGGACACGGCGGACGATGGGGTCACGTCGACGCGCTCGGACGCAGGTTTGGGCTGGGTGTCAGGCGTGGAGGGGGGAAGCGACATGGCGGGCAAGGGCTGGAGACACTACACACCCGCGTGATGGCAAACCTCGGCGCTGTCCGCGCGCAACTCCGTCGTCGACAACGCCGGATCGTCCGCCGGCAACATCACATCGCCTTGCTCGTCTGTGCTCAGGTGCAGGACTTTTTCGTGCGTCGCCTCGGCGCGGCTCAGGTTGCCGACCACCCGGCCGTTGTTGAGCACGATGATGCGGTCGCAGAGTCCGAGCAGTTCCGGCAGTTCGGAAGAAACGAGCAGGATCGTGCAACCTTTCTCCGCGAAGTGCATGATCTGGTTGTAGATCTCCACTTTTGCGCCCACGTCCACCCCGCGGGTCGGTTCGTCAAGAAGATACAACTTGGGGTCGGTGGCACTAGTGCGCGCGAAGACGACTTTTTGCTGGTTGCCACCCGACAGGTAGCGGACGGGCATCTGCGGCCCCCGGCAGGCGACCGCAAATTGTACGATCCCCGCCCGGCTCAGGCGGTGCTTCTTACTGAAATTTACGAAGCCGAGGCGAGCGATCCGCCGCAGCATGGAAAGGGTCGTATTGCTTTCGACGCTGGCGTCGAGCATCAAGCCTTCCAGTTTGCGGTCTTCCGGGACCAACGCGAGGCGGTGGCGGATGGCGTGGTTGGGTGACTTCGGCCGGAAAGGCTGTCCTTCCCACTGGATGCTGCCGCGCGAGGGCAACGCCCCGAACACCGCTTTGAGCAGTTCGCTGCGACCACTGCCCACCACGCCCGAAATACCGAGGATCTCACCAGCCCTCGCCTGGAAGCTCACATCCTTGAGCGGCGGCACTGCGAGGTGACTCACCGTCAATGACACTTCGCCGAGCGGACGCGGATGGTAAGGATAGAACTGTTCGATGGACCGGTTGACCATCGCCTTGACGAGAGAATCGCTGGTCCACGCGGACACCAGCTTCGAATCGACGTTGCGGCCGTCCCGCAGCACCATCGCCCGGTCGCAGATCTCAAAGACTTCCTCAAGGTGGTGCGAGATAAAGATGATGCCCAACCCCTGACCCCTTAGTTGGCGGATGAAGTTGAACAACAACTTGACCTCGCTCTCGCTGAGATAGGAGGTCGGCTCGTCCATGAGCACGACGCGTGCTTTCCGGTTGATTGCCCGCCCGATCTCGACCATCTGCTGATATCCGGGCGAGAGGTCGCCGGCTCGGCGGCGTGGATCGATGGGTAGTTTCAACCCCTCGAGCAACTTTTCCGCCTGACGGAACATGTCTCGTCGGTCCAGCAACAACGTACGGCCCAGCGTGGGCATGTAACCCAGAAACAGGTTCTCGGCGACGCTCAATTCGGGTACGATCGTCAACTCCTGGTAGATCACCGCGATGCCCGCCGCGATGCTGTCCTTCGGCGAACGGAGTTCGACCGGGCGGTCATCGATATAGATTTCGCCCGCGTCGATCCGGTGGGCACCGGCCAGCGTTTTGATCAGCGTACTTTTTCCCGCCCCATTCTCTCCGAGGATCGCCAGCACCTCGCCGGCTTCCAACTCCAGCACCACGTTGGATAAAGCCGCGTGGACACCGAAGCGCTTGGTGATTGCTTTGAGTTTGAGCAGACTCACGGCAGAATGATTTCTCGGAAGGTTTGGTCAGCACCTTTTCAAGGCAAGCCGACGCGAGTAGGCGAAACGGAAAATGGGCAGATCGAGGAAGGGCGGCCCACGCCACGGTGACGCAGACCGCCGGCTAGTCCGGCTACCGGGACGTTACTTTGCGTCTCCCCACAGGCCGTAGGTTTTCACCTCTTCGCTGTCGATGTTGGCCTTGGTGATCAACATGTTCGGATAGTACACCCGTGCTTCCACCTTCTCGCCCTTGGAGATCTGGGTGGCGAAATCGACGGCCTTCGCAGCCATCTTCACCGGATTTTGGGAGATGGTCGCGTCGATTTTGCTGTCCCGGATAGCTTGGAGGGCCTGACCGGTTCCATCGATGCCGATGATGATGATGTGCTTCTTATCATCGAGCGGGTAAAACCGTTTTGCGGCCTCGATGGCTTTCAGGGCACCCACGGTGTTGTCGTCGTTCGCGCCGAAGAGCGCGTCGATCTTTGAATTTGCTTGCAGGATGTTCATCGTCAGGTTGAGCGACTTTTCCTGGTCGAAGTCACCCGCCTGCGCGGCGACCACCTTGATCTCAGGGTACTTCTTCAATTCTTCGGTGAAACCCTTCTCGCGGCTCTCTGCGGCCGTGGTGCCGCGCAGCCCCTGAAGATTGACGATGTTGCCCTTCGCCGAGCCATAACGGGCCGTGAGTTTATCAGCGATGAAGTCCGCCGCTTTGTGGCCCATCTCCACGTTGTCCGTCTCGATGAAGCTGGTCATGACCCCGCCGTCGGAACCTCGATCCAAGGCGATCACCGGGATGTTTGCCGCGTTGGCCTTTTTGACCGAGGGCACCACCGCTTTGGCGTTGATCGGACAGATGATGAGCACGTCCACCTTCTTGGTGATCAGATCTTCCATCTGGTTGATCTGAGTGGCCATGTCGCCGTTGGCGTTGGGGGCCACGACGGTGTAGCCGAGTTCTCCGGCGCGCGTGCGGGCACCGCGATCCATCCCGACAAAGAACGCGTTGTTCAGCGTCGGCACGGAGACACCCACATTTAGTTTCTTGTCCTGAGCCTGCGACGAAGTCACGGTCAGAGCGGCAAAGCCAACGGCAGTGGAGAGGAGAGTGGCGAGTGGTAAACGAGGTAGTCTCATGTTCGGTGGGGATGTGGGTACTGAAGTGGAAAAATTCTGGGAGCGGCGCTCTAACCCAAAGCAGGAGAGCCACGACGAGGCGTCCGCCTGCGGAGGCACATCCCAGCCGCTTGACGCTGATTGAAGCTCGCGCTGGCTGTGCGGGGTGAGCCGAGATGTCCGACGGAACATTCGCGGCGACCCTCTCGGGACAAGCGGCTGCCCATGTAGGGCAACGCCGCCGGCACGACGACACAATGCACATCAGGATCAAACCGCAGGTTCTTCATGGGGGGAAGATTTACACGCTGCAACCGAATGCTTCTGATTTACAAAAAACACCGCGTGATGTCAAAAGTTATTTTCAACATTGCCGCGCTCGCATCTTCGCCTTTATAATAGTCCGGTCGCAGTTCAACGTCCCCCGTCGTACGTACTCCTTCCGTGATCCGCCGTCGTCCTCCGGCTTCTCGCTGTAGAGGCACCGTGCCCGCACAGTTCGGTTGTGACCCGGTGGTCTGGGCCGCCTGGCTCTATCACCGTGATGGACTCAACCAGGAACAGGTGGCTGAGATCATGGGCGTGTCACGTGCCAGCGTCGTCAAATACATCCAACAGGCACGCGAGGAACACATCATCACGGTGACCGTGCAGCCACAGATCGTGGCTCGGGCCGAGGAATCGCAAGAGATCAAGAAACGTTTTGGTCTCAACAACGTGTTTGTGGTGCCTGACGATGGCGGCAAGCGCGAGGCGACCAAGCGCGTCAGCGAGGCAGGAGCCATGCTGCTTCTACAGGAACTTCGTCCGCACGATATCCTCGGGGTGGCTTGGGGACGCACCGTATTGGCGCTTTCCGAAGCGTTGCCGTGTGCGACTGTCCCCGACGTGACCGTGGTGCAAATCCTCGGCAACCGCAGCGGCAACGAGGGATTCGCGGGCGAACTCTGCGCGTCTAACATCGCCGCGCGGCTAGGTGCCCGCTGCATCAACCTCTTTGCGCCGGCGGTCCTCTCGCAACCGGGCTTGCGTGAATTGTTGATGGCAGAACCCCAACTCAAAGAGCAGTTTGCTTGCGCCCGGTCGTGCACCCGTGTCTTACTCGGAGTTTGCACCGTGGAAAACAACAGTTTGTCGCACAACACCGGACTCGTCAGCGCCGAACTCGGGGCGAAGTACGTCGCGCGCGGTGCCGTCGGGGCGATCAGCGGACGATTTTTTGACGCGAAGGGGAACCCGGTTTCGGGCGAGGTCGACCAGCGGATGGTGGGCTTGACTTTGGAGGAAATTCGTCGTGTGCCGAATCGGTTGGGGGTCGCGGGGGGAACGGAGAAAACGCAAGCGATCCTCGGGGCCTTGCGAGGTGGCTACCTGACAGACCTTGTTGTTGATGAGCGTACCGCGCACGGCTTGCTAGCTACCGACGCCTGACCCCGGGTTTCTGCATTGACGACTTTGTCCAATCTGGGAGTGTCCTACACTTCCGGTGCCACCGGCAGTGGCGCGACCTTCGCTACCGCGGGTGCCAGCGCATTCACGCTCGGCGGCCTCGCGGGGACGGCAACCGCCTGCCGGCCAATACCGTCGTCGCTCCTTAAACGGGTTCACGGTTCCATTCCTCCCAATACCCCTGTCACAGAGCGGACATCACCAACGTGCGGGAGTGGTTCGACTACGCCGATGTCGCCATGACGATACTCTACGTTCGGCACAGGACGCAACGGGACGATGGGCCACACGTTCAAGGTGGCCCATCGGCAAGCTTGATCGTTTGTTCGTCACACAAGTCGTTCCATCGGGTTGTCTTTTCAGTTACAAAACTCATAGGGTTGAAGCCAGGTTGGAGATTATTTCTGCGGCCGGCGGGCAGGGAGGTTTGTTGGTCCGGCAGCCATCGGCGATGGCCGGAACAAGCCGACGGAATATCCCGGGGTTCGTCAACGAACTCGCCGGCATCGGATGTTCAAGCCGCCCTACGAGTCGCCAAGCCACTTAGTACTACTCCGTTAGTTGGTTAGAGAGGAGATGCAGGCGGCAGTAAGGGCA
>CAXTOX010000039.1:10528-30644 GCA_964245885.1 uncultured Chthoniobacterales bacterium | reverse complement strand
GCTGGTCGTCCTCTGAGACCAGCTACCCGTCAATGCCTTGGTGAGCCGTTACCTCACCAACTAGCTGATAGGCCGCGGGGTCATCAAGAAGCGCCAGGTTGCCCCGGCTTTGACGTTGGGTTGATGTCAACCCTGGTCACATGCGGTATTAATTCGCCTTTCGGCGAGCTATCCCCCACTTCTCGGCAGATTCCCCACGTGTTACGCACCCTTGCGCCGCTGAACTCGTATTGCTACGAGTCCCGCTCGACTTGCATGTCTTATCCACGCCGCCAGCGTTCGTTCTGAGCCAGAATCAAACTCTCCGTAGAAAATTTGCGCCACCGTGTTAAAGCGGTGACAAATTCTGACCGATTCCAATAATGCCGACCCACCCGCTATAGGCGAGCCGGACTTTCGGTTCGATCAATCAATCTTGAAATTGAGTCAAAGAAACCAACAAGTAACGCACAATTCAATCTTTGCCTTCTCCCACTCTGATTTCCGCTATCGGAGATTCATCCACCGCAAGACGCGGCATCGAACCATCAGAGCTATTCCTTTCAAAAAACATTTTCGGTTTCCACTGGCGCGCCGGGCAGCAAAGCTGCCTACATCCACATCAGCCGAACCGATCACCCGGATTAACCGGGCCGCTCAATCGAGCGAGGACAAACCTTACTACTTCCGTTTTTGCCGTCAACCGGAAAGTTTCAACTTTCTCGTCGACGTTTGCCGGTCTGACTTCAACCGACAGTTCGCTTTTCAGCGAAGCCTGTCTTTCGCTCGTCTCTCACCGCCGTCAAGCAGAAACTTTCGGCTTCTTTTCGACTCCCACCGTTTCCGGCGAGCGGCTCATTGCGAGCGGACTACACCCTACGTTCAGACCGAGGAACGTCAACCGAGAATTTACAACTTTCTCGATGCTTTGTCAGCGGCCCGAAGACCACCAACTCGGCTTCCCCTCATGGGGTGCCCACCCAATTTCTAGCGGGTCTGCATCTTACTTTCGAGCCAAGGAACGTCAACAGGGTTTTTTCAGATTTCCTGTCACATGCGCCCTTCTCCGCAGAGTCGGGTTTTCCGTGTCGTCCTTGCGGACGTAGCTCTCAGTTCGAGCGGAACAGCAGATTAGAACAGAGGCAAAGAACGTCAACCGAAAATCTCTTTTCCGTTGAGGAGCGCCACCGGGTTTTCAGGCCCCGTGGCGCTTCGGGACGGTTAGATTAAACGAGGTCGCCAATCGGTCAACGCGATTTGCGACGATTTTTCATTTAGTTCTTAAGTTTCTCAGGCGTAGGCAGATCGTGATGCTCCTGGAGCCATTCCGTATGGAATGACCCGGGTTTGTCCACCCGCTCGTAGGTGTGCGCGCCGAAGAAATCCCGTTGGGCCTGGAGGAGGTTCGCCGGGAGGCGTTCCTGCCGGTAGCTGTCGTAGTACGCGAGGGATGCGCTGAAGGCCGGCACGGCCACCCCGTAGTCGGTCGCGGTCGTCACCGCCAAACGCCAGTTCGGCTGGTTCTTGGTGAGCGCGTCCGTGAAGTATTCGTCGAGCATCAGGTTGCTCAGGCCGGGATTGCGGTCGTACGCCTCCTTGATACGGTTGAGGAAGCCCGCCCGGATGATGCACCCCCCGCGCCAGATCGTGGCGATGTCGCCGAAGTGCAGGTCCCACTGGTACTGCCGACCGGCGGCCCCAAGGAGGTCCATACCCTGCGCGTAGGAGATGATCTTCGACGCGTAGAGGGCGTCGCGCACGGCGGTGATCAGCGCGTGCCGGTCACCGGTGAACGGCTTGTCGGCCGGGCCAGTCAGGATTTTCGAGGCGGCGACGCGGGCGTCCTTCATCGACGAGGTCACGCGCGCCTCCACGGCGGCGTTGATCGTGGAGACGACCACGCCCAGGTCGAGCGCGCTGATGATGGTCCATTTGCCGGTGCCCTTCTGGCCGGCCTTGTCCAGGATCATGTCCACGAGCGGCTTGCCGGTTTCATCGTCCATCCGCTCGAAGATGTGCGTGGTGATCTCGATGAGGAAGCTGTCGAGGTCGCCCGAGTTCCAATCGTTGAACGTGTCGTGCAACGCTTTGGCGTCCATGCCGAGGACGCGCGTCAGAATCGCGTACGCCTCGCAGATGAGCTGCATGTCGCCGTACTCGATGCCGTTGTGGACCATCTTGACGTAGTGGCCCGCGCCGTCCGGCCCCATGTAGCGGCAGCACGCTTCGCCGTCGACCTGCGCGGCGATCTTCGTGAAAATGGGCTTGATGATCTCCCAAGCGTCCTGCGGTCCGCCGGGCATGATCGATGGCCCCTTGAGCGCGCCTTCCTCACCGCCAGAGACTCCCGTGCCGAGGAAATGAATATTTTTCGCAGCCAGGTCCTTGCAGCGGCGCTGGGTATCGGTGAACAGAGAGTTGCCGCCGTCGATGATGAGGTCGCCCGGCTCCAGCAAGGGCACGAGTTGGTCGATGACCGCGTCCACCGGTGAGCCGGCTTTCACCATGATCATCGCCTTGCGCGGGCGTTTGAGCGCGCTGACGAACTCCTCCATCGTCTTGGCCGCAGTGATGTGCTTGTCCTTGGCGCGTCCCTCGGCGAATTTTTCCGTGACGCTGGTCGTGCGGTTGAACACCGCCACGGAGAAGCCCTTGCTCTCCATGTTGAGGACGAGGTTTTCACCCATCACGGCCAGGCCGATGAGTCCGATGTCGCAGGAGTCCGTTGCAGTTGGCATATTTAGAAGGAAAGTGTCATGCGTTTTGCTTTGCGGAGTTACCCTAGCAGCCCGCCAGCGTCGGCAAACAAGTTTTTATGCCCTCACCCGTTCGTGAAGTGGTCATTACATCCGCCGAACTGAACCCGCCTCCGGCGCTTTTCAGCGCGGCTGCGGGCGGCGTGTTGGATTTCCACGGGGTTGTGCGCGGTATGGAGGGGCCGGAAGGAATCAGCGGGATCGACTACGAGGCGTACCTCGAAATGGCCCGGCACCAGTTCGATCTGCTCG
This sequence comes from uncultured Chthoniobacterales bacterium, assembly GCA_964245885.1. Classification (GTDB taxonomy): domain Bacteria; phylum Verrucomicrobiota; class Verrucomicrobiia; order Chthoniobacterales; family SZAS-18; genus CAHJWO01. Next base: position 27,657 of record CAXTOX010000039.1, on the reverse strand, counting down.
TGCGCGAGACAGCCGAACGGTTTTCCGTCCAGGATCTGATTGTCCACCACCGGATCGGGTTTGTGCCGGTGGCGGTGCCGTCGTTGTTTTTGCGCGTGAGCGCCGCGCATCGCGGACCGGCGTTTGCCGCTGCGGAGTGGTTCATCGACGAGCTGAAACAGCGCATCCCGATCTGGAAACATCCCGTGTCGCAAGCCACCGGTGTGGAAGTGCCCACGGAAGGGCACGCCGTCTGAGAGGCACCGAGCATGAATCTGCCCAACAAGCTCACGGTCGGCCGGTTCTTCCTCACCATCCTGTTCGTGGCGACGATCAGCGTGGATTTTCCGTACCATTTCGCCGTGGCGCTGGTCCTGTTCGCGGTGGCAGGGGTCACCGACTACGTTGACGGCGAGATTGCCCGCCGGTACGCCCTGATCACCGATTTCGGCAAGCTGATGGACCCGCTGGTAGACAAAATCATGACCACGGGTGCGTTCGTGTGCCTCGTGCCCTTGAAGGCGATTCCGGCGTGGGCGGCGATCATCGTCATCATCCGCGAGTTTCTGATTACCGGACTGCGGCTGCTGGCGGTCTCGAAGGGCCAGGTGCTCGCGGCTGACCCCATCGGGAAGCACAAAACCTCCTGGCAGATCGCGACGGTGGTGTTCTTCCTGGTCCTGCTCGCCTACAAGGAATGGCAGTCGCGGTACGGGAACGTCCCCGGCAGTTGGTGGGAACAATTGTGGTCCTACGGCGGTTGGACGGTCAGCGGCGTCGCGGTGGGGCTGACGCTGTATTCAGGGATCGACTACCTCTGGCGGCATCGCGCCATGCTGGAGACGGAGTGACCATCTCCATTGACCTGTGAGGCTCTTCCCAGCCCCAGCAGGGGCGTAAGAATTTAGCCCACGGCGTGAGCCGTGGGAATGCTCACCCAAATAGGTCAAAGCCCCGGCAGGGGCGTAAGAGAGCCAACGCGATCCTCCGTGCAAAGCAGCCGTTTTTGTTGCGCCCCTACCGGGGCTTTGCGGTTCTACTTGGTTGACCCACGGCTCAAGCCGTGGGCTAAATTCTTACGCCCCTGCCGGGGCTAAATTCTTACGCCCCTGCCGGGGCTAAAAACCCTCACAAACGACTGAAACCGTTTTAGCGTCCGAGATAGGCGGCACGCACCTGCGGGTTCTGCTTCAGCGCAGCCGACGTGTCTTGCAGGATAATCTCACCGGTTTCCAGCACGTAGCCGCGGCTGGAAACATCCAGCGCGAGGTTGGCGTTTTGCTCGACGAGCAGGACCGTGATGCCGAGTTGCTGGTTGATCTCGACGATCTTCTGAAAAATCGTTTTCACCAGGATCGGCGCGATGCCGAGCGAGGGTTCGTCGAGCATCAGGCACTTGGGCGAACCGGTGAGCGCGCGGCCAATGGCGAGCATCTGCTGTTCGCCGCCGGAAAGCGTGCCGGCGGCCTGCTTCTCACGCTCCTTGAGCCGTGGGAAGATGCTGAAGACGTAATCGAGATCCTTGCTCCAGCGCGCCCGGTCGTTGAGCCGGTACGCGCCCATCTTGAGGTTTTCCAGCACGGTCAGGTTTGCGAACACCATGCGGCCCTCGGGCACATGGGAAATCCCCCGCCCGACGATCTGATGCGGCGGCAAGTGGGTGATGTCCTCGCCGTTGTAGCGGATTGTTCCGGTCGACGGCCGCGCCAACCCCGAGATTGCGCGCAGCGTGGTCGATTTGCCCGCGCCGTTGGCTCCGATCAGCGTGACGATGCTGCCGGGTTCCACCCGGAGCGAGACGCCGTGCAGTGCGGTGATCGAGCCATAGCGCACCTCGACCTTATCGAGTTCAAGCATCGCTTGCCGCCTCCGCCGGTTGCTCTCCCAGATAGGCTTCGATGACCTTCGGATTCCGCGTGATCGCCTCCGGGTCGCCTTCGGCGATTTTGACGCCGTGGTCCAACACAAAAATCCGCTCGCTGATGCCCATGACCAGCTTCATGTCGTGCTCGACCAGCAGCACGGCAATCTCGAACTTGTCCTTGATGAAACGGATCAACTTCGTCAGCCCTTCCTTTTCGATGGGGTTCATGCCGGCGGCGGGTTCGTCGAGGAGCAGGAGCTTCGGTTTCGTCGCGAGCGCTCGGACGATCTCCAGCCGCCGTTGGTCGCCGTAGGACAGGCTCTTGCAAGGCGTGTCGCGGAACCGCCCGAGATCGAAGATGTCGAGCAATTCCATCACCTGCTGGTCGATCTCCCGTTCTTCTTGGTAAAAGGCCGGCAGCCGCAGGAGAGCATGCACGAAGGTGTGCTTGCAGCGGAGATTGAACGCGGCCCGCACGTTGTCGAACACCGACAGCGAGGCGAAAAGTCGGATGTTCTGGAACGTCCGTGCGATGCCCCGGTAAGCGATCTTGTGCGGGCGCAACCCGGCGATGGACTCGCCTCCAAAAGTGATGCGGCCCGTCGTGGGCTTGTAAACGCCCGTGATGATGTTGAACACGGTGGTCTTGCCCGCGCCGTTGGGTCCGATCAGCCCGACGAGATCGTGCGCGCCAATCTGCAGGTCCAGTTCGGACACCGCCGTCAGACCACCGAAGCGAACGGTGCAGCGTTGGAGGTCGAGCAAGGCGGACATGACAGTTCTTTGATCAAGCAGCCTTCGGCACCTTGCGTGACGGACCGCCGCCGAGCGCCCGCCGCCCGCCGAATAGCCCTTGCGGGCGCAGGAGCATCAGCGCGATGAGCACGAGAGCATAGATGATCGTGCGATTATCAGCGATGCGGCGCAGCCAGTCGGGCAGCCAGTCGTACTTGGCAACGAAACGCAGGTATTCGCCCAGTGCCGTCAGCAGAATGGCGGCGAACGTCACCCCAGCCGTGCTGCCCATCCCGCCGAGGATGACCATGACGACGATCTCGATGGAGCGCTGGAAGTCGAACCCGCTCGGGTTGATGTACGTCGTCTCGTGCGCGAACAACCCGCCCGCAAGTCCGGCCAGAAAGGCACCCGAGACAAACGCCACGACCTTGCGCCGCGTCGTGTTGATCCCCATGGCTTCCGCGGCCACCTCGTCGTCGCGCACCGTGAGGAAGCCGCGGCCGTAGGTCGAATCAATCAGGCTGACCACCAGATAGACCGTGAGCGCGGCAAGCGCGTAAACCCAGAAAAACGTGGTGTACTGCGGAATGCCCTTGTACCCGGTCGCCCCGCCGACCACGTCGGTGTTCTGGATGATGACGCGGATGATCTCGCCGAAGCCCAAGGTCACGATGGCGAGGTAATCACCACGCAACCGCAGCGAAGGCACACCCACGACCAAGCCCGCCGCCGCCGCCGCCAGGCCCCCGGCGATCAGCACGCCGATGAAAAGTACGGTGGTGCCAAATTGTCCGCCGCCGAAGACGTGCAGCAAGGCAGCGCCTTTTTCCTTGGACAGATACGCCGACACGTACGCGCCGATGGCCATGAAGCCCGCGTGTCCGAGCGAGAACTGACCCGTGTAGCCGTTGATCAGGTTCAGACCGACGGCCAGGATGATATTGATGCCGATGAACAGGATGACTTGCAGGTAGTACCCATTGATCGAACCCGAAAACTGCGACAACACCGCGCTGAGGATGACGGCCACCAGCAGCCAGAGCTTTTTGGAACGGAGGGAAAGACTCACGGCAAGGCGGCGTCAGACTTTTTCGACCTGGGATTTCCCGAGCAAACCGGCCGGGCGGAAAAGCAGGATCACGATCAGCACGACGAAAGCGATGGCATCGCGGTAGTTCGAGAACGACGAGCCGGCCACGAACGTTTCCACGATCCCGATCACCAATCCGCCGATGGCAGCACCCGGGATGTTGCCGATCCCGCCGAGCACCGCCGCGACGAACGCCTTGACGCCGGGCAGCACGCCCATCAGCGGATCAATACTGGGATTGGAGATCGCCCACAGGATGCCCGCCGCGCCCGCCAGCGCCGACCCGAGGCCGAAGGTGAAGGAGATGACGGTGTCGAGGTTCACGCCCATGAGCGTCGCGGCGGTCGGGTTGTTGGAGAGGGCGCGCATCGCCAGCCCGAGCCGGGTGCGCTTCACGATGAAACTCAGCGCGACGAGGAGCACCACCGTCACCGTCACCGCGGTGATCTGGCTTCGCGTGATCGTGAACGCGCCGACGTTTTCGAGCGCGCTGTCGGTGATCAGCTCGGGGAAGGACTTGGGGTCCGCGCCGAAGAGATACTGGCCGCCGTATTCGAGCAGCAGCGACACCCCGATGGCGGTGATCAGCACGGTCAGCTTGGGTCGGCTGCGCAACGGTCGGTAGGCGAGTTTTTCAATGACGATCCCCAGGATAGCGCACGCGGCCATCGCGAGGAACATCACGACGCAGACGCCGACGGCGACCTTGAAGGTGCTCGCTTCCGCGTTGATCGAGTAGATCCCTTCGGGCGACACGGTGCCCGCCCCAAAAACCGGCATGATGTGCGGCGTCAGCCAGTAGCCGGCGAACGCGCCGATCATGAAAACGTCGCCGTGCGCGAAGTTGATGAACCGCAGCACTCCGTACACCATCGTGTACCCGAGGGCGATCAGCGCGTAGAACGCCCCGAGCGACACCCCGTTGATGAGCTGCTGAAAAAAATACGTCCAGTCCATGCGTACATGTGAAGCCCTGACGCTGCCCGGCCGGCCGGCCGTGATGGATTACGGCGCGACCGAGGCGACGAATTTGTTGTCCTTGCCGCGCACCTCCAGCACGACGGCGGACTTGGTGGCGTTGCGGTTCGCGTCGATGCTGATCATACCGGTCACGGCGTCGTAGTTTTTCACGGCCGCGAGCGCGTCGCGCACCTTGTCGCCGTCGGTGCTGCCCGCTTTTTTGATCGCGTCGGCCAAGATCATCATCGCATCGTAACCGAGCGGGGCCATGCCGTCGGGCAGCGCGTTGTATTTGCCCTGGTAGTTCTTCACGAAGGTCTGCACCTTCGGGTTCTGGTCGGCGGGCGAGAAGTGCGTGGAGAAAAAGCAGCCGTCGAGCGCCGTGCCCGCGATCTCCGCCAGCTTCGGGCTGTCCCAACCGTCGCCGCCGAGCAGCGGGACCTTGAGGCCGAGGATCTTGGCCTGTTTGCCGATCAGGCCCGCTTCCGTGTAGTAGCCGGGCACGAAGATCGCGTCCGGGTTCGCGGCCTTGATCGCGGTCAACTGCGCGCGGAAATCCTTGTCCTTGCCCCCGCCGCTATACGAACGCTCGATGACGATCTCCCCGCCGTGGCCCTTGTAATACTCCGCGAAATACTGGGACAGGCCCTTCGAGTAATCGCTCGTCACGTCCGAGAGGATGGCGACCTTCTTGGCGTGCAGGGTGTCGAGCGCGAACTTCGCCATGACCGTCCCCTGAAACGGGTCGATGAAACACACGCGGAAGATGTAGTCGCCGCTTTGCGTGACGGTCGGGTTGGTCGAGCCGGGCGAGATCATCGGGATTTTGGCCGTCTGGCAGATCGGGGCGGCTTCCAGCGAACGCGAACTGGCGATCTCGCCGATCACCGCCGTCACCTTGTCGCTCTGGATGAGCTTGTTGACCGCCGTGGACGGCTGGCCGGGCTTGGACTGGTCGTCCTCGACGATGAGCTTGATCTTGCGCCCGAGCACGCCGCCGGCCTTGTTGATCTCGTCGGCGGCGAGTTGCACGCCGTTGTCCGAGTTGACGCCGAACGTCGCCTCGCTGCCCGTCAGCGAAGCGTATTCGCCCACGAGGATGTCCTGGGCCGAGACGCGCGACGGTGCGGAGAGCAAACCGATGGCCACGACGGCGCAGGGAACCAGGCAAGATAAAAACGGTTTCGGGTTCGGCATGCGGGGTTTTTACGAGTTCCCGCTGCCGATTGCAACCGTAGAGAAGCCGGGGACGATAAATCGGCGTTCAGGCGGGCGGGCGGCGCGGCGTTCGGCCATCCTGCGACAGGCATGATGAGAAGTTTCGGAGCATTCCATGCCGCTGGGCACGGGGAGTTGTTTTACGGGAATCCTGGACCCGGGCGATGGTGCGGAATCGCCGCTTGAGCCTTGTGGAAGGGCCGTGAAACGGGCATGGTGCCGGCATGGTGATCAACGACGTGGAGATCGATATGGACGAGCGCGTCTGGCAGCAGTTGCTCGCGCTGCCCTACCGCCTGGAGATTGACGACGAGGGACACGTCGTCATGACGGCGTTGCAGGAACCCGCGCCAACCTGGGAGCAACTGGCCACCACTCACCCGATCCTACCGGAAGGCCTGACCTGGAAGGTAGAGACCAACGCTCACAACCAGATCATCATGAGCCCCCCGCCCTATTTGGACCACTCCGACCACGAGGGTGAAATCTTCGTTTTACTCCGACGGCTCCTCAAAAATGGCCGGTCAATGTCAAACACCGGCGTGCAGACTCGCGGCGGCACGTTGATCCCCGATGTAGTCTGGGTGTCAACAGAGCAAAGGCGAAGGAGCCGGGGACAGGCCAGCTTTGCGCAAGCGCCGGAAATCTGCGTCGAGGTTGTCTCCCCGTCGAACACCCGTCGCGAGCTGACGGAGAAGACGCGTCTGTATCTGGAAGCGGGTGCGCGTGAGGTCTGGCATTGCGAACGCGACGGCTCGATGAAGTTTTTCAACGCCGACGGCCCGCTGACGGCCTCCCGCCTTTGCCCCGAGTTCCCCGCCCGGATCAACATCCTCGATTGACCCGCCCCCATGGCCCGCACCTACAAGCTCAACAAGCCCACCGTCGTCACCAACCACGCCGGGCGGCAGATCGACTACCCCGGCGAACTCAACGAGCAGCAGTGCGCCGCCGTCACCGCCGGACCGGGGCCGATGCTCGTTATCGCCGGCGCAGGCTCCGGCAAGACGCGCACCTTGACCTATCGCGTCGCCTACCTGCTGGAGAACGGCGTCGAGCCGCAGAACATCCTGCTCCTCACTTTCACCAACAAAGCCGCCCGCGAGATGCTCGAACGCGTCTCCCACCTCCTGCCCGACAGTACCGACGGCCTCTGGGGCGGAACCTTCCATTCCATCGGCAACAAGATCCTCCGCCGTCACGCCGAGGCGCTCGGCTGGCGGCGCGGGTTCTCCATCATGGACCGCGAGGACCAGGAGGACCTCATGAAGACGGTCATCGCCGCCGCCGGCATCGACCCCAAGGAAAAACGCTTCCCCAAGGCGGAGGTCGTCGCCGACATCTTTTCCATGGCGATCAACACCAACCGCGCCGTCAGCCACATCGTCGACACCAAGTACCCCTACTTCCTCGACCAGGTCGAACAGCTCAACGCGGTCCACGCCCGCTACGAGGCCAAGAAAAAGGCCACGAACGCCATGGACTTCGACGACCTGCTCGAAAAAGCCCTCCGGCTCCTCAACGAACATGCCGACATCGCCGAAATCTACCAGCGCCAGTTCCAGTTCGTGCTCGTGGATGAATACCAGGACACCAACCACATCCAGGCCGAGTTCGTGGACCGTCTCGCCGAGAAGCACCAGAACATCATGGTCGTCGGCGATGACGCGCAGTCCATCTACTCCTGGCGCGGGGCCGACGTGCAGAACATCATCCAGTTCCCCCGCCGCTACCCTGCCGCCCGCACGTACAAGATCGAGACCAACTACCGCTCCGTCCCCGAAATCCTCCGCGTCGCCAACGCCTCCATCGAGGCCAACGAACAGCAGTTCCCCAAGAACCTCACCTCCGCCCGCGAGACCCGCTCGGTCAAGCCCGCGCTGATCGAACTCAACGACAGCAACCAGCAGGGCCAGTTCGTCACCCAGCGCATCCTCGAACTCCGCGACGAGGGCGTCGAACTCAACGAAATCGCCGTCCTCTACCGCGCGCACTTCCACGCGCTCGAACTCCAGATCGAACTCACCCGCCACGGCGTCCCCTTCGCCATCACGAGCGGCCTGCGCTTCTTCGAGCAGGCGCACATCAAGGACGTGGCGGCGTTCCTGAAGTTCGCCTCCAACCACGCCGACGAGGTCGCCTTCAAACGCATCGTGCGCCTGTTGCCCGGCATCGGCGGCGTCGCCGCGGACAAAATCTGGGCCGGCTTCGAGACCGCGTTGGACGGCCGCGATTCGGTCGATTCCTTCACCGACGCCTTCGCGCACGCCAAGGTCGGGGCCAAGAGCGAGAAGATGTGGAAGCAGTTCGTCCACACGCTCGAAGAGATCGCCCCCGGCGGCAAGCTCATCGCGCCCTCCAGCGCCATCGAAAGCGTCGTCGAGGCCGTCTACGACGACTACGCGAAGACCAAGTTCCCCAACTACGAGGCCCGCCGCGAGGAACTCAACGTCCTCGCCAACTACGCTCGGCAGTACGGCGACCCGGCCGAGTTCCTTTCGCAGCTCGCCCTCGTCACCGCCCTGGAAACCGAAGCCGCCATCAACACCGGCAGCGAGTCGCGTGACACCGAGCGCGTGACGCTCTCCAGCGTCCACCAGGCGAAGGGTTTGGAATGGCGCGTCGTTTTCGTCATCAACCTGACGGAAGGCTCCTTCCCGGGGAACCGCTCGCTGGAGTCTCCCGCCGCCATTGAGGAGGAACGCCGTCTGTTCTACGTCGCCGTGACCCGCGCCTGCGACGAACTTTACCTGACCTATCCCTACATGCGGCTCAATGCCGGTTACGGGGACATGTTCCAGCGCCCGTCGCGCTTCCTGCTCGAAGTGCCCACGGAACTCGTTGAGAAGTGGGAAATCGAGCGCGGCTTCTGAAGCGTCGTCGGGAAACGGCCGAATGACGGCTGCGATGGAGTTTTGTCCGGGTTAAACAAAACTCCCTCCATGACGGAGGTAGCTTTCTCCGCGACTGACAAAGCTTTGTCCATGACGGACAAAGTTATTTCCAGGCCGGACAAAGCTTTGTCCGGGCCGGACAAGGTTATTTCCAAGCCGGACAAGGTTATCTCCGGGCCGGACAAGGTTATCTCCGGGCCGGACAAAGCTTTGTCCGGGCCGGAGGAAGTTCTGTCCGCGCCCGCTGGCACCGTATTTCTGACGGGTCAGACCTCGCTCGGAACGTTCGGATAGCTGCCCAACACCTTGAAAAAACTGCACCGGCCCTCCAAATCCACCAGCGCACGCACGAGCGCGTCGTCCTGCCGGTGGCCTTCCACGTCGGCGAAGAACACGTATTCCCACGCCTTGCGCTTGGACGGGCGGCTTTCGATCTTGCTCAGGCTCACGCCCGCGCCTTGCAGCGGCTCCAGGGCAGCGAACAACGCCCCCGGCTTGTCCGACACGCCGAACAGCAGCGAGGTCCGGTCGCGTCCGGTCGGCGGGCAGTCGCGCTGGCCGATCACGAGGAAACGCGTCGCGTTGTCGGGTTGGTCCTGCACGGCGGCGTCGAGGATCGTCAAGCCGTGGAGTTCGGCAACCATCCGGCCGGCGAGCGCCGCGCTCTCGTCGTTGGCGGCAGCCATCTCGCCCGCGTGGGCCGTACTGTCGACCTCGACGAGTTCAGCCTGGGGAAAGTGGGTCCGCAACCAGACGCGGCACTGCCCGAAGACGTGTGGATGGCTGAACACCCGCCGCACCGATTCGCGCGGCGCGCGGCCCATCAGGTGGTGCTCGACCTTCAACGCCACCTGCGCGCAGATGCGCAGTTCGCTCTCGATAAACACGTCGAGCGTGTGCGTCACCGCGCCCTCGGTGGAGTTCTCGATGGGCACCACCCCATAGTCCGCCCGACCCCGCACCACGGCGTTGAAAACATCCGGGATGCTCGGTTGCGAGAGGTAGCGCACGCTCGCGCCAAACTTCCCCCGCGCCGCCTGGTGGGTCCACGTGGCCTCCGGACCGAAATAAGCGATGGCCAGATCCTTTTCGAGCGCCAGCGACGCCGACATGATCTCGCGGTAGATCGCGCGCAAGCCGGCCGGTGCCAAGCGGCCGTTCCAGGCAGCGTTCTTGGTGGCGAGGGCGGTGAGAAGCTGTTCCTCGCGTTCGGGGGCGTAGATTTCGAGACCGTTCGCCTTTTTGACCTCGCCGACGCCGTGGACGAGGTCGGCGCGTTCGTTGAGCAGGCGGATCAACTCGGTGTCCACCGCGTCAATGCGGGTGCGCAGGTCTTTGAGGTCCATCGGGCGGGAAGGCAGAAATCGGAAGAGCCGCAGATTACACAGCTTCTCGCCGATTAGGAAGGGAGGAAGGGAGGCAGTCTGTTGCGGCCCCTTCTTCTAATCTGCGAGAATTTGCGTCATCTGCGGCTATTTCTGCTCCGGGATGGTCACTGCCGGAGGAACGGCGTTTTCCTGCTGGGCGAGCAGGGTCTGGCGCAGTTCGTCGAAGGCGGGCAGTTCGTTCACGTCCTTCAATCCAAAATGCTCCAGGAAAAGCTGCGTGGTCGCGTAGAGCAGCGGACGGCCGGGCAGTTCGGCGCGCCCGGCGATGCGGATGAGGCCGCGGTCGAGCAGGGTTTGCAGCACACCGCCGGCGTCCACCCCGCGGACGGATTCCATCTCCGCGCGGGGCAACGGTTGGCGGTAGGCGATGATGGCGAGCGTTTCCAGCGCGGGCGCGCTCAACCTCGCCGGCCGGCTCTCGGGGAACAACTGCCGCACCCACGGCGCGCACGCCGGCACGCTGCGGAGCTGCCAGCCCGCGGCCGTTTCGGCGAGGGCGAAGGCGCGTTGGTCCTGCCGATAATGCGCGGCCAAGGCGGCGAGCGCATCGAGGAGGTCCTGTTCCCGGCTGCGCGCGAGGGTCGCGGCGAAGGGTTCTTCCGTGAACTCCGCGGCGGACTTCAAAGCCGCGCGCATCTCGGCCACGGTCAGCGCTTTCGGAGAGGCGAACAGAAGGGCTTCAAGCACCTGCGACAACGTCATGGGGAGTTCGGAATACGGCATGCGGAACGGCCGAAAGGTGGCGTCAGCGCCCATCCTTCATCATTCGTCCTGGGCGTAAATGACAATTTCCTCGAAGGCATCGGGCTGCTCGACCCGGAGTTGCTTGAGGCGGACGAGTTCGAGCAGGGCGAGCAAAGTCACGACCAGTTCCACCCGCGATGTCGCCGGCTCGAACAACGCCGAGAACGCCAGCGGCGTGCCGCGTGCCGCGGCCACGAGTCCACGCAGCCGTTCGATCTGGTCGGCCACGGTGTGGTTTTCCTCGAAGAGGAGCGTGCCCGGCGCCGCCTTGTCGCGGGCGCGCTGCTCGTGCCGCCGGAGCATCCGCTGGAAGGCTCCCAGCAGGTCGAACATGCCCACGTCCCCCAGCGCCAGCGCGCCGACCAGCATTTCCTCGGTTTCCGACCGTTCCGGCGGCGCGGACGGCGGCCGCACGAAGAGGTCCGAACGGTTGACCTCCACCGCTTGCAGGTGGGTGGCCACATCCTTGAACTTCTTGTATTCGATCAACTGCCGGATCAGGTCCCAGTGAGGGTCGTCTTCCTCCAAGCTGTCGTCGCCCCCGACCGGGCGTTGCTCCGGCGGCAGGAGGCGGCGGCTTTTCAGGTAGATCAGGTGCGCCGCCATCGCGATGAAGTCGCCCGCCCGGTCCAGGTCCGGTTGCGCGGCGGCTCCGAGGTAGTCGAGGTACTGCTGGATGAGGTGTTCCAGCGAGACCTCGTACAGCTCTACTTCTTCCTTGCGCACGAGGTAGAGCAGCAGGTCCAGCGGCCCTTCGAAGATGTCGAGCCGCACTTGGTAGTCGGCGGCAGGAGGGGCTTCGCTCACGGACTTCATTCGCGGGCGGCACTGTAGGCAGACCCGGCGGGAAGAGTCGAGAGAATACACCGTCGCGGGTTGCGCCGGCCGATTCGGGTGACGCCCACGGAAGCCACCAGCGCGCCCGCCAAGCACCGTCTCTACCTGGAAGACGCCACGATGCAGGACGAGCTTGCCCGACGATTGGCGAACCAGAACGGCGCGTAGAAAACCGCGTAGAACAGCAGCGACATGGCCTCCAACGTCAGGATGTACCACGGCCACGGCCCGAACCAATCCAACAACGAGCCGTGCGGCGGCTTGCCGGCGAGGTACCCGAAGTTTGGGGTATGGTCGCGGAACAGCCAGTTCACCAACCCGGCGCAAACCAGGTAGACTTGGCTGCACAACCACGCGCGCCACACCGCGCCCGGCTTCGGCCGCATGCCCAGGCCCCACGTCAGGAACAGCACCGACACGATGATCCCGCAATGTCCGACGAAGAAGCTGATGAACAAGGGGTTCAGCGGATTCTCGGTGGTGTCCGGCGTCAACACCGCCTGAAATGTCCCGCTCAAACCCCACAGGTAGGCGAGTTCGTAGGGCAACTGCCGCCTTCCCGCCAGCGCGATGATGACCGCGAACGTCGCCCAGTCGCACAGGTGCATCGGCAGCGCGTTGGCCCAGTAGGCGATCTTGCCGACATGGTAGGCCCAGATCAGCACGAACACCCGGTCGAACAACAGGATCGACGCCAGCGCCAGCGCCAACCCACGCGCGAGCCGCGGACGTTGCTCGCGCCGGGTCAGGCGACCCAACGCGAACGGGAGCGCGAGCGTCGTGAACAGAATCGCCAGGTGCAGCGCGCCGAAGAGCGGAAACTGGCGCGTCGGAACGGCGGTGAAGGCAGAAGGCAGAAGGCAGAAGGCAGAAGGCCGGAAGAGGAGCTGAAAAAATTTCACGAGTTGCGCCTATGATTTCGCGAGTTGCGCCTACTTATATGTTTCTGCCTTCTGCCTTTCAGTATGGCCCCCGGATGTTTGGCGCGATGCGGTCGCGGTAAAAGTCCTGGATTTGGCGATGCAGTTCCGGCGAGAGAGGCGGCAGGGCCGAGGCGTCTGCGTTGTCGCTCGCCTGCTGCGGCCGGCTCGCGCCGGGGATCACTACCGTGACGGCGTCGTGGTCGAGAATCCAGCGTTGCGTCCACGCCGCCATCGGGCTGTCCTCGGGTCCGAGTTCCCGCAACTCGTCGGCCAGTTCCACCCCTTTCTCGAACGGTAGCCCCGCGAACGTCTCGCCGACGTTGAACTTCTCGCCGTTGCGGTTGTAGGTGCGGTGGTCGTTGGAGGAAAAATGCGTCTCCTTCGACATCTTGCCGCTCAACAGTCCGCTCGCCAGCGGCAGGCGGACAATGATCGCCACGTTTTTCTCCTTGGCCTTCGGGAGCACGGCCTCCAGCGGTTTCTGACGAAAGACGTTGAAGATGATCTGCAACGACGCCAGCCCTTCCTGCTCCAGACACAGCAGCGCCTCGTCGGTCGTTTCCACGCTCGCGCCGAAAGCCTTGATCTTGCCGGCCGTTTGCAGGTCGCGCAGCCAGCCGAAAATCTCGCCCCGGCGCAGGACCTCGGTCGGCACGCAATGGAGTTGCGTCAGGTCGAGGGCGTCGACCCCCAGGCGCTTGAGGGACGCCTCCGTCGCTTCGCGCAGTCCGGCCGCGGTGTACTTGTCCGGGTAGAGCGCACCCGTGCGGCCGAGCTTGGTGGCCACGAAAAGGCTGCAACCGTGGCGGTCCTTCAGGAACGCGCCGATCAACTCCTCGCTCCGCCCGCCGCCGTACACGTCGGCGGTATCGAAGAACGTCACCCCCGCCTCCGCCGCCGCGTCGAGGATGCGGAAGGCCGTGCGGTCGTCGAGATCGCCCCAGTCCGAACCGCCGAGCTGCCAGCAGCCCAGGCCCACTTCCGAAACTTGCCGGCCGGTTCTATCGAACAATCGTTTTTTCATGGGGAGAAATGTTCCTCAGTCGTACGCTGGAAGCCAGTGCAAGGCACCATCGAAAAAACACCGCGCGGCATCGACGGCCATCAATAGCGCAGCACCTTGGCGAAAAACTGCCGGCTCGCCTCCGCGCGCGGCGCGTCGAAGACTTGCGCCGCCGGTCCCGATTCCACGATGCGTCCCTCCGCCAGGAGCGCCACCTGATCGGCGACGCGGCGCGCAAAGCCCATTTCGTGGGTGACCAGCACGAAGTTCCGGCCCTCCTCGCGCAACTCCTCGATGATCTCCAGCACGCCACCGGTCATCTCCGGGTCGAGCGCGCTCGTCGGTTCGTCAAAGAACAACAGCCTGGGCTTGATGGCGATGGCGCGCGCGATGGCCACGCGCTGGCGTTGCCCGCCGCTCAACTCGGCCGGCCGTTTGTGCGCGTGCGCTTCCAACCGGAAACGCCGCAAAGCCGACAGGGCGGTGTCGTGGGCATCGGCCGCCGATAGACGATGCACCTTTTCCAACGGCAGGGTGACGTTTTGCAGTGCGGTCAGGTGCGGGAAGAGGTTGTAGGCCTGGAACACGGTTCCGACCGTGCGCCGGTGGCGGATCAGCGCGTCTTCGCGGTAGACGATGCGCTCGCCGTCGATCTCGACCCGGCAACCCGTGCCAAGGTCGGGGTATTCGAGGCCGGCGAGGATGCGCAGGAACGTGGACTTCCCGCCGCCCGAAGGACCGACGAGAGCGAGCGTCTGCACGGCGTCGAAGTCCAGCGAGACCCCGTCGAGGACACGATGCGCGCCGAAGGTTTTGCAGACGTTGCCGACGTGGAGCTTCATGCGGTGGCAACGTCTACCGGGGTCCGGCTGTCTCCGCAAGGCGATCCAAAATTTGCCGGACAGGAACGCAGGTGCATGGGCGGGTTGAAAACAGGGCGGTTTTCGTGCATATTCGGCCGCTCGCGAAGCGTTCCTCTCTCCATGAGTAAAAAGCCCTCGTCCGCCGAAGTTGTCGCCGCGCCCGAGCCGTCCGGCACCGCCACCCGTCAGGCCACGATGATCTGTGCCATGCAGAGCACCGGCCGCATCGGGAAATCGACCTCCACGCAGGTCATCGCCTCGTGGCTGGAATTTGCCGGCATCAAATGGGCCGGGGTCGACGCCGACCCGGAGCACACCAACTTCTCGGAATATTTCATGCGCGTGGACCGGCAGCCCCTCACGACGGCGGGTTCGCTCGACGCGGTTTTCCGCAACGCCGGGCGCAACACGCCCGTCACGCTCGTGGATTTCCCGGCGGGCGCGACGCGCATCGTTTTGGACCATCTCGAAACCCGCCAGACCCTCGACGCGCTCGACGCACGCGGCGTTGGCATCGTCGTGCTGCTTTTCGGCAGCCCGGACCCGACGGCGGAGAGTTCGTTGCGCGAGGTGGTCACCGCGTTGCGCGACCGGGCGAAATACGTGGTCGTCCGCAACGACGCGCGGTTTTCCAGCGAGAAGTTCGACGCGTCGCCCGTCGCCAAACGCCTGCGCGAGCGCGGGGTGCCGACGATCACCCTGCCCCAGCTCTCGCCGTTGACGCTGCGCGAGGTCGCCGGGTTGGAGAACCAGTTCAAGCGCCGGCTCACCTGGGCCGAGGCACGCACGCACGTCGGCACGGATTCGCACTTCGACCTAGACAACGTGTTCCGCCGCGTGGCTGCCCAATGCGAGGACGCCGCCGACGTGCTGCTGCCTGACGCCGGGTTGATCCAGCGCCGGGTTGAGCGCATGCCCGAGAACGAGCGGCAATCGCTCGACAAGTTCTCGGACCCACTGGATTTCGAGTTTTGATCCCGCCGGGACGCCGCATTTGCCGCTTTGCGCGCGGCGGATGAACCGCTAGCATTCGGGTCTATGTCGATGCCGGAAGAGCCTGATCCCGACCAGACGTTGTTCTTCAAGCGACGCAAGCAGCAGGTCAACTTTCTGCCGTTGATCGTCGTTTGCGCGCTCGTGCTTGGCAGCGGCGCGCTGGTGGTCTGGGCGGTGAACCAGGCCGGCCGTCACTCCGTGGACGACTTGGCTGCGCACAAGCCCACGCCCGACCCCTACGGCGGTCGGAAGATGGTTCCTTCCAACGATCCGCGGGCGACGAACGATCCCGCCTTGCCGACCACGCAGGCGTCGCCGCCGGTGGCGCGTTCCACGCCGCCCGCGCCGGTGCCTGCCTCCCCCGCCGCCCTGGCCGGCGACGCCCCGCTCAACCTCGAACTGACCGACGCCGACAACGCCGACACCCGTGCGGAAGTGCTCCGCCGCATCGACGCGATGCCCAACATCTCCTCGCTCAACAAGGACAAGCTCTACGGCAGCGTGGACCGCGCGCACGGCATGGGCCGGGTGTTGACGATCCCGTTCGACAAGGGCGATGCCGTCGTACGCGCCTCGGAGATCGACCGGCTCAAACAAGGACTCGCCAGCCCGCAGATCAAGAAGCTGGTGGATGATCCGACGGTCGTGTTCGTCATCCTCGGCTACGCCGACCAGAAGGGCGCGGCGAAGATCAACGCGGACATCTCCCAGAGCCGCGCCACCAGCGTGCTCAACGCCCTGCGCGAGAAAGGCGGCTTCCAGAACGTGATGCACGCCGTGGCCATGGGCGGATCGGCGATGTTCAGCGAGAAACAGGCGGAGAAGAACCGCGTCGTGGAGATCTGGGCGGTCATCCCCTGAGCGGGAAGGCAGAAGGCAGAAGGCAGAAGTTCGGATGGGCAGACCACAGAACCTTACCAACCGTCTTTCACCCCTGGTCCCTTTCTCGCTTTTTCCATTCTCTGCCTTCTGCCTTCTGCCTTCTGCCTTCTGCCTTCCTTCCCATGCCTTCCGGCTCCGAGGTTTTCTCCCCTGCCCCGGCATCCGCACCGGAGTCCGAACCGCCGCCGCTGCTGACGATCCTCGCAGGGCTGCCGCCGGGCGAGCATGAGCTGCGCCGGGGAACGACGTTCGTCGGCCGTTCGGTGGACGCCGACTGGCAACTCAAGCACCCGGAAATCTCGCGCCGGCATTGCCGGTTCGATCGGAGCGAGGATGGGCTGTGCACGCTCGAAGACCTCGGCAGCCGCTGGGGCACGAAGATCAACGGGGCGGTGCTCTCGCCGGACGTGCGCGCGCCGCTCCAGCCCGGCGACCGCATCCACGTCGGCCCGGTGCAGATATTTTTCGGCTACGGTCCCCCCTCGGCCGAAGCGGCCGCTTCCGAGCGCGAGGCTGGCAGCGACCCGGATGGCGCCCCGCCGATCCGCGGTCCGCAGGTGCTCATGGGCAGCCGCGAGGTCCGGGTCGTGCCGCTCGCCGGCGAGCGCGTGCGCTTCGGCCGGTCGGGTGACGTGGACGTGATCCTCGCCGATCCGGGGATCTCGCGCCAGCACGCGGTCGTCGAGCGCACGGGGTCCGGCTTCCAGGTGACGGACCTGCGCAGCCGGGCGGGTTCGCTGATCAACGGCC
>CAXTOX010000039.1:9945-10518 GCA_964245885.1 uncultured Chthoniobacterales bacterium | reverse complement strand
CGCTTCGAGACACACCCGCTCGTCATCGGCGACCTGCTCCAGATGGGGCCGTTTTTCTTCCGGTTCGACGGCCGCGCGCTCGAACGCACCACCGGGCTGGCGGGCGTGGAGATCGACGCCCGCGCGATCCGCAAGTTCTACGGCGCGCAACGGGTGCTCGACGACGTGACGCTGCGCGTGGATCGCGGGACCTTCGTCGCGATTCTCGGGCCGTCCGGCGCGGGCAAAAGCTCGCTCCTCAACGCCCTCACCGGCCTGCGTCCGGCCGATGCCGGGTCGATCCGCTTCGACGGCGTGGATCTTTACCGGGAGTATGATCGTCTGCGTTCCCTGCTCGGCTACGTGCCGCAGGACGACATCGTCCACCGCGAACTGACGGTGACGGAGGCCATGTTCTTCAGCGCCCGGCTGCGGTTGCCGGCCGGGACGCCGGTGATCGAACTGCGCAAACTTGTGGCGCAGACAGTCGAGCGGCTCGGACTCGCCGCGCAAGCCGACGCCCGCGTCCGCACGGGCGAGTTCCTCGAGCACCATCGCCTGCGTGAGCGCGTCGGCGCCGGCGCCCCCCAGCTC
>CAXTOX010000039.1:1603-9935 GCA_964245885.1 uncultured Chthoniobacterales bacterium | reverse complement strand
GAGTTCCGCACGAACACACCCATCCACCGGCTCTCCGGCGGCCAGCGCAAGCGCGTGAGCGTCGGCGTGGAACTGCTCGGTCGGCCGGCGGTTCTTTTCCTCGACGAGCCGACCAGCGGCCTCGACCCGGCGGCGGAATTAAAGATGATGGGCCTCCTCCGCACGCTGGCCGACGGGGGCTGCACGGTGGTCTGCACCACGCACGTCATGGAGAACGTGTTCCTGACCGACCGGCTGTTCATCGTCACGGGCGGACGGTTGGTGTTCGCAGGGGCTTCGGCCGAGGTGCGGGAGTATTTCGACGTGCCGAAGCTCACCGGGCTTTACGACCGTCTCGGCGAGCGCCCCGCTGAGGAATGGCACCAGGACTTCCGGCGGCGCACGCTTGGCGACCTGCCGCCTCCAGCGCAGGCGGAGGCCCTGCCGGCACCCGCGCGTCCGGCTGCCGTGCGGAAGGGCCACGCCAACCCGATGTCCGCCACGCTGCCGACGTTGCTGCGGCGGCAATGGGCCATCCTGAGCGCGGACCCGCGCAATTTCCTGATCCTCTTCGGCCAGCCGCTCCTCATCGGGCTGTTGGTCGTGTGGGTCACCGACGACTTGTCGCTCACGCTGTTCTTCGCATATCTGGCCACGCTGTGGTTCGGTTGTTCCAACGCCGCGCAGGAGATTGTCAGCGAACTGCCCATCTACCGGCGTGAACGCACCGTCGGCCTGGGGCGCAACGCCTACCTGTTGAGCAAGTTCGCCCTGCTCGGCAGCCTGACGGCGCTGCAAGGCGCGTTCCTCTACGCCTGCCTATGGGCGGTGCGCTGGTGGGCTTACCCGGACGCGCTGTCTGGCCGCGGCCTGGACGGTTCACTGCTGTGGCAGGGCGGCAGCGTGATGTGCACGGCGTACGCGGCGGCCGGGATCGGCCTGGCGGTCTCGGCGTTGGCCCGCGAAGCGATGCAGGCCATGATGATCGTGCCGCTCGTGCTCATCCCGCAAATCCTCTTCTCGGGCCTCGTCGTGGAAACGAAACAGATGCCGCGTTCGGCGTTCCTATTCACGAGCCTCATGCCATCCTACGCCGCACAAACCATGATGGACGTGGGCGCGTTCTGGCACCGGCCGGTCACGGGCAACCTTTATAACGGTCGCGAGAAGGCGCGCGAACACCTCCAGCACCTCCTCCGGCTGGAACTCCAGAACCGGCTGCCGCCGGAGCGCGCGGGCGAAGCGCGCGAACTGGCGAAGGGTGCGTTCGCGATGAACAACACCTACAACCGCGCCGACGTGGGGATGTGGGCGACCCTCAAGCTCGCGGCCTGGACGCTCGCCGCTTACGGCGTCGCGTGGCTCGGCCTGCGCTCGCGGGAACGCGGGTGATCCTGCCGCCGTATTTTCAATGCTCGCCGGGCCGGTGCCGGTCCTGAATTCGGGTCAGCAACTCCTGCTCTGCCGCCAGCAACGCCTGTGCGTTTGACAGCAGGTGGTGCAACACCACCGGGTACCATCGGTAATGGCTCTTCAACTGCCGGGTTGCCGGATCGTAGAACTCCCCGCCTTCGTGCATTCCTAAAATGGTCAGTTCCATCTCGAACTGGTCGTGGGTGATGGCGCTCACCGTGCGTTCCAAGGCGCTGACCTTCCGGAGCAGTTCGAGGGTTTGCACGTCGACCAGTTCCAGCCCACCGGCCTGCAACAGGGTGGCATCACCGTTCGGATTGTAGCTGGCGTTGCTGTATTGGATGGCCAGCGACGGCATCTCGCCCGCCGCCAAGCGGCGGTCGAACTCCGCGAGTTCCACCGCGCCGTTGTCAACTTCAGGCTTCAGATCATCCACCTTGGCGCGGACTTCCCGCTCCAACGCGTCGAGGATTTGCACCCGCCGCCGGGTGTCACGCCGATCCGAGTCCGCACGGTTGAGAATGAAGGCGGCGTAAACTCCGGAGAAAACGATCAATAGTTCCTTGAAGCCGCGGCGAAATTTTAACCACCGGGGGGAATGGAAGAACCTGGTTTTGGCGGGCAATGCGCGCGGTTCGTCCACTGCCTTGACCGTCGTCTCGTCGCTCATCGTTGGATCCTCTCGACCACAGCCGCACCCATCTCTTTCGTACCGACCTTACGGCCCTCGCCCGCGAAGATGTCGGCTGTACGGAGGCCATCGTCGATCACCCCGCGCACCGCGTCCTCGACCGAGCGCGCCGCCTCTTCCTCACCTAGGGAATGCCGCAGCATCAGCGCCGCCGAGAGGATTTGCGCGATGGGATTGGCGATTCCCCGCCCGGCGATGTCCGGCGCGCTGCCTCCGCTCGGCTCGTACAACCCGAACCTCCGACCCGCCCCGGCCGCGCCGAGGCTCGCGCTCGGCAGCATGCCCAGGGAACCCGTGAGCATCGCCAGTTCGTCGCTGAGGATGTCTCCGAACAGGTTTTCGGCCAGGAGAACATCGAATTCGCGCGGGCGGCGGATCAACTGCATCGCGGCGTTGTCCACGTAGAGATGGGAAAGCTCCACCTCGGGATAATCCCGCGCGATCTCGGTCAGCGTCCGCCGCCAGAGCACGCCGTTTTCGAGCACGTTGGCCTTGTCCACGGATGCGAGCTTCCCCTTGCGGCCCCGCGCCGCCTCGAACGCCAGCCGCGCCACCCGCTCGATCTCGCTGCGCCGGTACACCATGGTGTCGACGGCCACCGGATCGTCCGCCGTGAGGTCGGTGTACTTCGGCTGGCCGAAGTACAGGCCGCCGGTCAGTTCACGCACGCACAGGATGTCGAAGCCTCCTGCCACGAGGTCCGGCCGCAGCGGCGACGCGTGGGTGAGCGCGGGATAGCACACCGACGGCCGCAGGTTGGCGAAAAGCCCGAAGTGCTTGCGCAACGGCAGCAGCGCGGCGCGTTCGGGCTGCTGCGCGGGTGGCAGCGTCTCCCACTTCGGCCCGCCGACGCTGCCGAAGAGGATCGCGTCCGATTTCTCGCAGAGTTCGAGCGTCGCGGGCGGCAGCGCGGTGCCGTCGTGGTCGATGGCCGCGCCACCCACCCGCGCACCGGTAAGATGGAGCTTGAACGAGCCTTTTTCCTGCACCGCGTGGAGGACGTGCAACGCCTCGGTCATCACCTCCGGGCCAATGCCGTCGCCCGCGAGCGCTGCCACGTGGTACTCGTTCATGCCGGCAGCTTAAGCAGACAGTCGCCGGGTGGCGAGAAGCAGTTTCAACCCCTTCCAAAAACGCGGAAGCCCGAAGCTCCTCGCCGCTTGCTCGGGTGAGCGCGCGGGCGGGAACTTCGGGCTTGTTGTGTGAGTGCGCGGTCGGCCGCTCGCGGATGGATTACTGGTCGCGGGCGGGAGCGTTGTCCTTGAAGCTCACCTGCTGGTTACAGTTCCCCGGCGCGGGATACTCACCGGCCAACTGGTGGTCAGGGGTTTTCTTCAGGCGAATCGCTCCCTTGGCGTTGTTGCGCCAGCCGTTGATGTCGGCCGTGTCGGTCCGGGTGTTGGCGTTCTTCAAACCGGTGATCTGGTCTTCCAACCCGGTGCCGAACTGCTGGTTGACGATGGTCGGCGTCACGAAGATGAGCAGGTTCCGCTTCGAGCGGGTGTTGAGATGTTCCTGGAACAGGTAACCGACCACCGGGATGTCGCCGAGGATCGGCACCTTCGTCGTGGACTTGCTCGTCTGGTCTTGCAGCAACCCGCCGATGGCCAGCGTGCAGCCGCTCTTGATGAGCACGTTGGCTTCCAGCGTGCGGGTGTCGATGATCGGGCTGCTCACCGAAGCACCGGCGAAGTTAAAGGTCTGGTCGCCCACGCGGTTGCTGATCTCGGGTTTGACGGACAGGGTGACGAAGTTGTCCTTGTTGATCGAAGGCTTCACCACCAGCGTGTTGCCGTAGAGCTTGTCCTGGAACCCGCCGAAGACGGCCGTCGCTGTCTGCTCGTTGAAGTTGAGCTGCGGCACGGGCTGATTGCGGACGATCTTGATGGTGGCCTCCAGATTGTCGGCGGTCACGATGCGCGGATTGGCGAGGAACTCCGCGTCGGAATCCTCGTTGAGAAAGCGCAACGTGGCCGAGAAGGACGGAATGTCCAGGATGGCTACCTGGCCGCTGAGCGCCTGGCCGAGCGAACCGGCAATGCCCGAGTTCAACGCGTTGCCGCGCAGGAAATCCGTCGGCACGAGGGTGCCATTGCTGCTAGTCGTCACCGTCGCGGGCGTGATCGTTTGCGTGGACGAGCTGCCGGCGGTGCCGCTGGTAACCGTCGTCGGTCCTCCAGAAACAATCGAAGAACCGCCATAGCGGAACGTCTTGGGCGAGGTGCTGCTGCCGAACACGCCGCCCCAGTTGACGCCGTAGCTCTGGGTCGGGTTCGAGTTCACTTCGACGAGGCGTGCTTCGATCATCACCTGCCGGGTGGGCTTGTCCACGCGGGCGAGGAAATCATGGATCGCGCCGACGTTGGACTTGGCTTCCTGGTAGAAGACGGTGTTCGTGCGCTCGTCCACCTGCGGGGCGGCGGCCTTGCTCTTGAGCTGGCTGGTCAACAGCGGCACCACCGCCGACGCGCGCGCGTAGCTGAACGTGTAGAAGTCCGCCTTCGTTGGCTCCGCCGCTTTCTCGGCGGGCGTCTTGACGTAGTAGACGTTGTTCGTCTGGCTGAAGTCGTAGCCTTGCGCCTGGCAGATGACCTCGATGGCCTGGAGCGCGGTCACGTCTTCGAGGCGCATGTTGATCGTGCCGACGATCTGCGGGCTGACGATGAGGCTGATCTTGGCCTGCCGGGCGAGCAAGCGCAGCACCTGGCCCACGTCGTCACCTTGGAACTCGCGCGGCCGCGCACCGCCGGCGTTCGTGTTGTTGACCGGGGCGGCCACGTCAGTGGCAGGAGGGACCACCGCACCGGGAGCCGTCGCGCCCGGAGCCGTGGTCACCGGCGGCGGCGCGATCGGCGCGGGCATGCTCGGATCTAGCGGGGCCGGGGTCGCGTCGGGCGCCACCGGGGCGACCGGCGGCACGGTGGCGGTCGGCGGCGCGATGGGCGCGGCCTGCGCGACTTCGCCGAGCGACATGGAATGGGCGGCTGGGGGCAGCAGCGGAGCCTGCGCGACGCCGAGGCTAGTGGACCCTGCCAACAACAGCAGGGAACAGACAACAGGACGGTTTCGGTGATGAATCATGGAATGAAGGGCGGCTGGATGATGAACCCTGCCCAAGCAGGATCCGAACCAGCCCCATGCCACTTCTCTCTGTAAAACGCCTTTTCTTGGAGAAATTTCCCTGATTCTGGCGGCTTGGCACCGCCAAATGACCCTTTCTGCGCGATTATGCACCGCTCGCGGATTGGACTTCAGAGAGAAACGCCTCCATCCGCCCCCGATCCTTGCGCCGCCGGTCGTCGGGTTTCTCAACCCCGCTCGCGACATCCACGGCGAAAGGGCGCACCGCACAAACGGCCTGCGCCACGTTGCCGGGGTGCAACCCACCGGACAAGATGACCCGGTAGCCGGCCGCCTCCCCTTCCCGCACGGCCTGCGCGGCGAGCGTCCAATCCGTCGTTTGACCGGTGCCTCCGTAAGCCTTGGGATCGTAGGCATCGAGCACGATCCAAGAGGTTTGGAAGGTCCCGGCGGGCCGCAAGCTCTCCGCGCCACGTACCCGGAGGGCCTTGGCGAAAGGAATCTGCGCCTGCGCGAGCGAGCGGCAAAACGCCGCATCCTCGTCGCCGTGGAGTTGAACGGCGTCCACCAGCCTCCCGGCAAAGAGCCGTTCGATCTCCTCGCGCTGCGGATTGACGAGCACGGCGACGCGCGCGACGACTCCGGCGAGTTCCCGGATCCACGCGCCGTCGCGCTCGGGGTCCAGACAGCGTGGGGAACCGGCGTAGAAATTCAATCCGAGGGCGTCCACTCCCAGCGTCACGGCGGCGGCGGCGTCGTCGGGATGGGTCACACCGCAAATCTTCACGCGGACGCGTCCTGGGACCGGGGAGAGGAACATCTTTGCGGGTGGGAAACGGTCACACCGGCCGCCGGGTCACGCCCGGAAGGCAGGCTTCGAGCTTGGAGAGCAAGCGGTCGATGCTGAACGGCTTGGGCAGCAGTCCCCGCACGCCGGGTTCGGCGAGGAGTTCGCGGGCGCGTTGCTGATCGCCGTGCCCGGACATCAGGATCAGCGGAGGCAGCGGGCGGGCGGGCGAAAGTCCCCCGAATTCATGGACCTTGCGGATCATGTTGTAGAGCACCGCGCCATCCATCGCCGGCATGGAAAAATCGAACAGGAACAAGTCGTAGGTCTTGCGAATGGAAAGCTCGAAGGCGTATTCCGCGCTGGGCGAAGTGTCCACACGGCAGTCGGCGAAAGCCACGAGCGTCTCCCGCAGGAAGCGGAGCACATCCACATCGTCGTCCACCACCAGGATGACGCGATCAAACGGAGTTCTGGCGTCATCGGCTTGCGGCGGCATGGTTCCCTTTCCTTTGCTCCCTTGGGACGGTATGTTACCGAGAAAACGTTCCGGGGAAAGCTTCAAGCGTAAATAGTGCCCCGGCAAACCGGCTCTCCATGAACATCTCGGCTGCTCCCACCACGATCTACCACGAACTCGCCGACGCCCTGCGGCAACGCCTCGCCGTCATCGGCGACCGCGCCGCGTACGAACGCGATCCGCAGGAACACCTCCGCCAACTACAGGCAGCTTCCGAGCGCATCACCGAGCTTCAGCGAAAGCTTCCCGCCCCGGTTGACGCGCAGCTTGCTCACTGTCTGCAACGGTGCAGCTACGACAAAGCACTCTCATGGCTGCGAGAAACTTTCCCAACAGTGTAGGCAGACAATTTTCGCAGGAATGATTTATCATATCTGACAGACTATCGCGGCTTGTCCTTGGGAGATCGTTCGTCGCTGTAGCGATCCACTTTGAACCCCTCGCCCGGCTTTTCAGAAGAACTTTTGTGCGGCTTGACGGTGAGGGCGGAGGTTTTCAGGCGGGCGGATTCCATTTCGGCCACCTGCGCCGGAGCGTGGTTGATACCTAGTTCATACGCACCGTCCGCCGCCAGCAGGCCCGTCTTCGGCGTGGGGACAAACGTGTGGACCGCCAGGGTCGCATTGAACCCGGTCGGGAGCTGGCGATGGGTCGTCACGAACTCCGTCGGATCGTAGTAGTTGGTGAAATCGCGCGCGAACTGCGAGCGGTACATGCCGATGTTGATGTTCTTGCGGACCTCGAAGTGCAGGTGCGCTTCGTAGAGTCCGAACGCCGTGCCGATCGTGGCGATCTGCTGCCCGCGCGTAACCGTCTGCCCGACTTGGACGAGCATCGTATCCACGTGGCCGTACAGACTGTCCACGGTCCGGATCGCCCCACCCTCCTGCGGCTCGCGGAAGCAGTGGCGGATCATAACCACGTTTCCCCAGCCCATGTGCATGTTGTCGGCGAGCACCACGACCCCCGACCCGGCGGCGTACACCGGGTCGCCCAGGTCGGTGCCGCCGCCGCGGTCGCCGTCCCAGTCGTCGCCGAGGTGGCCGTTGGGCTTCATGCCCCGCGCCTTGTGATACCCGACCGCATCCGGCTTGCCCACGGGGAAGTCGAAGCCGTCCGCCAGCCGGAGGTTGACCAGCAGGTCCGGAACCTCGACCGGCTGCTGGCTCAACAAGACTCTGGCGGAAGACAGGACGAGCCAGGCAGCGGCAACGAGGAAGCCGGCCAGCCACGCACGCGGGGGGATCGGTCGCATCGGACGGGTCCTTAGAGGGGAAGCCAGACACTAGCAAGGGTTTTCTACGATGCCGCCGTCCTTTTTTCCCTGGTAATTAGTGGTTGCCCTCCGCTTCGCGCAAGCGTTAGCCTGCGCACACCGGACTTCTCTCCATGGAAGCATTGACGTTTCTCGGCACCGCCTGCGGCATCCCGATGGCCGACCGGTTCCATTCGTCGATCCTGCTGGAGTCCGGCGGGCGGCGCTGGCTGCTGGACGCCGGCGAGCCGTGCAGCCAGCGGCTGAAAGCCATGGGAATCCCGTACCGGTCGCTGGACGCCGTTTTTATCAGCCACGGGCATTCAGACCACCTCTCGGGCCTGCCGATGATCATCCAGGGCGCGTGGCTCGAAGGACGTTCCGAGCCGCTGCCGCTCTATCTCCCGGCGGAACTGGTCAACCCCATCCGCACCTGGCTGGAAGCGGTGTACCTGCCGGAGAAGCTCGTCGGCTTCGCCGTGGAGTACCATCCTTGGGAAACCCTCCCCACGCGCGCGGCGACCGTCGACGGCGTCCTGCGCACGCTGTTCCGGGGGCAGGGTCCGCTCCTCTACGTCACCGCGCCCGACGCGATCCCGGGCGGCA
>CAXTOX010000039.1:0-1593 GCA_964245885.1 uncultured Chthoniobacterales bacterium | reverse complement strand
CACGCGCGCGGCGACCGTCGACGGGGGCCGGATGCGGGTTTCGGTGAACCCGACCACGCACCTCGACGGTCTGCGCGCGGTGATCGCCCCGGCGGCGGCGGACCGGTTCCTGGCTTACAGCCTGGTGTTCGACTGGCCGGAAAGCGGCCGGCGCCTCATCTACTCCGCCGACCTCGGCCGCCCGGAGGACATGACGCCGATGTTCGACCGGCCTTGCGATCTCCTGGTCTGCGAGATGTCGCACTTCGAGCCGGAAGAACTCTTCGCGTTCCTCGCCGACAAGCCGGTGCGACGGATCTGCCTGACGCACCTCACGGGGGAGTTCGCCGCCCGCGCCGACGAGATCTGCGCGCTCGGCCGCCAGATGCTCCCCGGGAGCGGCGAGATCGCGGCGATGGCCGATGGCGGGCGGGTCGAGTTCTGATCAATACCCGCGGGTGGCGAGGAAGAACACGATTCCCGCGGCCACGAGGCAATAAACGCCGAACCACTGCCAGCGGCCCGTTTCAAGCCACTGCGACAGCCAGCGCAACGCCACCAAACCCGCCAGGAAGCTGAACACCATGCCCACCAGCCCGGGCGTGGCGAGATGAGCGATCTCGCCGTGCGGCAGCCCTTCCATGCCCGGCTTCGGCTTGAAGAGGCGCAACGCCTCGCGTGCGATGACCACCGGCGTCAGCACCACCGCCAGCGCGAAGCTAAACCGTTCGGCCGCCTGCCGCGCCACCCCGGCGAGCATGCCCGTCGAGATCGTCGCCCCCGAGCGCGAAAACCCGCGGAAGGGCAGGCACAACCCTTGCACCACGCCGATCACGGCGGCTTGTCCCGCGCCGAGTCCACCGCCTGCCGCCGTCGTGGGAGCCAGGTCGACCGCATCCGTCCGCTCGCCGCGGCCCTTGCCTGCGGCCAGGATCAGGACACCCACCGCCGCGAGCGCGCCCGCGATCAGCCACAGGTTACCGAAGATGTCCTCGATCTGGGCGTTGGGGTGTTCGCGCAGGGCCACCTTCTCGATCAACTTTTGCAGCCCGAAACCGACGATGCCGGTTGCGGCCGTGGCGATGACAACCTGCTTGCAGGTTTCCACCAGCGCGGCGGACGAGGAAAAATAATCCCGCCGCCACTGCTTCCAGAAATAGAGGATCACCGCGAACATCGTGCCGGTGTGGAGCATGACGAGCAGAAACGTCATCTCCGGCTTGGAAGGATCGAGGCCCAGCAGTTTTTCGGCGACGATGACGTGCGCCGAGCTGGAGACCGGCAGCAGTTCGCAGAGTCCCTGGATGATGGCGAGCAAGAGGACGTGGAGGTAGTTCACGCCCGCTTGTCTAGCGGGGGGCAGGCAGACTGCCAAGCCCCGTCTGCAACAGAATCAGATCGCCTCGACCCCGCGCTCCTCGGTGCGAATGCGGATGACTTCTTCCACCGGGTAAACGAACACCTTGCCGTCGCCGATCTTGCCGGTCTTGGCCGCGCGCACGATGGCGTCGACGGTGCGTTGCACCCGGTCGTCCTCCAGCACGATCTCGAATTTGACCTTGGGCAGGAAGTCCACCGTGTACTCGCTGCCGCGATAAATCTCCGTGTGCCCCT
>CAXTOX010000038.1:24460-31226 GCA_964245885.1 uncultured Chthoniobacterales bacterium | reverse complement strand
GAACTCCCGACCAAGGGCTTATGAGTCCCCTGCTCTACCGCTGAGCTACCCTGGCGTGATGTTTATTCTGGGAGCCGAAAATTATAGCCGCGCCTGTTGGTCTGCGCAACGAAATCGTCTACTTTTGACTCCAACACCTTCCTTCCACGAATCCATGCCCGAACTTGCCGAAGTCGAACACAGCCGCCGCCAGTGGGATCCAGGGATCGGTCAGACCATTCTCGGCGTGCACCTTGCACGACCGGAAATCCGGGTTTTTCGTGACACCGACACTGCGGTGATCCAATCGCTCTTACCCGGCAAAGAACTTCTTGCCTCCCAAGCCAGCGGCAAACAGATGCTTTTCCGGTTTTCCGGGGGTCTCTGGCTCGGGATTCATCTTGGCATGAGCGGCGAACTCCGCCGCGAGGAGCAACCCGATTACCTTCCCCGCAAGCATGACCACCTGATCCTCCGCCAGGAGGCCCGCGCCCTCGTCTTCGAGGACAAGCGCCACTTCGGCCGCGTCCGGCTGCACCAGGGGGCGGAGCCTCCCGCCTGGTGGTCCTCGCTGGCTCCAAGCGTTCTCTCCAAGGAATTTACCTTGAAGAACCTCACCCGCTTCCTCGAACGCCGCCGCCGCACCCCGCTCAAGGCCGTGCTCCTCATGCAGGAACATTTCCCGGGCGTTGGCAATTGGATGGCCGACGAAATCCTCTGGCGCGCCCGCGTTTCCCCCTCCGTTCCCGCCGGTGCGCTCGAACCCGACCAGGTCCAACGTCTCTGGGAAACAGTCCGCTGGGTCAGTCGCACCGCCGTGCGCATCATCAGCGACGACTGGACTTACCCGAAGAGCTGGCTCTTCGCCCACCGTTGGGAAGCCGGCGGCGCGTGCCCGCGCTGCCGGACCGATCTTGCGCGCGCCACCGTCGGTGGCCGGACCACCTGCTGGTGCCCGGAATGCCAGCCTGCCCCGGCCCCGGCACCGCCGGCGAAAACCGTTCAGGCCTTGAAATCCCGCTGAGCGAACACCACGATCCCCACGATCAGGAACGTCGCGTCCACCGCGCCCAGGTACGTGAGGTCGCCGGCCACGTCCCGCCACGGGATGTGGTTGTGGAACGCGTTGATCCACGTCGCCAAATGCGCGGTGATGAAGTACGGCTTCAGATCCTCGAAAAACGGCAGGTTGCAAAAGATGTTGTCGGCAAAGATCACCGATATCGTCACGATGGTGGTCGCCGCCGGTTTCATCTTCAGGCACGACAGCAGGAACCCTAGGCTGGCGATGGTCGTCAGGCTGCAACCCAGCAGCACCAGACCGCCCAGGTAGCGCGCTAACCCCGGGTTAGGCTCGTACAGCGCCATCACCCGCTCCAGCGGCGCAAACGCGAACAACCCGCCCCACCCCCGGCATGCCACGCCGGCCGCCAGGGCCGATAGCCCGATGAAGAACACCAGCACGAACGTGTAGGCGACGCAGGAAAAATACTTCAGCAACCCGATGCGCACACGCGACACCGGCCGGCAGAGCATCATACGCATGGTTCCTTCCTCCACTTCCTTGCTCACCACGTCGCCGGCCACCAGCGCCAGGAACAACCCTCCCATCAGCAGCGAGGTCCAGTACAAAATCATGAACCCGAGCGTAAGCCCCGAAAAATATCGGTCAAAGCCGAAGCCGTTGCTCTCGACCATGTGCTGAAACGCCTTCTTTGGTCCCGGACGGTTCAGGCAAAACAGGATCAGTCCTTCCAACGCCAGGAACGCGCCCAAACCCGAGATAGGTGCGTTTGCGGGCGAACATTTTGGTCAGCTCGTGCCGGAATTGCAGGAAGAAGAGCGGTTCCATCGGGTAGGCTGGTGATCGTCAGTTGGCCGCTGGTGATGTCTGGCGGGTCGGGGCTGCTTCCTCGCCGATGGTTTGGAGGTAGACATCTTCCAGGTTTTGCCGGACGGGTTCGACCGCGCGCACGCGCACGCCTGCGCCGACCAGGGCCGCGACCAGGTCGGCCGCATCGGCGGCCACCGAGGGCAGGGAGACGATCTTTGTTTCCAGATCGAGGCTCGCACCGCCGGCTGCCACCATGGCCGCCGCGTGGGTCCAATCGTCCACGTCCAGCCGGTAGCGAGCCTGGTCCCGGGCGAGTTCCTCCCAGCGTCCCTGGAAGACGAGGCGGCCTTTGTTGAGAATGGCGATGCGGCTACAGATTTGCTGGACCTCGGAGAGCAGGTACGAGGACAGCACGATGGTCATGCCGTGCTCGCGGTTGAGCTGGAGGATGAGTTCGCGCAGTTCGCGGATGCCCTGCGGGTCCAGCCCTTCGGCGGGTTCGTCGAGCAGCACGAGGTCCGGCCGGGGCAACAGGGCTTGCGCGAGAGCGAGCCGTTAGCGCATGCCGTGGCTGTACACGCGCACGGGATCGCGGATGCGTTTTTCCAGGCCCACGAACCGGACCGTTGCCATCATTTCCTCGCGCGGAAGCCAGCGTGAGAGCGCGGTGAAGATCGACAGGTTGCGCCAGCCGCTCAGATAGTCGTAGAACGCGGGCGTTTCAAAAATCGCGCCGACCCGTTGCAGGGCCGCCGAACGATCCCGCTGCACCGACACCCCGCGCACGAACGCTTTGCCGCCCGTCGGCTTGAGCTGACCCAAGATGAGGACGAACGTCGTGCTCTTACCCGCGCCGTTGTGCCCGAGCAGGCCGAAAACCTCGCCGGTCGGGATCTCCAGCGTGAGCGGTTCAAGCGCGGGTTTGCCGCTGAAGTTCTTGCTGAGATTTTCGAGCCGGATCATAAAGAAATGCAAAATGCAAAATGCAAAAGTCCAGAAGAAGAAAAGCGAGGGCGGCGTCAGCGTTTTTTCTTCCCGGCGGGTGCGTTGTCGGCGAAGACGCTGTCCGGCCAGGAACCCGCGAACTGGATGTTGGTGAACCGATACTGCGTGTGGATGGCACGCGGCGGGGGCGTGTTGGCGGTTTCCGGGTGGTCATTAGCTGCAGCGGACGCGAGCACGTTGACCTCCGTCGCCTCGCGCAACGCGCAAGTTTCGCGGTCGATGAGCAGTGTCCACCGCGCACCGTCGGACGTTTTGCCGGACAGCTTCCAACACGGCCGCCCGTCCTCGCTGTTGGCGTCGGCCTCCTGGCACAGTTCGACGAAGTTCAGGTAACCGGGATCTTCCAGCAGCAACGCGGGCACGAGGTAGGACAACCCCAGCGAGATCCCCGCGCAAGCGCTGATCGCCTGCGCCAGCGACGGCTCGACTTCCGCATCGCCGGCCTGGCCCTGCTCACGGAAGAGAACCTGCCCGTGCTGGGTGAAGATCACGCTCGTGCCGCTTTTCCCATGGAAATCCTTTTGCGTCCAAGCGAGCCGGAAGCGGTCGGGTCGCACGAAGCGCACGCTGACCGTGCGGTGGTCCGGCGGCAGCGACGAGCCTTCCTCGTGGTCGTCGCAACTTCCCTCGCAGGCAAACGCCGGGGCCGCGGCGTAGGCCTTGAACATGCGGTCCAGGATACCGACGGCCTCTGGCTCCATCTCGGTCCGCGCCGTACAGACCCAAAAAAGCATCAGCAGCGTGGTGGGCAGCGCCGCCGACCTAGCCAAGGGACTCCCTCCCGTGCGGTCGTGCGAGATCCTGCACCGGTCCGGCGGGCACGATGCGCGTCGGGTTGATGTCCGGATGCGTCATGTAGTAATGGCGCTTGATGTGGTCCATGTTCACCGTGTCCGCGACGCCGGGAATTTGGTGGAGGTCGCGCAGGTACCCGGACAAGTTCGGGTAATCGGCGATGCGCCGCAGGTTGCACTTGAAGTGGCCCACGTACACCGCGTCGAAGCGCACCAGGGTCACGAACAGCCGCCAGTCGCTCTCCGTGATCGCCGGCCCGTGCAGGTAGCGCCGGGACGCCAACCGCGCGTCGAGCTGATCCAGAGCGTTGAACAGAATGAAGACGTGCCGCTCGTAGTCCGCCTGCTGGTCCGCGAAGCCCGTGCGGTACACGCCGTCGTTGACCTCGTCGTACAGGGCGGCGTTGAGCCGGTCGATGTCGGCGCGCAACGCTGCGGGGTAAAAATCCACCGTGCGGTCGCCGCCGCAGTCGTCGAAGGCCGCGTTGAACATCCGCAGCAGGTCGTCGTCGGAGTTGCTGACGATCCGGCCCGTTTCCTTGTCCCAGAGCACCGGAACCGTCACGCGGCCCCGGAAGCCGGGGTCGGTGGCGAGATAGGCTTCCTTCAGGAAGCGGAAACCGTTGACCGGGTCGCGGGAGTGGCCGGGACCGTCGGTGAACGCCCAGCCGTCCTCGTCGTTGCGCAGGGGATCGACGACGGTCATGCCGACGACGTTTTCCAGCCGTTTGAGCCGCCGCAGGATGACGATGCGGTGCGCCCACGGACAGGCGAGCGAGACGTAAAGATGGTAGCGGCCCGGCACGGCGGGGTACGGCGAACTGCCATCGGTCGTGACCCACGCGCGGAACGCGTCGGGCTGGCGGTCGAAGCTGCCCTGTTCGTCGCGTTCGCCGGGGAAGATGGTCGCTCGGTCACTCATCGGGTGGATGACGCCGACTCTACGCAGAAACGCCGTGAGAGGCGAGAGGTGAGTTGTGGAGGGGTTGTGGGTTGTGGGCAACCCGTCAGCGCGCGGCTTCTATCCCCCTTACCATCACTCTTCACGGCACATCGTGCGCCGCCATGCGCCGCCACTCCGCGGCACGCGCTCGAAATCGCCGGTGATTTTCTGGCTGTCGTAGACTTGGATGCGCGCCGTCAGCCGACTCAGTGAATATGCAGGCAGACAGCCGCAGAGTCTAAGTTTATCCATCACCTTGTCCTAGATGGGCAAAATCGACCACTTCGGAGGACTAGCTAGTATGGAAAGCAATCAGAACTAAAAAGACTTTGCGTTTCATAAAATACTCAACCCAAATGATATACACCGTAATTTTTTCTAAACAGCAGCGCAACCTCCAGCTTGAGCATACCGATTGCTATAACCTTATCCGTCCGTGCGAAACACGGACGGGGGAACAATCAAAGAGCAGCCTGACCGGAGGGTAGCGCGCTGGAAATTCGGGGGGATATTTCACCGCTGGGCCGGTCAGGCTGTTTTCTTTTCCGGAGGCGAATCGAAAGCATGTTCGCAGCCGCCCGCAGAAACGGAAACTTCAAACCCCTCCGGCCGGAACCGGCACGGCAAACGCGTTTAGCAACGCGTAAGCCCCCAGGTAGGGAATGATGGGATGGATCATGTCCACAACCCCGACACGGTCGAAGGATGGGTTCGGCATAAGAGATGAGGAGCGCGGAATTTGTCCACAGATTTCGCAGATTTACGCAGATTACAGCGTTTTCCGTTTGCCTGTGAGAGTTCCCAGCCCCCGCAGGGGCGCAAGAACTTAGCCCACGGCGTGAGCCGTGGGGAACCAGCACGCCCCACGTCCAAGCCCCGGCAGGGGCGCAAGAACACTCGCCCGGTGGCCCGCCCTGGCCCACGTCTTTGCTTGCGCCCCTGCCGGGGCTTGGACGCTGCTGGGCCACCTTTCCCACGGCTGACGCCGTGGGCTAAATGCTTGCGCCCCTGCCGGGGCTGGGACCGGACGAGCAACCGGAAAACGCTGTAGTAGAAAGGGTGAAGGTAGTCCTTCCGGATTGCCCCGCCCTTCTTCCAATCTGTGTAAATCTGCGAAATCTGTGGACAAATTCTGGTCCGCCGGAAACCGCCATCAGCCCGCCTGCAACTCGTACGACAATACGCTCAGGCAATAGATCGCCGCCGTCTCCGTGCGCAGCACGATGGGGCCGAGCGTAATCGGCCGGCAGCCGGCGCTCTTGGCGAGCGCGATCTCCGCCGGGGTGAAGTCTCCCTCCGGGCCGACGAGGATCAACGCGCTTTTTGGTCTGCCGCCGTGTTCCTCCAGGTACGTGCGCAGGTGCCGCGAATCATGCTGGAGCGAGGCAATCAGCATCAGGTCGAACGATCCCGGCCGCTGTCCAGCGAAGAACTCCTTGGGCGTTTGCGGCGCGGCGACGGTCGGCAGCCAGTTCTGACCGCACTGCTTGGCGGCCTCGATCACCGTGCCCTGCCACTTGGCCTGTTTGGCGGCGGCGCTCTCGTCGTCCTCGACCTTGGAGACGGTGCGTTCGGAGAGGAGCGGGGCGATTTCGGCCGCGCCGAGTTCGGTGGCCTTCTGGACGATGAGGTCCATGTTTTTGCCTTTGGGAACAGCCTGCGCGAGCGTGATGCGACAAGGCAACGGCGGCGTCTTGGCGCGGTGCACGACCGTCAGGCGGACGGCGCGCTTGGTAGACTCTGGCGCAATAGTCGCGGTGGCCTCGGTGCCCTGGCCATTGAAGACGGCGATTTTCTCGCCGGGCTGGAGGCGCAGGACGTTGAGCGCGTGGTGCGACTCGCCCTCGTCGAGGGTGAGGGCGTCAGGGTTCCACGCGGCGGGTGGGATGTAGAAGCGATGCACGGTGGACAAACCTATCAGGACCGAGTGGTGGTTATTAGTGGTGCCCTGATTTGAGTTACTCGCGCGCGGCGGCTTCTTTCAATCTGACTGTTTGGCGGCGCGGCCCACTCCAGCCAAAGAGCAACCCATCACAGACGAGGCAGCGCACGTCTCCATTATTGAACTCTGTGTGCATCTCGACACAGATCATATGCACGGCGCCGCACCTTGGGCAGGTTTCCTCTTCTTCGTGCGGCATTATCTGAATCATTCCGGATTTTGCGTTTACCGGAAAAATTCCTTCGCCTTATCGAAGAAACTCTTGTGAA
>CAXTOX010000038.1:24174-24450 GCA_964245885.1 uncultured Chthoniobacterales bacterium | reverse complement strand
AATGGGCGAATTCTCCTCGCCGCACAGCGCCGCGAACTCCTCCAGCTTCTGCCGCTGCTCGGCGTTGAGCTTGGTGGGCACCTCGACCATCACGCGCGTCAACAGATCGCCGCGCACCTTGGTGTTCATATCGGGCATGCCGCGCTGGCGCAGCTTGAACATCGTGTTGCTCTGCGTGCCGGAAGGGATCTTCAGCGACGCCTGCCCCTCCAGCGTCGGCACCTGGATTTCGCCGCCCAAGGCCGCCGTCATGAACGAGATCGGCACCTCGCAGTA
>CAXTOX010000038.1:21310-24164 GCA_964245885.1 uncultured Chthoniobacterales bacterium | reverse complement strand
TTGTCCTCCGCGCGCTGGAACACCGCGTGTTCGGCGACGTGCACGACCACGTACAGGTCGCCCGCCGGACCGCCGCGGACGCCCGCCTCGCCGTTGCGCGTGGAGCGCAGCCGCACGCCATCGTCGATCCCGGCGGGGATCTTGAGCTTGATCTTGCTCGTCTGCTCGGTACGGCCCTCGCCGCGGCACTTCTTGCAGGGGTTCTCGATGAGCGAACCCGTGCCCTTACAGCGCGGGCACGTTTGCGACACCTGGAAGAACCCACGCGAGGTGATCACCTGTCCACGTCCCTGGCAGGTGCGGCACGTCACGGCTTGGCTGCCCGCCTCGGCCCCCGTGCCGCTGCACACGTCGCAGGTGGCGTTTTTGCTGATCTCGATTTCTTTCTCGACGCCGGCGGCGGCTTCTTCGAGGGAGACTTGCAGGTCGTAACGCAGGTCGGAGCCGCGCTGACGCCCCTCGCGGTCGCCGCCGCGTCCGCCAGTCCCACCGCCGAAGAACTGTTCAAAAATCCCGCCCGCCCCGCCGTCACCGCCCCCCCCGCCCGCGCCGAACACCTCGCGGAACAGGTCGAAGGGATCGATGCCGCCGCCCGCCTGACCGCGACCCGCGCCAGCCGTGCCTTGCGCGAACGCCGCGTGGCCGTAGCGGTCGTACGCGGCGCGCTTGTCGGGGTCGTTGAGGATGTCGTACGCCTCACCGAGTTCCTTGAACTTCTCCTCGGCCTTCGGATCACCGGGGTTTTTGTCCGGGTGGTACTGCACGGCCAGCCGGCGGTAGGACTTCTTCAATTCGTCCCCGTTCGCGTTGCGCTGGACGCTGAGGATTTCGTAATAATCACGTTTGACGGTAGCCATTTAAGGAAAATAGATCGGCCCGGCCAGCGGGGACCTGGACAATCGGCACGTCCTTGCCCGAAGCAAAGCGACCCGCGCCCACGAACTAGCCCCTCCCTGTCCGGGAATGCCTGAAAGCTAAAATACAGGACGGCCACGTTCTACGCAACCGCTCGCTGGCGTGCGTACAGCCAGCCGCCGGTGGCGGTGGCGGGCAGGATGAACGCCAGCGAGTAAACGTGGTACCAGAACGGCTCGTTGATCCAGTAGGTGATCGTGAGGCCGACCATGATCAGCAGGCCAAGGCCTCCGAGCACGACCGCGTGGACCAGCGCCCGGCGGATGGCGACCCAGCCGGCGAAATAACCGCCCGCCGCCGCGGACGCGTTTGTAGTGAGCAGGAGAATGACCAGCAGCGTCGGCTCCCGGTCCGAGTCATTGACAGGCTCGCGGTGGAAGAGCACGAGCATCGCGAACTCCGCGCCGAGCGCCAGCACGGTGCCCAGCAAAAACCCCGCGACGACGGCGGCGATGCTCCTTCCCATCATGGTAAGTGGTCGC
This sequence comes from uncultured Chthoniobacterales bacterium, assembly GCA_964245885.1. Taxonomy (GTDB): domain Bacteria; phylum Verrucomicrobiota; class Verrucomicrobiia; order Chthoniobacterales; family SZAS-18; genus CAHJWO01. Next base: position 22,767 of record CAXTOX010000038.1, on the reverse strand, counting down.
ACTCCGTCGTCGGCATGCCGGGGGCTTCGATGCCAGGCTTATTTGCCGAACATCTTGAGCACGATGAAGATGAGGATCGCCCCGCCAAAGCCTCCGCCGCACAGCAGGTAAAGCAGCGACCAACCGGCTGCCGCCACCATCATCGGGACTAGTGCAAAGAGAGTAATCATGGCCGGAAAATACGCCCGGGAAGCCGGTTTTCCAGTGGATTTCTGCGCTGGGGACCGCCGGAAGGCCATCAACGGCCTTGCGGTCCGTGGCGTGGGACTGTTATGCATATGCACCTGCCTTGTGACTTTCATGAAACGATCCCTCCTCATGCCGATTTCGCCTCGCGTCGTCGCAGGCCTGCTCGCCTTGGCCACCCTCCTGCTGCCCATCGCATCCCCCGTCCGCGCCATCGCTCCGGCGAGCCCCGCGCCGGAGTCCACGCCCGATCCCGAGGAGCAACGAATCATCGGCATCCTCAAAAGCCTCCGTCCGCAAACGGGCAAGATCACGCTCAAGGAGGGTGTCGCGGACCTCAACGTCCCCGAGCAATTTCGTTACCTGGACGCCACGGACACCCGCAAGGTGCTCGTGGACCTGTGGGGCAATCCGCCCGGGGCGGCGGAAGGGACCATCGGCATGTTGATCCCCAAGGGATTCACCGACGGCGAGGAACAACCCTGGGCGGCGGCGATCTCCTTTTTGGAGGCCGGCTACATCGAGGACAAGGAGCCTGATTACGACAAGCTGTTGCAAGAAGTCAAAGAGGCGCAGGAAAGGGTGAACCCCGAGCGCGTCAAGCAGGGCTACAGCCCCCTGCACGTCCTCGGCTGGGCACAGGCACCGCACTATGACCGCGACACCAAGAAACTGTACTGGGCCAAGGAACTGAAATCGGATCGGACCGAACGGCACTCGCTCAACTACGACATCCGCATCCTGGGTCGCCGCGGGGCAATGGAAATCAGCGTCATCGCAGGCATGGACCAGCTCGAACAGATCAACAACGCCGCGCCGCAGATCCTCTCAACCATCAACTTCAACCAGGGTCACCGCTACGCCGATTTCAACCCTTCGACCGACAAGAAGGCACCGTACGCGTTGGCCGGGTTGATCGGCGGCGGGCTGCTGCTGGCAAAGGTGGGCGGCCTCAAGTGGCTCATCGCCGGTGCGTTGGCCGCGAAGAAATTCGTCATCGTCGGCGTCGTGGCCGTGGTGGGGTTCTTCAAGCGGGTGTTCGGCGGCGGCACGAAGGTCGACAGCGACCGGCCGGGTCCACCCACCGGGGCGGTGTAGGTGGACGGTGCTGTTCGAGCGGCATTGGTTTCGCCCGCGGTGCAGCCGCCTTATTTTCCGCTGGACACGTCCGCACCCTGGCGGGATGCTTTGCCGGGATCGGGCAAATCCCGGACGCGTTCCGCCTCTGTCGCAGCAGGGCCGGAACGAGCACAGCCTCTTGATGAAAGACT
>CAXTOX010000038.1:17714-21300 GCA_964245885.1 uncultured Chthoniobacterales bacterium | reverse complement strand
CGGATTGTCCTACCGACAGGGCGCGCCACGGCGCTTGATGAAAGATTTTGTCGATAAAGGCGGTCCCTTGATGTGGGTCATCCTCGCGGCCAGCGTGGTCGCGGTCGGGGTGTTCGCCGAGCGGCTGACCTACCTGCGCCGCGTCTCCGTGTCGGTCGAGGATCTCCTGCGCGGCATCGCCAACCTCATCCGCCGCGGCGGCTACGCCGAGGCCCAGATCATCTGCCGCTCCACGCCCGGACCCGTCGCCCGCGTGATCGTCGCGGCCATCATGCGCCACGATCTCCCGCGCACGGACCTCAAGCAGATCGTCCAGGAAGCCGGGCAACTGGAAGTTCCCTCCCTTGAAAGAAACCTCCGCCTGCTGGCGACGGTCGCGCAGATCACCCCGCTCATCGGCCTGCTCGGGACAGTCTCGGGCATGATCTCGGCGTTCGTCACCGTGTCGTCGCAGGGCGGCTACGTGACGGCCAACACCCTTTCTAACGGCGTCTACCAGAGCCTCCTGACGACGGCGGGCGGGTTGGTCGTGGCGATCCCGGCGTTCGTGGCCTACAGCTACCTGTCCTCGCGGGTCAACGCGCTGCTGCACGACATGGAGCGCACGGGCATCGAGATCGTCAACCTCCTCATGGACCATCGTGGCGGCTCGGGCGGCATCATCCCCTTCGGCGCGGCGTCCGCCGAGGCGGGGTCCACGGGGCCAATGTCCGAATTCCGCAAAAAGAAGCCCGGCCGCGAGTAGGGGCACCGATTGGCCTTTGACGGCGTCCGCCTCCCCGGCCGACGTTCCCGCGCCGTGAAACTCACCCGCACCGCCGCCGCTGTTTCCGCGCTGCCCCTGGGTCTGGTGGCGGCCGTCAACGTCGTGCTGCTGCTCCTATTTTTCTTCCTGCTGGGTTCGTCGTTCGTGCTCCAACCGGGCATCGCCGTAACCTTGCCCTTTTCGTCGTTCAACCTGCCGCCGCAGGTCAACGCCCGCCTGGTGACGCTCCAGCCGGGGCCGCCGCTGCGGATTTTCTACCAGGACGAACCCGTAACCCTCGAAGGACTCCGCCAGCGGCTCGCCGAGTACCGGGGTTCGCCGCGTTCGATCATCCTGCGCGCGGACCGCGGCACGCCGTACGAATCGGTCGTCGCCGTGATGAACCAGGCGCTCCGGCAGGATTACACCGTGGCGCTGGCGACCGTGCCGCCGCCGCAGAGCCAGTAGCCCGTGCGTCCATGGCGAACGAAACGGCATCCACGGCGGCTGGCGGGGAAGACGAGGGCGACGGACTCATCTTCCAGTGGGAGCAGCGGGCCCGCTCGCGCTGGTGGCTGGTCCTGATGCTGGCGGGGTCGTTCCTGATGCACGCGGCGAGTTTTTACGCGTTCCAGGTCGCCTACACGCCCACGGGCACGCAGCTCCCGCCGCCGGCGCAGGTCGTGCTCATCCCGCTGGACCAGCCGGAGAACGCTCCCCTCGCCCATTGGCTGTCGATGAACGACCCCGCGTTGACCGTGCGGCCCGCCGCCCCGGCCGCCCCGCAGGTGCTCGCCTCGCTGGGGTTTGGCTACGTGGCTTCGTACAACGCCGCCCAGCCGCCTTTCAAGCCGCTCAACCCGGCCGAGAACGCGGTGAACACGGTGCCGCCCCCGGCGAGTTTGCCGGGGCCGGTGCCGATGCCGGCCGTGCCGGCCGTGCGACGCGCCCGGGGTCTCGGCCAGACGACGCGGGTGGTGTTCAGCGGCCCCGTGACGGTGCCTGCGGGCGACCCGTTGCCGCCGGTGCGATTTGCCGCCGCCGAGGACACCAACGTCCTCGATCCAACGGTGTTCCTGGTCGGCGCGCGGCCGGAGGGCGACGCCCCGTTTTTCTTTCGGCAAACGACCTCGGGCAACGCCGCGGCCGACGAATATGCCCGCGGTTATCTGGTCGCCCTCGGCTGGAGACCGGCGGCGGGCGCAGACGCCGGGGTGGCCTGGGGGATGGCCACGTTTTATTGGGGCAACGACGTGTACCGGTAGTCAGACTATTGCGCGCGCTTGCCGCAGATCGAGTGGGGAACTACGCTCCAGCCATGCTCAGAGAAACCATCCCGCAGTTTGCCGAACTCAGTTCGTCGGAAAAGCTCCTCCTGCTTGAGGAGCTTTGGGACGACTTGGCAGACCGCCCTGCGGATGTTCCCGTGCCGGATTGGCAGAAACACGAGTTGGAGCGGCGCTACCAGGAGTATCTGCACAACCCCTCCGAGGGTTCGCCTTGGCCGGAGGTGCGCGAGCGTCTTCAGCGCCTGCTGCAATGAGCCTCGCTCTCATCATCCGCCCACGCGCGGAACGTGATTTGGCAGAAGCGGGTCTTTGGTACGAAAGCCGCAGCACCGGCACCGGCTCCTACTTCCTACGTTGCGTCGACGCGGCGATGTCTCTCGTCATCCGCCATGCCGAGGTAGGTCCAATCCAGTTTGGACCGTTTCGGCGCGTTCTCGTCCGCCGGTTTCCCTTCGGAGTGCTCTACACGGTCGAAGTGAGCAGCATCATCGTACACGGAGTTTTTCATCTGTCGCGCGATCCAATCTGTCGCGCGATCCAGACAGAATCCGTGAGTTGTTGGCGTCCGGGACCGATGAACCGACAGACTGACCCTGCGGCAGCAAATTTCCGTTTCCCATGATCCGCGTCCACCTGACGGTCATCATCTTCCTGTACCTGTCCACCTTCTTGCTGGTGGTCGGCGTCGTGTGGCTGCTGGACGAACGCCGCCGCGCCCGCCGCACCCGCTGCGCTTTGCATTTTCGGTTGCGTTGCGCGATATGTGGGTTTGAATTCGAGGACCGCAGCACGGCCCCGCTGCCGGTTTGCCCGCGTTGCGGGCGGCCCAACGAGCGGGTAGCCGTGGACCCTCTCTAACCCCTCGACGCTTCCTCTTTTTCTTACTCCTTTTTCCTTATGGGCATGTGGATCGGCCGTAACCGCAAAGCGCGGGTGACTTATGGGTTTGACGAAATCGCCCTCGTTCCCGGTCTGGTGACCATCAACCCCAACGAGGTGGACACCACCTTCTTGATCCCGCGCCGGGACGCCGAGCCGATCAAGCTGCGCATCCCCATCCTCGCCAGCGCGATGGACGGCGTGGTAGACGTGCCCTTTGCCATCGAGATGGGTAAGCTCGGTGGTCTCGCCGTGCTCAACCTCGAAGGCATCCAGACCCGCTACAAGCATCCGCAGGAAGTTCTCCAAAAGGTGCTCGAAGCCGACAAAAACGAGGTCACCGGCCTGCTCCAGCGCATCTACCAGGAGCCTGTCCAGGAAGGTCTCATCGCCGCGCGCGTGCGCCAGATGAAGGAAGCGGGCGTGGCCACCGCCGTGTCGTCGATCCCGCAGAAGGCGGCGCAGTACGGCAAGATCGCCGAGGAAGCGGGCGCGGACGTGTTCGTCGTGCAGAGCACGGTCTCCACAGTGCGTCACCTCTCGACCGAGTACGAGTCGCTCGACCTGGCGAGGTTTTGCCGGGACCTGACGATCCCCGTGATCGTCGGCAACGCCGTCGGCTACGACGTGACGCTCGAACTCATGGACTGCGGCGTGGCGGGCGTGCTCATCG
>CAXTOX010000038.1:8974-17704 GCA_964245885.1 uncultured Chthoniobacterales bacterium | reverse complement strand
GTGCCGCAGGTGACGGCGACCGTGGACTGCGCCGCGGCGCGCGACGCCCACCACAAAAAGACCGGCCGCTACGTGCCGATCATCACCGACGGCGGCATGCGCACCGGCGGCGACGTGTGCAAGGCCCTTGCCTGCGGCTCGGACGCCGTCATGATCGGCAGCCCCTTCGCCAAGGCGCAGGAAGCGCCCGGCCAAGGCCACCATTGGGGCATGGCGACTCCGCACGCGAACCTCCCGCGCGGCACGCGCATCAAGATGGGCACCACCGGGCCGCTCAAACAAATTCTCTTCGGCCCGGCCAGCGTGGACGACGGCAGCGAGAACCTCGTCGGCGCGATCACGACCTGCATGGGCAACGTCGGGGCCGCGAGCATCCGCGAGTTCCAGGAAACCGAAATTATCATCGCCCCGAGCATCAAGACGGAGGGCAAGCTGTTCCAGACTGTTCAGAGTGTCGGCATGGGCACGCGCTAAAGCAAAGGCAGAAGGCAGAAGGTAGAAGGTAGAAGGAAAGAAAATGCTTCCCCCCGCTCGTCCATTGCCCTTCTGCTTTCTCCTTCTACCTTCTGCCTTCTACCTTCTGCCTTCTTTCTTATGACCGACCGCCGAGTTGTTATCACGGGCATGGGGGTCGTTTCGCCGATTGGCAACGACCTGAAGACTTTCTGGCGCAACCTCATCGCCGGGGTCAGCGGCATCGGGCACATCACAGCGTTCGATACCACGAACTACGATTGCAAGATCGCCGGCGAGGTGCGCGGCTACGATCCCGCCCTTTATTTCAGCAACCCCAAGGATGTCCGCCGCAGCGACCGCTACGCGCAGTTGACGATGGGCGCGGCGAAGATGGCGTTCAACGACTCGGGCGTCGACTTGGCCAGCGTGGACCTCACGCGCTTCGGCTGCATGCTCGGCAGCGGGATCGGCGGCCTGACCACGCTGGAAACCCAGCACACCGCGCTGGTGAACAAGGGCCCGCGCCGGGTCTCGCCGTTCATGATCCCGATGATGATTTCCAACATGGCTAGCGGCTTGGTCAGCATGGAATACGGTTTGCAGGGGCCGAACATCTGTCACGTCAGCGCGTGCGCCACGGCGAACAACGCCATCGGTGAGGCGTGGCGCGTCATCAAGTTCGGAGACGCCGAGATCTTTCTGGCCGGCGGCAGCGAGGCGAGCGTCTGCACGCTGGGCGTCTCGGGCTTCGATGCGATGAAGGCGCTCAGCAACCGCAACGACGACCCCGAGCGCGCCAGCCGGCCCTTCGACAAGGACCGGGACGGTTTCGTGCTCAGCGAGGGCGCGGGCGTGATCGTCATTGAGGAACTCGAACACGCCAAGAAGCGCGGGGCGCGGATCTATTGCGAGCTGGCTGGCTATGGTTTGAGCGCCGACGCCTACCACATGACCAGCCCGTTGCCCGAAGGCGACGGCGCGGCGCGCTGCATGGAGATGGCGCTGAAACACGCGAAGGTGCGCCCGGAGGAGGTCGATTACATCAACGCGCACGGCACGTCCACGGGGATCGGCGACGTGTGTGAGACCAAGGCCATCAAGAAGGTGTTCGGCGCACACGCCAAGCCGGGCGGGCTGATGGTCAGCTCGACCAAGTCCATGACCGGCCACACGCTCGGCGCGGCCGGAGCCATCGAGATGGCGGCCTGCGCGCTGGCGATCCGCGACAGCCTCGTGCCGCCCACGATCAATCTCGACCACCCGGACGACGAGTGCGACCTCGACTACGTCCCGCACAAAACGCGCGAGAAAAAGGTGCGCGTTGCGGTGAACAATTCCTTTGGCTTCGGCGGTCACAATGCGACGCTGGTCGCCAAGGAGTTCGCGGATTGATCTGAGGAGATTTGTTCCTCCGAGAGAGTGCCATCCATCTCCGGATTTCCAAATTAATGACGAACTGGCGTCGGCCCGGGCTCATTGTCGTCGCCGTCGCTGTTGCCATTTTCTTTTCGTTGCGTTACCCGCCTCGGATACAATCGCAAGAGATCGCGCCGCCCCCCGCCCCGCCCGCCTTGCCGCCTCTGGCTGCCAACGACCCGCCCGCCGTCGCGCCCGCGTCGATGCCGGACTCGCCCGACCGCGTGGCCGACGCGCGGGCGCGGCGCGGCGCGCACCTCGCGCAGATCTGCGACGCCGGCGTCGTCGTCTACCCGCCGCGCGCGGTGTACCTGCGCGCCTTCAAGCGCGAGGGTGTGTTGGAACTCTGGGCTTGTTCCGAACCCGCCGGCGCGCCTTTCCACCTCGTGACTATCTACCCGATCCTGCGTGCTTCCGGCCGCTTGGGTCCGAAGCGGTGCGAGGGCGACGGGCAGGTGCCGGAGGGTTTTTATATGGTGAACCGCTTCAACCCGCGCAGCCTCTTCCACCTGTCCCTCGGCTTGGATTACCCGAACGCGGCGGACCGGCGGTTGACCACCGATCCGGAGCATCCCGGCACCGACATCTTCATCCATGGAGACGCGGTTTCCGTCGGCTGCCTGGCGATGGGCGACGCCGTCGCGGAGGAACTTTACCTAACCGTTTCCGACACCTGCGCGGCCGGTAAGAACAATCCTGCGGTGCATATTTTTCCGTGCCGCATGAACGACGCGAATTGGAAGAGTCTCCTTGCCCCCTTGTGCGAAGGACAGCCAGAACTACGGTCCTTATGGCTTTCTCTAGGAGAAGGTTACAACAGATTTGAACGCACGCGGCAAGTCCCCGTCGTCTCGGTGGAAACCGACGGGCGCTACTCGGTAGAATGAGCGGCCGATTTGACTTTTGCGTCGATTAACACGATCACTACCGAAGCATTTCCCGATTACGCCGGGAACAAACGGCCACGGCTGTTTCAAGAGAAATCATCCCATCCTGCATGTTACTTCCATCCATTCGCTCGCTGAAAACGGGTTCCCTGCTCCTCGCCGCCCTTGCGGCCGCCGCACTGCCAGCTTTTGCCGGCGAAACTTATTCCGCGTCCTCCAAGGACAAAAACCCGGTCATCGAGAAGCCGAGCACCGAGCCGCGCTTCTACATCGACCTGCTGGCCGGCGGTGAGTTCGACAACGGCCTCACGGACTTCATCTCGAACGGCAACGCCAACTTGAACACTTTCGCTGGGGGTTTTCCCACGCCGATTGTAGACGTTGCTCGGGCACGCCCTGCGGCGATCGCCGTTGTTCCTTTGATTGGACTGTTCCAAGCGCGTGATTTCCAGGAGACCCACGATGTTGCCGTCGTGAATGGTCGGCTGGAACTCGGCTACCACGTCCTTCCGTACCTGAGCGCCTTCGTTGGCGGAACCTACAGCCACGCGGGCGGCAACAACCGGGCTAACGTCGGCACGGTGCTCGATCCCACCGGCTTTTTCGGCTCGCCGCGCGGCCGCTTCGATCTGTACGCGGGTGTCGGCCAGTACCAGGCGTTCTCGGGCATCGCGGGCATCAAGCTGAACACTCCGCGCACGATCTTGGATCTCCTCCACATCCCCCGCGCCATCAAACCGTACCTCGTCCTCTCGGCCGGCGGCAAGTACGTCGACGATCAGAACATCCGCTTCTACACGGACAATGCGTCCATCGTGGACACGGGCCGTCTGCGCTTGTACGAGGCCTCCTGGGTGTTCACGGCCGAAGCCCAGCTTGGTTATGAACTTCAGTTGACCCGCAGTCTCTCGATCAACCTGGAAAACGGCTACGGCTACGACACCGCGCCCCAGCAGGGCGGCAGTCTACCCGGCGAGTACCAGGGGATCAATCGCAGCGGCAGCCGGTTCTATTCGACCGTCAGTCTCGGTGCGAAGCTCAGTTTCTAACCGGACGCTCCCGTCTTCCTTCAAAAAGGCGATTCCTTGTAAAGGGAATCGCCTTTTTCGTTTTGCGCTGGGTAATTGAGGTCAGCCGTTCTCCGGCACGGCATCCAGATATCGCTGCCACGCTTCCCAGGCCGTGGGCCAGCGTCCGGCGTCGGTGGCCGCGTTGGCTTCGAGGTAATAGAAATAAGCCGGGCAGCCGGGACGAGTGGTGACCGCGTGCAACGCCGTCGCCGCGCCGGACGCGTCCCCGGCGGCGAGGCGCGCCCGGTAGAGTTGCAACGCCACGGTCAAGTCGCCGGGAGATCGCAGGGCGGCGGCTTGCAGTTCCGCGATCGAACGGCGGTCCGCTCCGGGTGCCTCCGGCGGCACGACGGGCCGGGGCGCGAACCGTGCGGCGATCTTGCACGCCCGGTCCACCGCGTCGAGGCCCGCCAGCGCGTTCGCCCAACGACGCCACCCGGCACGCTGCCAGGCCGGGTGTGCCTCCATGGCGGCAGCCAGCCCCGCGTCGTCTTCCCGCCAAGATCGGAACAGGCGGGCGCGTTGCCGGTCGGTGTAGCCGTTCAGGTCCGGGTCCGCCGCCAGCGTGGCCATCACGGCCTGTCGATGGAAGGCGGCCGGGAGTTGTTCGATGTACAGCAGGTGGAGGGCGGGATCGGACCGCGTCGCCGCTTCGAGACGCGTGAGGAAGGCCGGGTCGTTCCCCGCGGCCTCGCAGACCCCCGTAAAGTAATTCGGCGCGTCGGCCGGGGTGCGCCGGCAAGCTTCGATCAGCGCGCCGACCGCCAAGTCGGGCTCGCCCGCCCGCGCCCAGGTGACGGCGACCGCGTTGGCGGCGTTGCCCAGGAAAGGTTCCAGGTACAACGCTCGCCGGAAATCCGCCTCCGCCGCCGCGTGCACTTCCCTCGCCCCCAGCCGCGCGACGGCCCGCTGGAAGTAAAGCTGCCAGTTCACCGGGTCCAGCGCCAGGCCGCGCGAGGCCGTCGCCACCGACTCGGCCCACCGCCGTCCCTCGGATTCGGTGCGCGTCAGAGCCATGAGCCGGGCCACCTCCTGTTCACCGGGAACCCGGACCTTGCCGCGATCCGCGAGCAGCCAGAGCACGCCGATTCCCGCCAGGAACAAACCCAGGAGGCGGAATCCCCATGGAGCCCACGAGGCTGGCCGACGGAAATCCGTCTTCTCGTCACCGGGACCGGGCAGCGCCAGCCCGAGCAAGAACAGCGCGCACCACGCCGTGCCCACGCGGTGCGCCGACACGTCCACCAGGGCGTGCAGCGCAAACGCCACCACGCCGATCGCCGCCGCCGTGCGCAACGGACGTTCGGAGCCGGAGCGTCGCGGCCAGGCGCGGCGCACGAGCAGAACCACGCCCGCCGCCGCGAGCACGCCGGCCGGCCAGCCGAGTTCGGCTGTCATCCAGAGCCAATCGCTCTCGGGGTGAACCGTGTGCAGCTCGGCGGCGGAACGCCGGCGGTAGGCGGCGAACACCGGCTCGAAGCTGCCCAGGCCGACGCCGCACCAGGGCGAATCGGCGATCATGTCCAAGGCGTCGCGCTGGATGCGCACGCGGAAGTCGCCCTCCGTCGTCAGGGTGGCCACATCCCGCGAGCCGGGACGCAGGCGTTCGAGCGTGTCGCCGCCGAAGAGCATGAACCCGCTGGCCAGCAGCAGGACCAGTGAGACCGCCAGGGCGGCCGTCTTGCCGCTCCCGCGCACGGGCGCGGTTTTCCCGCGGCCCTTGCGGAAGGCGCGGACGATCTCGTTGCCGAGGTACGCGGCCGTGCCGACGAAGAGAATACCGATCCCGGCCCGCGAATAATTATCGAAGAGCGCCGCCGCCACGACCGCCCAGCCCACGAGCCAGCCCCCCGCCGCCACGCGCCGTCCGCCGCGCCAGGCACCGTGCGCGCACGCGAGGGTCGGCAGCGCGCCCACCGCCAGCAAGTCGGCCGTCTGGTTGCGGTTGGGGAACGGTCCGAAGCCACGCTCGTTGTGCCAGTATCCCGGTGCGGCGTGCGCGCGGTAGTACGCGATGAACACCGCCGCCAGCGCCACGACGCCCCCCGCGAACCACCGCCCCGCGCGCGCGCGTTCCTCGCCCGTCCATGCCGCCGTGCTCATCAGGTAAAACCAGCCGATCCCGCCCAGGAACAACCCGAGGCACTCGGCCGCTAGCCACGGCTGCGGGCTCAACGTCGCGGGCAGAGCGGTGCCGAGACGGTCCGTCAGGGCCGTCCGCCACACCGGCGCGTGGAACCACGCCGCCGGCAGGAACGCCGTCGCCGCCAGCGCCACCAGCCCCGCGAGGATCGCGTTGAGCTTCCACCCCAATGAGGTGCGCGGCGGCGCGGCGAGGAGCATCAGTCCGACAGCACCGAGCACGATGCCCTCGCTCCACCGAGTCGTGCTGCCGCCCAGCGCCACCGCCGCCAGAGGCAGCGCGGCGAAGACAAACGCCCGGAACAGGGGGCGAGGAACGGGGGGCATGCAGACAAGCCTTAAAGGTAAAATGCAAAAGTCAAAATGCAAAAGTCAGCCGCCGGAGAGCAGAGACGCAGAACATGGACGTTTCCCCGTGGTTGCTCCCGCCAAGCCGCGTGCCGCGTCCTTCTGCCCGCCGCATTCTTCCTTTTGCCTTTTGCCTTTTGCCTTTATTCTTCCCGCTATCCGGCTGCCACCGTATGATTTCCCAACGCACCTCGGGCCTCCGCGCCGTGCTGGCCCTCTGCCAGATGGGTCTGACCGTCTGCCTGTTCTGGACGGAATTTTTCGTCCTGCTCATCTCTCTGGGCGACAAGACCCCGTGGCATTCCTACGCCGCGTACTGCGCCGTGCTGCTGTTCGGCCTGCTCGTGGAAACGCTCAGCTACCGCCGCACGGACGCCGTCACGATCCAGCGCGGCGACTTCGTCAACGCCCACCGCCTGAGCCTGCGGCAGACGTTTTTCGGCGTCGGACTGCTGTTCTTCTACTTCGTCGCCGCCAAGGACCTGACGCCTTCGCGCTCGTTCCTGTCCGTGTTCATCCCGTCGCTGTACATGCTGCTGTTCCTGACGAACCGCTACCTGCCCCGGCTGCTCGGGCTATGGTTCTTCCGCGAGGAACGCTGGCAGAAGACGCTCCTCGTCGGCCGCGTGGCCAAGGCCGAAGCCCTCCGCCCCTGGCTGGAGCGCAAGGCCGACGTGGGCTTCCGCACCGTGGGGATCCTCTGCGACGACGACCCGTGGGAACTGGAAAAATGCCCGTTCCCGCGCCTGGGCGGCACGCACGAGATGATCTCCGTCGTGCAACGCTACGGCGTCACGCAGGTCATCCGCACGGAGATGCCCGCGACGCCCGACGAACAGCATTTTTTCGTCGAGGCGTGCGACCAGTTGGGGGTCCGCCTGCTCGTGGTGGCGAACCTGCCCGAACGCTGGGGCCGCCCGCTCACGTTCATCGACGACGACGGCACGCGTTTCATCGGGCTGCGCGAGGAGGCGTTGGAAAACCCGCTGAACCAGGTCATCAAGCGCGCCATCGACCTGGCCGTCTCGCTGCCGGTGATCCTGTTCGTCCTGCCGGTGACGGGCCTGATCGTCTGGTGGTTCCAGTGGCGGCAGTCGCCGGGGCCGCTGTTCTACCGGCAGAAGCGGGCCGGCTTGCAAAACAAGGAGTTCGAGATCGTGAAGTACCGCACGATGAACACCGGCCACGGCCAGAAGGCTAAACAGGCGACGGAGGGCGACCCGCGCATCTATCCGGCCGGCCGGTGGTTCCGGAAGTTCTCGATCGACGAGCTGCCGCAGTTCTGGAACGTGTTCAAGGGCGAGATGAGCGTGGTCGGCCCGCGTCCGCATCTCGTCGAGCACAACTCGCTGTTCGCCAGGCAGTTGGCGAACTACCAGGTGCGCACGTTCGTCAAGCCGGGCATCACGGGGCTGGCGCAGGTGCGCGGACTGCGCGGCGAGGCCAAAAACAGCGAGGACATCGCCAAGCGCATCGCCGCCGACATCGAATACCTGGAGAACTGGCGGCCCGCCCTAGAGATCCGCATCATCCTCAACACGTTCATGCACGTCGTCCGGCCGCCCAAGACGGCTTATTGACCCGCCGGGAGGTGCGGTGGTTTTCGCAGAACCGCCACGCAACGGATTCCGAACGGGAAGGTCACGAACCGGCCGAGCCATTCCTCCAGCCGCAACACCATCCCGAGAACCCTGCTGCTGCTGGTGCCACGGATCTGGTTGGCCACCAGAGCCTTTTTTTCCGCCGCCGGCAAGCTCAACAACCGCCGGCCGCGTCGCTTGACCAGCCAGAAGGCCGGATACACCAGGCAGCCGAGATGCGTGGCGCGGAGTGTTTCCAGACCCACCGCGCGGGCCTTGTCGAGCAGGTCGTCGGGCCGGTAGCGGCGGTGGTGCATCAACTGCTCGTCGTACAGATCGTAACACCCCGGCCCGGCCGGAACCTCAATGTGCGCCACTCCGCCGGGCCGCAGGACCCGGGCGATCTCACGCAGGGCCTGTTGGTCGTCGTCGATGTGCTCAAGCACGTTGAGCGCCAGCACGGCATCGACGCACCCGTCCGGCAGCGGGCAGCGGCGCAGGTCAAACTGCAACAAGGGCACCCCGGGCATCCGCGCCGCGAGTTTCTCCAGGGGCGGCAGAATGTAATCCGCGCCGACCAGGGCGGCCCGGGGCAGCGCGGCGCGGATCTCCTCCAGGACGAAGCCGGACGAGCAACCCACGTCGAGCACCACAGGCCCGGCGGACCCCGCCGAGAGGTGTTCCGTGAGCGAACGCACAGCCAGCCGACGCGAGGCAAGGTCGATAGGATGGTGGGACCCGGCTTCCGCCTCGTGCAGCTCGGTGAGTTCCGCGCTCCAGTGGCTCTCGGCCGCGTCGTAGGGGACCACCTGTTGCTCTTGGCCATCCAAT
>CAXTOX010000038.1:0-8951 GCA_964245885.1 uncultured Chthoniobacterales bacterium | reverse complement strand
CGCGGCCGCACCAGGCGGCGCCGGCCAGGGAAAAGTCGTGAGCGGGTCGTTCACGGGCGCGTGTCCTGAAACCCCTCCTGCCGCTCGACAATGAACTTGGGACGGCCTTTCACTTCCTCGTAAATCCGGCCCAGATACTCGCCGAGGATGCCGACGCTGATCAGTTGGATGCCTCCCATCAGGAGGATCAGGATGACGATGGTCGGGTTGCCCAGCGGGAACGGCACGCCTGCGAGCTTCATGGCGGCGTAGACGAAGGCGAGCACGAAGGCGAAGCCGGCGATGCCGAAGCCGAGCTGCGAACTCAGCGTCAGTGCGTAGTTGGAAAAGCAAAAAATTCCGTTGAAGCCGATGCGCAACGAACCGAGAAAACGGTTGTAGTTACCCGTGCCGGAAAACCGCGCCGGCCGGTTGAAGAGTACGCTGGTCTGCCGGAAGCCCACCAGCGCCACCATCCCACGCAGAAAACCGTGGCTTTCCTTAAGTTGATTGATCTCATCGACTACCCGACGGCTCATCAGGCGGAAGTCGCCCGTGTTGGGCGGGATATTCACGTCGGCAATCTTGTTGATAAATCGGTAACCCGCGGAGCTGACCAGTTTTTTGATCCATGTTTCCCCGTCGCGGTTACGCCGCTGGGCATAGACCACATCGTAGCCCGCGCTCCATTTTTCTACCATCTCAACGACGAGTTCCGGCGGGTCCTGTAGGTCCACGTCCATCACGATAACGGCGTCACCGGCCGCGTAGCGCAGCCCGGCCAAGGTCGCCATCGGCTGGCCATAGCGCCGGGAGAATTTGAGCAGCTTGACGCGCCCATCGCGCGCGCGGTGTTCGAGGATAACCTCCTCGGTGCGATCCGGCGAGGGGTCTAAGGCGAAGATGATCTCGAAGTCCGCCGTCAGCTTTTCGAGGATGGGCACCAGGCGGGCGAGGAACTCAGGGATATTGCGCTCTTCCTTGTAGACGGGGACGACAATGGTGAGCTTTTCGGATGGCGGGATCATCTCGGAAACCGGCGCGACCGGGACCCATTCTGTATGGCAGCCCCGGAGGGTGTGTCAAGGGGTTGCCTAGCCGCCGAAGGATCACACGGCGCGCGGAACATCACTCGAAACGAACTACCTCGGGTTTGGTCACGACGAGGTGGCGGGGATCGTTGATGCCGACGTCCGGCGGATAGAACGACGCGCCATCGAGATGAACCGTGACCTCAGCCCCGGCACCCGCCGGCAAAACGGCAATCTGCGCGCCCAGGTCGATGCGAAGCTGGTACATCCCAGTCTTGGGCAAGGCAAATGTCGCCGGGCAGGCAGCCCCGGCCCCGGACGTGCCGTCTTCGCGAGCGAGCTGTGCGCTGGCGACAGGCAGCCCCTCTAACAAGGCAGGGTTTTCAGGACCTTCCAGGACAAGGAAATTTTGTTTGTCAACGCGCATTTTTTCCACGATGTCGGCCGGGACGCGTATGCGGAAGCCGGCTGGAGTGATCCACTCGCCGGACAAACCTTCCAGCGCTACGTTAGGCCGGAAGTAGACTGTCACCTCGCCGTCGTCGATCCGAAACGTTCGGGACCGCACGAGGTGCGCCACGCACCAAGCATTGATCTCCGCGCCAAGCGGACGGATGCTGGCATAAAATGGGTAAGGCCCTTCCTTGGGGAAGGTGGTGATCAGCGCGATATCCGCTTTCGCCAGTTCGGAGAACACCTCTTCCCGGGAAATTGCAAACATCGAAAACCCCAGGGATGGATGCGCGCCCAACCAGCGCCCGCTGCGCTCAAAGAGGGAAACATTGATGGTGCTGGGCACGAGCCAGTCGTACATCACATCGGTGGCGATCCGCGGCGCGGTCAAGCCCCGGCGCGGGGCTTCATCCCCCAAAAGATCGTAAAGTGCTCCGATCTGTTCAACGCTGGGTCGGCGGGAGGAGTACTGCCACTGCCGCGCCAGGTGGTTCAGCCAGTTCGCGGAACCTAGTACCAGCGTAACCGCCGCCGCCACGCTCCACCACGTGCTGGCGAGAGCAACCGGGGTGCCGCTGGCGGACCCGGCGCGCCAGCGGCGCGTCAGCCCGGCGACCAGGGAGATCAGCAACAAAACGCACGGCGGACCGAGCACCCCGGCAACGACGGGAGATTTGGACTCGTCGAGCGTCAGGACGAACCAGGGGGCGAAGAGGCTCGCGCAAAGGAGAAGCAGCTCGATGATCCATCTGCCGTTGGTCCGGCCGAAGCGGCGCGGAAGCGGCAGCGTTCCGGAGCGACCAAAAAACCAACCGGCCAGACCCAGCGCCGCCAGCGCGATCCACGCGGCAACGAAGACGGCACCAAGGTGTTCCTCGAACAGAGACGAAAAGTAGTAGGTGAGATGGCCGGTTAGATTTGTGACGCCCATTTCGATCGCCCGGAGATGTTTCTCGTTCCCCGTGAGATGACCAACGACATAGTAGTCGTGGATCACCCGCCAATTGCGCGCGATCAACGCACCGCCACCCACCAGGAAGACGCCGCCCAGCACCGCCGTGCGCCGCATCGCACGGCCGAGAACCGCGCGTTCGCGCCACCTGCCCCTCCACACCATCCACAGGCCCAGCAGGGCGGTGAAAAACGTCATGCACATCCCTAGCAGATACGCGAAGGTAATAAAACGGAAGCCGACCATGAGAATCGCGCAGCCACCCGCCGCCACGATCCAGCGCTTCTCGCGCATGCCATCGGAGCGGATCAGCAGGCAGAGAAAAATCCCGTAGAGGCTGTAGACGATGAAATCGATCCGGCAGTCGAACATCCCTCCGGATGACAGAAAAGCCGTCATCTGCATCATCAACAGGCCGCAGCCGAGCCAGCCAAACGCCTCGTAGCCCGACCGCCAGCGAGCGGTGGTGAAAACGGCCACTTCGAGCAACACGAAATAGAGGAAGTTGAGCAATAGATTGGACATCCTGCCCGGCCCGAGAAAAAAGTGGAGGAAGCTGTCCTGTAACGGCAGCATCAGGCCCGTGGGAGGGATCTGGTGCAGATAGTTCCTGATCGCGGAGAGAGGCCCCTCATGCAGTATGTCCTGATAGAGCAGAGTATCCAGGGTCAGGTACGCGGACTGGTCGTACCCACCCGGATAGGCCCACACGATTTCCCGCTTCGCGTACTGCCAGAACAGGCCAAACTGCGCCAGGAAGAGCAGAGCCAATAAAAGGCGTGGCGTTTTCATACGTGGCGAGGGACGAGATGCTGTCTTCTGCTGTGAAGCGGCCGGTGGCCAAGGGCGACGGGCCAATGTTGCCATGAGTGCGCTACGTGCGAGACCCGGCTGGAGGCCGTCTGGCACGGAACACCCGGTACGCCCCCCAAGCCAGCGCGATCAGCGTTCACGGAGCCGGAGCCGCCGTCGCTGGCCGCCACTCGTACAACGCGGCGTGTGCCGCATCGTAGGTTTTGATTTTGGTGAGAGTCGGATCGACGGACGGGTCGACCGGGTCGTTGACTGTCAGGATAAACACCGGGCGGACGCCCGGGAGATGACGAGAGCCGTGGCTGGCGGCAGCGAGAATCTCGGGATCGATCGTGGGTGCAGGCACGACATGCACATCGCGCATTTCGAGGATGCATAGTACCCACGAGTCGGACCCGGCGTGGAGCAGTAGATCAGAAGGCTCGATCGCCGACGCACGCGCGTGGAGGTCACGGACGACCTCCAGCATGGGGGGCATTTCGCTCATCTCATACGCCGGCCGATGCATGAGCGCGAGCCACAGGTCGGACGGCTTCTTGTTGAAAGAGTGCAGCGGGTAGATCACCGCCGAATACGCCATCAAGATGAAGAAGGTGGAACGCAGCAGCCGCCCCGGCCAATGGTCACCTAGGCGCAACAGCCAGAGGGTCAGTGCCAGCGCGAACAGGCAGAAAGACATCAGCAGGAACCGGGCATTCCACATCATCCAGGCGATGGTGTAAGAAGTCAGCACCAGGGTGGCCAGACCGGCGGCTGCAAGCTTCCAGAGAGGGTCGGCAGGCGGGCGGGCGAGCACGAAAACAAGGCTCGCGATCAAGGCCAGTGCGCCCACCGGGCCGTAGTCCGAGGCGGAATCGAAGCCGGCCTTGAGGAACCGCATGTTGGCATCGACCTCGCCATACCCGTTGCGATAGCCGAGATTGCCCGACAGTCCGACGAAGTTGAGGAAGCCGCGGCAGGCATTCTCCAGCCATGCCGCCACCGGGGACGCAGGATTGGCGGCGTCGATGCCGACGTTCATGTTGCCGAAGCAGTAACGGATGAAGTTTGCCGTCGCACCAGCCAAGCCGTCTCGGTTCTGGTTTTCGGCTAGGAAGGCCGGGCGTCCGAGCGCGGAATGGTAGACCAGCAAGTTGTTCAGGTAAATCTCGACGCTGCCGAAAAGCAGGAAGCACAAGGCCATCCAGCCCGCGAAGTGAACCGCCGCGCGCCGGTCCAGCCGCAGTTTCCACAGAGTGAAAACTCCCAGGAGGCCAAAAAAGGGTAACCCGCTGGTTTTCGCCCCTGCGGCGAAGCAGAGTGCCAGCGCCATGAACAGCGGATACACGCCGCGTCGTTCCGCCTGCCAGAGCCGCCAGGTGTAGTACCAACAGCCGACGGCGAAGACCACGGCCAGATCGTTCTTGGTGCACACCGACTGGAAGACCAGCGTCGGCATCGCCAGCAGTGACAGGCAGCACCACCAAGCCTGCCGCGGCGACCTCGCGGCGGCCACAAGCCGGTACACGATGATCAGCAGCCCGAGAAAACAAGCGAAACTGGGCAGGCAATAACCCCGGTAGATAAACAGGAATGGATAGTGGATGGCATCGAAGGTCCAGGGAAAGAGAACCTGCCTCTCGCTGTTCCAGCCGTGGTTGCCAAACAAACCGCCCGCGTGGGCAATGAACAAACGCGCCAGGTTGTAGACCTGCGAGTCGTAGTTCATCACAGGCGCCACTACGGCGAACGTCGCCCAGTAAGCCAGCAATGTGACGACGATCCACTTTGCCCAGAGAATCTCTCTCACCGGCTCTCCGGGTGCCGGCTCCACAGCCTTGACGCTCATCGCAGCAGCAGGATCACGCGCGACAAAAGCGATATCGCGCTGAGAATTGCCAGGATGGTCAGCGGGAGGTGTTTGGACTCCAGCGAGGCCCTGAGCATAGGTTTCAGTCGAATCCATAATGACTTCATGGCATCAAAAACGGCTCCGATGAACGCGGGTGGCCGCAGAAAGAGCGGAATCGAACACGACGGCCAGCCGTAGGCTGTATCGACAAGGGCGGCTGGGGAAGAAAAACTTCGGACTTGGCAAAATGATGCTGGCGGAATATGACGCGATTTCGTGGGAACAGCGGCCAGGAAGACCCGCCGAGAGAATTCGCGGAAGCCAAACATCGGAGCCCGGCCCTGTTCCTTTCCACCGAGGTCCGATTTATCCTCCAACAAAAGAGTTGTCAACCAGGAATGAGCTCCTTTTATTGTGGCTGCAATGATGCCGGGCCCAGATCTCAACCATGCACACGGCAACGACGGCATCGCGCCTTGCCTGGGGGTGGTGATGCCGGTGTACAACGAAGCGGCGAGCATCGGAACCGTGGTGCGGCAGGTGCTGGCGCAACAACCGGTGCAGGAACTCGTGATCGTGGACGACTGCTCGAAAGATGGCACTTGGCTGGCTCTGCAAGCGCTGGCCGGGGAGGATGCTCGAATCAAGCTGCACCAGCATGCCGTCAACCAGGGCAAGGGGGCCGCCCTGCGCACGGGATTCGCGCAGGTTACCGCGCCCTTTGTGCTGATCCAGGACGCTGATCTTGAGTACGATCCAACGGAATACCATCTCCTGTTGAAGCCCATTCTGCTCAATCGCGCCGACGTGGTGTTTGGCTCGCGGTTTCTGGGCTCGGGCTCGCACCGCGTGCTCTATTATTGGCACGCTTTGGGCAACAAGCTGCTGACCGCGCTCTCGAACATGTTCACCAACCTAAACCTCACGGACATGGAAACCTGTTACAAGGTGTTCCGTCGCGAGATCATCCAGGGCATGCCCTTGCACGAGAATCGCTTCGGCTTCGAACCGGAGATCACAGCCTACGTCAGCCGCCTGAACGTCCGCATCTATGAAGTCGCCGTCTCGTACTACGGGCGGACCTACGCGGAAGGCAAAAAGATCGGCTGGCGCGATGGATTCAGTGCGTTGCGCTGCATCCTCCGTTACAACCTTTTCAGAAGAGGTGCATGATGGAGAAACCCAACGCCACCGCGCAGACGGACGATTTCGAGTTTGACGCCTTGAACGAGGCCCATCACTACCGGGCTGCCCTCCTGGAAGAATTCCGGCCGTTTCTGAAGGGAAACCTCATCGAGGTCGGTGCCGGAATCGGTCAGTTCTCCGAGGCCCTCCGGATGTTCGGGGAGGTGGAGGATTTAATCGCCGTCGAACCGGACGCTCATTTCTGCCGCAAGTTCCGGGAGCTGCACCCGGCGTTCACTTTGATCGAAGGGATCATTGACGATGCACCGCCACGGGAGGACTGGAATGCCCTCCTCAGCATCAACGTTCTCGAGCACATTCGGCTGGATCAACAGGAGTTGCGCAAATACCACGACCTGCTTGCCGGCACCGGGGGGCACCTTTGTTTGTTTGTGCCGGCGCGGCCGGAAATTTACGGGCCGATTGACCGGGACTTCGGACATTTCCGCAGGTACACTAAAGATAAACTGAGGCGGATGTTGCAGGACGCTGGGTTCGAGATCGTCAGGTTGAATTATTTCAATTGCGTCGGCTACGTGGCGTGGTGGCTGAACTTCTGCCTGCTGAAGCGGCGGCATTTCGATGTCAGATCGGTGCGGCTGTTCGACCGGGCGATTTTTCCATGGGTCTACCGTTTCGAATCGCGGGTCTGTCGTCCTCCCATCGGCCAGAGCCTGATCGCCGTCGCACGCGCCGGGAGGACGGTTGCTCAGCGGATCTGAAAAAGGTCGGCGCATCCCGGTCCACGGCGCATCTGGTTCTCACGCCTGCTCACGAGCCAACGTCGCTTTTCGTAGTTCCGGCTCGAAATCCGCCAACACCGCTCTCCACTCGAACCGCTCGACGTACCGTCGTCCCGCTTCCCCGAGCCGGTGCTGATCGTTGCGGCCGAGCCGGGCGGCATGCTCCAGCGCGTCCGCGAGTCCGCCCGGATCACCCGGCGCGATCCGCCAGCCGAAGCTCCCCTCCTCCACGGCGGGGGCGAGTTCGCTGTCGGCGTCGGCCGCCGCAAGCACCGGCCGCGCGAACGCCAACGCGCTCAGCAGTTTGCTCGGGAAAAAATATTGTCCACTGCCTTCGATCCTGTAGTCTGAAATTTCTTTATTGGCGCAGATAAAGAAATTGGTAGTGTTTAACCGATTGTTGTTTGCTTGATTTGGAGGTTGTAATTGGTGAGGAAGAGGAGGATGGCGTCGAGGTAGCGTTCGATGCGCTTGGAGCAGGAGTAGGTTTTGCGAACGAGTCGGCTCAGGCGTGAACGCAACGTGCCGAAGAAGCGTTCGGCGTGGTTGGTCTCGCCTTCTGCCTTGCCGCAGAAGCGGTGTGTGCGAGAGGGAAACACGCCTTCGTAGGCCAGCCAAAGATCGCTGCGGGTGGCACGCCGCCGGTAGAGTCCCCAGGAACCTGCGTCCGCAGATCAAGAGCGGCCATTTGGCTGCGGTCACCCACCGTGTAAGCGACCACTTGGCGAGTGCGTCGGCAAAGCGCCACCCACAGCCAGGCTTCCTGGGTCTTCTTGCCTACGAAGCTCCAGAGTTCATCCAGTTCCAGCACGTCGCCTTTTTGGCCGGGCAAGAGCGTGTCCTCGAACGCCGGGCGCGCGGCCACTTCTTTCCCCCACCCACTTCATGAGTGTTTGGTAGCACACCCCGAAGGTGCGCCGGATGCCGCGTGTGCTCATCCGATCTTGGTAGGCGGCAAGCACCTGTGCTTTTGTCTGTTCACGGTAGCGTGGGCCAGTCGGCTCCAAAATGAACGTGCGTCCACACTCCAGGCACCTGGCGCGTTGCGCCCCGTTGTTGGCGTGGCCGTTTTTACGGAGATGTTCGCTGCCGCAGTGGCGGCACTGGTGGACGGCGGCGGAGAGCATCTCCCAACATCGCCAAGCTTAACACGCCTGCAACAAAGAGTTAAACACTACCGACTATGGAGATTTCATCGTCAGAGTTGATCGGGACCCGAATACTCCGACTTGGTGGAGGCCGGTCGCCACCGCAACGACCAAATTTTATTATTGCAGCCATTGGCGGGACCCCAAGAATTACTCTGAGGGGTAGTGGTTATAGAGCAAGTGAAAGGTTGTATTGATGGACGAACAAACGCAGGGCGGCTTCGTGCATCCGCTCGCACTTGGAAAACGAGAGGGTTTTGCGTACGAAACGCCCGAGTCGCGGGCGCAGGGTGCCGTTCCAGCGTTCGACGTGGCAGGTTTCACCTTCCTCTTTGCCGCAGAGGCGGTGGGTGCGCCGGGGAAACGTCTCCTCGTAGGCCAGCCACCAGTCGCTGTGGGTGGCGCGACGACGATCATCGGCCGGGATGCGCGCACGCAGGGCGCGGGCACTTTGCGCGGAACGATCTCCCACGAAGAAGGCAACCACCTGGCGGGTTTGCCGACCCAAGGCGATCCCCACCCAGCGCGGGTTCGCCTTGCAACCAACGAAGCTCCAGAGTGCGTCCAACTCCAGCCCGTCGCCTTTTTTGGCGGGCAAGAGCGGGTCGCTCAGCGGCGGCAGGTCTTCGGCTTTTTTTGTAGCCACTTGGCGATGGTCTGCCGGGCCACGCCGAAGACGCGCTCGGCCGCCCGCAGCCCCAACCGCTCGACCTCCACCGCCCGCAGGATCCGCGCCTTGCGCTCCGGGTCGATGGCCGGGCTTTTGGCCTGGAGCACCCGGTGCGCCCCGCAGGCTTTGCAAAGATACTGCTGGGT
>CAXTOX010000037.1:0-31562 GCA_964245885.1 uncultured Chthoniobacterales bacterium | reverse complement strand
TTCATCGTCGCCGCAACGATGCCGCAACCTTCACCAAGAAGCTAACGAAGTAGTAATAGAAGCAGTCTCATAAATACTGGCGCAGT
This sequence comes from uncultured Chthoniobacterales bacterium, assembly GCA_964245885.1. Taxonomy (GTDB): domain Bacteria; phylum Verrucomicrobiota; class Verrucomicrobiia; order Chthoniobacterales; family SZAS-18; genus CAHJWO01. Next base: position 31,476 of record CAXTOX010000037.1, on the reverse strand, counting down.
AAAATCTTGATGCAGCCAAGCTGGACGAAGCCGAGATAGTTTGCGGCTTTGCGCTCGTGGCGGGTGAGGATACGTCGGAAGTTTTGCAGCCAGGCGAAAAGCCGTTCGACCTTCCATCGGCGACGGTAGCGACGCAGCACGCGGCCATCTTGGGTTTTGGGCTTTTTCCTTCCGCGTCGATGCGGCGCGATCATCTGCACGTCTTGGACGGCGAGTTGTGCGTCCAGCGGGTCGCTGTCGCAGGCCTTGTCGCCGATCAGGCGTTCGGGCTTTTGAGCAACGAAACTCTCTTCCAGAGTTGCTTGGACAAGGGTGACTTCAGCCGGGCTAGCACTCGTTGCGTGGACGGCGAGAGGAAGACCAAAAGCATCTGCCACTGCCATGAGTTTCGTGCCTTTGCCCCGCTTGGTGGGACCCACGGCCGCCCCCCTTTTTTCGCCACGATGAACGTGCCGTCGATGAAACACTCGCTCAAGTCGATCTGCCCGCGCTCGCGCAAGTCCTCAGCGAGCACTTCGAGAATGTCACGTAACGCCCCGCCCTCCACCCAAGTTTGGTAGCGCCGGTGGCAGGTCTGGTAAGGGGGGGGAAGCACCCCGGCAAATCTTTCCAGCGTGCCCCCGAACGCAAAATCCACAAAACGCCGTTGAGCACCTCACGTTGGCTGCGCCACGGTCGCCCGCGCCCGTCGCTACGCCGGGGCAACTCCGGCAGCAACGCTTCTACGGTCAACCACTGCTCGTCGGTGAGTTCTTCTGCTGCGGTCATGCCGCCAATTTACACCACCCACCATTTATGAGACTGCTTCTAGGCTTTGATGAGGCCGCGCCTTTGGCGCTCCGGAAGAGAGTTGGTCAGAGATCATCGGCAAGACAGAGCCGGCAAACTCGTCCTTGCGATCTTCACCTCAGTGGTGTTTGTTCCAAGTTCCCAAACGCGAGCCATCCCAAAGAATCGCGCCGTTGGTCCCTGGATGATCTGCCGCCGTGCAGGCCATCGACTCGCCAGGGGTAACCCGGTGCCGCAGAACTAGAAAGATCCGCTATGCCGATCCGCCTCGGGCGTTTTGAAATGCCCAAAACTCTCTCGAAAGACGAGAGCACCGTCACCCCCACCTTTACCCGCTTCACCGCCGAGCCTTTCGAGGCCGGCTACGGACACACCGTCGGCAACTCGCTCCGCCGCGTGCTGCTCTCCTCGCTGGAAGGCGCGGCCATCACGGCCGTCCGCGTCGCGGGCGCACAGCACGAATTTACCGCGCTGCCCGGCGTCGTCGAGGATATGACCGACATCATCCTCAACCTCAAGAAGATCAAGTTCAAGGCCAATGACCACGAGATCCGCAACCTGACCCTGAGCGTCAACAAGGAAGGCGCGATCACCGCCGGAGACATCCAGTCGACCAGCCAGTGCGAGGTGCTCAACCCCGAGCAACTCATCTGCACCATCGACAAAAAGCAAAAGTTCGACGCCGAGTTCGAGGTGCGCGTCGGCCGCGGTTTCGCCACCGGCGAGGAAAACAAGCGCCCCGACCAGCCCATCGGCCTGATCCCCATTGACTCGATCTTCTCGCCCGTGACGAAGGTCAAATACTCCGTCGAAGCGACCCGCGTCGGCCAGCGCACGGACTACGACAAGCTCGTGCTGGACGTACACACCGACGGCCGCCTCGACCCGAGCCAGGCGCTCCTCCAGGCCAGCGCGATCATGCGGCACCACCTCGACGTGTTCGTCAACTACGACGAAAACGTGGTCGAGTTCGACATGACGCCGGAGGGCGTCAGCCAGGAAAACGCCAAGCTCAAGAAGCTGCTCAACATGAGCGTCAACGAGATCGAGCTAAGCGTGCGCGCGGCCAACTGCCTCAACAACGCGAACATCACCACCGTCGGCCAACTGGCGCAGAAGACGGAGGGCGAAATGCTCAAGTACCGCAACTTCGGCAAGAAGTCGCTCAACGAGATCAAGGATAAGCTCCAGCAGCTTGGCCTCGGCCTTGGCATGAAGTTCGACAGCGGATTGGTCGAACTGCCGACCGCTGGTGGCGACGGCATCGACGGCGTGGGTGCCGCGCTGACGTTCAACGACTAAAAGGATTCGCTTGCTCCCGGGTCGGCCTGAGGGTACATACACCTTCCCGCCGGCTCTTGGAGCCTGCCACCTGTTTTTGTCATGAGACACCAAAAGAACACCGTCAAGCTGGGCCGTACGGCCGAGCACCGCAAGGCGCTCCTGGCCAACCAGGTTTGCAGCCTCATCGAGCACAGCCGCATCAAGACGACCCTCGCTAAAGCCAAGGCAGTGCGTCCGTTCGCGGAAAAGATGCTGACCCTCGGCAAGCGCGGCACGCTGCACGACCGGCGCAACGCGATCTCCTACCTGCACAACACCGGCATGGTGAAGAAGTTATTTGAGGAAGTCGCCCCGCGCTCCTCCGCCCGCAACGGCGGTTACACGCGCATCATCAAGCTCGGGCCGCGCATGAGCGACAGCGCGCCTATGGCCTACATCGAGTGGGTGGATTTCGCCCCGTCCGTCGACGAACTCGCCCCCAAGCAGGTCGGCGCGCCCGCCGACAAGAAGGCCGCCAAGCCCGCCAAGGAAGAGAAATCCGACGCCTCCGCGCAGGCTCCCGCCACAGGGAAATCCGGTGAGACCAAGAAGCGCGCCGGCACGGGTTCCAAGCGCACCGCCAGCATTGCCAAGCGTGCCGAGTTCAGGATGCGCAAGGCGAACGCCAGCCCGACGCCGCAAGCGAAGGCCCGTTCCCGCGCCGGCAGCAACAAAATTTCGCGCGGCGGCAGCAGGGGGAAGTAAGTCTTCCACGCCTGACAAATGATCCAGCCCACGGTGAAAGCCGTGGGCTTTTTTGCTGCCAGGGGGGAATCATCCACAGATGACGTGGATTTTCGCAGGTTCGGAGAAGACAGGCGGTGGAGAAAAGTTTTTTCGTCCTCTGCCGATCTGCGAAAATCTGCGTCATCTGTGGATGATCCTCCCGGCGACCCCTGCCAAAGATTTACTTCTTTCGCCAGGAACCTTGCTAGATACGGCGCGGTCCGGCTTTTCTTCGCCCGGCTGACCTCCTCCGGCGTGCCTGCCGCCACGACGCGCCTGCCTTCGTCGTCCGCACCGGGTCCGATATCGACCACCCAGTTCCGCGCTCGACTTCACTTTGCATCTGCGCTGTCATGAGGCATTTCCGTCCTGCCACCAGCGTCCCTTCTCCTTTCCATGAACCACCGCATCATCGGCACTACGCTCCCCGTCCTCGAAGTCCAACTCGGCCCCAGCGAGAGCATTGTCTCCGTCTCGGGACAACTCTCGTGGATGAGCCAGTCCATCGACATGCACACCTCCACCCAGCACGGCGGCGGGGGCGGTTTCTTCGGCGCGCTCAAACGGGTGGCCGGCGGCGGCTCGCTGTTCATGACCGAGTTCACCGCGCAGGGCGCGCCGGGCTTCGTGGCGTTTGCCACCCATGTGCCCGGCCACATCCTGCCGGTGCCGGTGCAGCGCGGCCGGTCTTACATGATCCATCGCCACGGCTTCCTGTGCGCGACGCCCGGCGTGGAGTTGAGCGTCGGCTTCCAGCAGTCGCTCGGCGCGGGGATTTTCGGCGGCGACGGCTTCCTGCTGCAACGGCTGGCCGGCGAGTGCGAAGCCTGGGTCGAACTCGACGGCGAAGTGGTGTCCTACGACCTGGCCGCAGGCGAGTCGTTGCGCGTGCATCCTGGACACGTCGGGATGTTCGAGGAAGGCGTCAACTTCGGCATCACCCGCATCCAGGGCATTCGCAACATGCTCTTCGGCGGCGACGGCATCTTTCTGGCCCAGTTGACCGGACCGGGCCGGGTCTGGCTGCAATCCCTGCCGCTGGCGAACCTTGCCCATGCGCTCAGCCCTTACCTGCGCACCGGCGGCGAGCGGGTCGCCGAAACGGGGGTCGGCTCGATCATCGGCAGCGTGTTGCGCGGATTGACCCAGAAGTGACACCCCGGCGCGACGACGCTACTTTCTCGGGGTAGGCGAAGGACTCGGCGCTGCGTGCGGGTGCAGGCGCAGGAACTCGACCCGGTCGCGCTGTTGTTTGACGAGCAAGGGGACCATCGGCAACGGGAAGGCTACCCGGTTGAGCGTCGCCATCACAGAAGGATAGCGGCCTTCAAGCCATCAAACGAATTTGCTCTGACGCTCGAATCGAGATGCTGCCGGACGAGCACAGACCACCACGAGCAGCATCAGTTTGGCTGGTAGATCGAGGTCGTGGTAGCGTCCAGCGCGCCGCTGTTGGGAGGGAAGATCGACGGCGGGGTCTTGTTGACGATCTCCCAACCCGTCAACATGAACTCGGGATAAAAACGGTTACTCGCCGGTTCGTAGACCGTCTGTCCAGAGAAATACCCACGGAGATGGTATTCAAAGTTGTTGTCCACGCCGAACTGGTTCTGTTCACGGTCCGGGGCGAGCTTCTGGTTTTCGTTGAGCACGACGAGCTTGGCTTCGCGCCATTGTTGTCCCGGCTTGCGGACGTATCCCCAGAATTTGTAGTTGGGATTATAGTAGCGTCGACCCACGTAGTAGTCACCGGCTGGTTCGCGGAGGATCGCCTGGCTCTGGGCGAGCCGCGCCGCGCGCAGGCCGCTTTGTTCGGGACCGTCGCAATTTGCGAGAATCAGACACAGAGCCACCGAGCACCACCGGGAGAAGGAAACACGCATGAGGAGTGGTATTAAAACGGGTAACCGCCGTTGGAACTAGCAAAAAAGTGACCGCGCTTCCGGCAAGCGCCTGCGGCAAACCTCAAGGGTGCAGCTTCACCGAGGCCGACTCCGCGCCGGCAGCCGATGCGGTGATGGCGTACGGCCGGAATGCCGCCTCCAGTTGCGCGGGGGTGGGGTACAAAGTGCCGTACGCCGTGTGCAAGGCGTTCTCGAAGCGGCTGCCTTTGGCAAGAGCATCCAGCAGCACGAGGAACTTCGTCTTGTCGGCCGTGTTGAGGAAACGGACCAGCTTTTCCGATTCCGTGTAGAACGCCAGCACCTCCTTGACATCTGACGGGTACGTCACCGCCGGCGTCAAGCATTCCAGCGGCACGAATGACCCCGCGTCGAGGCTGTCGGTCCGCGCCCGGGCGTCGTAGCCGCGCGCCCGGTAGTAGCTCGCGTACGCGACCCGCGAGATGTATTCCGCATAACCTTCGTTCAGCCAGAGAGGCACGTTGGAGCCGTAGAAGCGATCCACCACGAGGTGGGCAATCTCGTGGCCGAGGGTGTTGCCTTTGAATTTAAAACTCGGGTCGCGCTGGATGAACAGTTCACCGCGCGAATGCAGCCCACCCGTCCAGGGGTCAAGACTGCCTTTCGTCCGGAACGCGCTCCAATCTTCCGGCGACTCGAAGATGAAAATGTTCGCCTTCCGTTCCCAGTGCGAGGTGTCCTTGTTGAGGTCCTTGGCGATGACGCGGTAGTAAAACTCGGCTTCCACGGAAACCGGCGTGGCGATGAAGTCGTGAAAGTAGTGGTAGATAAAATTCTCCGTCTCGGCGTGCTTCCACTCGCCGGGCCGGATGGTCAACGCCGCCCCGCCCAACGGCGTGACGCTCGTGGCCGACAGCGCGTGGTAGGGCACTTCCTTCAAGGCGTTTAGGCCCTGTACGTCGGCAAGGTTCCCGCTCGCCGGCGTCGGGGATTGGGCGGACACGAAAGGCACGAACCCGTTCACGGCGAGCAGGAACGCCGCGGCGCATCGCAGGAGGGAAGGCATCGTTTCCGTAGAAGCAGCTACGAGGCCAAGGAGTATCGGGATCGGATCTCAGATGAAGTCGGCTGCTTCAGAAGGGCGGTCCCCGGGTTCATCCAGATGCGCGGCTGATTTATGCACTTCCAAAGCGCGCCGCAAAAGCGTTTAGAATCAACGACCCGTCCGAGCGTGTTCTCCGCCGGATTGACCCCCCATGACCCCCGTTCCGTACGACGATGACCCCCGGACAGTCCTGACGCTCGACGCGGGCGGCACCACGCTCAAGTTCACGGCGATCCGCGGCAACAAACTCCTGTTCGCGCCGGTCGCCGTGCCGTCCGACGCGCACGATCTCCGGCGCTGCCTCGACAACATCGCGCAGGGTTTTCGCCAGGTGGAAGCCCGCTTGTCCGAACCGTCCGTGGCCATTTCCTTCGCGTTCCCCGGGCCGGCCGACTATCCGGCAGGCGTCATCGGCAACCTGCCCAACTTCCCCGCGTTCCGCGAAGCCGGCGGCGTGGCGCTCGGGCCGATGCTGGAAACGGAGTTCCGGCGGCCGGTGTTCATCAACAACGACGGCAACCTGTTCGTATACGGGGAAGCCATCGCCGGGCTGCTCCCGCACGTCAATAGCCTGCTCGAAGCCGCGGAAAACCCGAAACGGTATCGAAATTTGTTCGGCGTGACGTTGGGCACCGGCCTAGGGGGCGGGGTGGTCGTCGACGGCCACCTGCTCATCGGTGACAACTCCATCGGCGGCGAGGCGCACCTGCTGCGGCATGTGCTTGACCCCGGGATCGGGGCGGAAGAAGGCGCTTGCATCCGGGCGGTGCGCCGGGCGTACGCGGAACGCGCGGGCATCCCGCTCGCCGACGCCCCGGAGCCGAAGATTATCGCCGACATCGCGGCCGGAGATGTCGCGGGGAACCGGCCGGCCGCGTTGGAATCATTCCAGAGGCTGGGCACGGTGGCGGGCGACGCCTTGACGCAGGGCCTTGCCCTGATCGACGGCCTGGCGGTCATCGGCGGCGGGCTCGCGCGCGCGCACGCGCTGTTCATGCCCGCGCTGGTCGCGGCAATGAACCAACCGTACGCCAGGGGGGACGCCTCGATCCCGCGCCGGCTCATCGCTCGCGCCTTCAACTTGGAAGACGCTGGCGAAACATCAGAGTTCACCCGCCGCCATGCCCGCGAGGTCGTGGTGCCCGGAACCACGGATCACGTCAGCTACGATCCGTCGCCGCGGACGGCGGTGGGTGTCTCACGTTTGGGGACAAGCGAGGCGGTCGCGGTAGGCGCGTACGCCTTTGCGTTGCAGCAACTCGACCGCTGACCGGACGGCTTCGTCCGGGATCAAGCCGTGTACCGCGCGCTGTCGCCGGCGGTTGCGTCGTAGCTCGCCCTGGTGATCCGGTTCGCGGCGTCGCTGGCCAGGAATACCACCGCGGGCGCGACCTCGTCGGGCTGCATCCACGGGATTTTCATGACGGCCATGGGCAGGCGCGCGGCGACGACTTCCTGCTCCGTCGGTTCGCCTTTGACCTCTTTGCCCGCTTCCTTGAGCGCTTCCTTCCAACGGCCCGGGTTGCGCGTCAGCGGCGTGTCCACCAACCCTGGTTCCACGGTGATTCGTTCAAAGCGAGTGCCCGAGCGTGCATGACATGGAGACCTTCTGCATCGCCGCAGGCGTCCAAACCGACAGGTAGGAATGGCTCTCCGAGCCGTCCGTAGCTTCCTCTGGTTGGCCGTCACTAACGACGCACTTTCCAGCAAATTCTTCGGATGGCTCGGAGAGCCGTCCCTACCCGTCGGTTTGGACGACCGGCCGCAAGCGGCCTGCTCAGAAACCGGCCCACCCGCTTCCTCAGACCCCAACCGCGTGCGAACCCGACAGCACCCGCTCGGCCGCCTCGACGATCCCGTCCACGCGCCACAGCCGGCCGACTCCCTCGTACCCGCAGGCCAATAAGCCTTCCTCAGGCCCGATGAACTCGACCCCGCGCGTGCGCAGACGCTCGACGTTCTCGGTCGTCGCCGGGTGCAGCCACATTTTCCCGTTCATCGCGGGCGCGACGAGGATCGGCGCGCGCGTGGCCAGCGCGATGGCTGCGAGCGCGTGATTGGCGAAGCCCCAGGCCAGTTCCGCGATGATCTGTGCGGTCGCCGGTGCGATCAAGAGCAGGTCGGCGCGGTCCGCGAGATCGATGTGGCCGGGCTGCCAGCCGATCTTCTCGTCGAACAGGTTCGTCACCACCGGCTGCCGCGAGAGCGTCTGGATCGTCAACGGCGTGATGAAGTGCTGCGCCTCGGCGGTCATCACCGCGCGCACCTCGTGCCCGCGCCGGGTGAGCTGGCTGGCGAGGTCGGCGGCCTTGTACGCGGCGATGGAGCCGGTGACGCCCAGGACGACGGACTTTGCCTTCATGATCAGAACGTCAGTTCGCCGAATCGCCGGCTCAGGTAACGCTCGGCCTTCATGATCGCGCGGAACTTGGCGAGATCTTCCTCCACCGAGCCGCTGATGATCGTGTAGCGATAGTCCCGCCAGCGCGCCATCTCCTTCGCGGCGTTGTCGAGGCGGCGGGCGACCTGGGCCCCGGTTTCGGTGCCGCGCTTGAGCAGGCGGCGGCGGAGTTCCTCCAGGTTCGGCGGCATGATGAACACGTCGGCCAGCGCGTCCTGAATCATCGGGTCGTCGCTGGCGCGGATCGTCGTCGCTCCCTTCGTGTCGATGTCGATGAGCACGTCTACCCCCTGGCGCAGATGGACCAGCACGTTCTCGCGCAACGTGCCGTAGTGGTTGCCGTGTACCTCCGCGTATTCGAGGAACGCCCCGGCGGCGACGTGCTCGTGGAACTGCGCCTCCGTCAAAAAATGATAGTCCTCGCCGTGCGTCTCGCCGGGCCGGGGGAGGCGCGTCGTACACGAGACCGAGTACACGAAATCCCGCGTCTGCCGCAACGCGCTGCAAAGTGTCGTCTTCCCCGCGCCCGACGGAGCCGAAACCACGAAGAGAATGCCCTGCCGGGAAACCTTCTGCGGTTCGGGCGCGACGGGGTCGGAACTCATTCGATGTTTTGGACCTGTTCGCGCACTTTGTCCAATTCGGTTTTGCACGCGAGCGCGAGCTGGTTGATGGCAAGGTCGTTGGCCTTCGCGCCGAGGGTGTTGAGTTCGCGCGCCATCTCCTGAGAGAGGAAGTCCATCGTGCGCCCGACAGGTTCGTCCTTTGGCAGAAGCGCGAGGAACTGGTCTAGGTGGCTTTCGAGCCGGGTAATTTCCTCGGAAATGTCGCAGCGGTCGGCAAAGACGGCGATTTCCTTGGCAAGGCGGTCGTCGTCGATGGGGAGTTCCAGGCCCGCGCGGCGCAGGCGTTCGTGCATGGTCTGGCGATAGTTTGCGATGGCGTCGGGCTGACGGTGGCGGATTCCCGCGAGGCGCATGCGCATTTCCTCCAGTCGGCCGCGCAGATCGTTGGCGAGGTATTGGCCTTCCTTCGCCCGCATGTTGACCAGTTCGCCGAGGGCCTGCTGCAACGCCGTTTCCACGGACGGCCACGCTGCCTCGGGGTCGAGCGGGTCTTCACCGGTGCGCAGGACGCCCGGCGCACGCAGCACGGTCTCGATGCTGATTTCGCCGCCCGCGCCGAGTTCGTCCTTGAGCGCGACCATCGCTTGGTAGTAGGCCCGCGCCGCCGCCCGGTCGATGGCGGGGGCGTTCGCGCCGGTGCCGGGGCTGGGCTGGGGGAGGACGTTGACAACCGTCCGACCGCGGGCAACGCGGGCGTTGACGATCTCGCGCACGGCGGGTTCGAGGCTGGCGAGGTCGCGCGGCAGGTTGATGACTACCTCGCCCTGGCGACGGTTGACGCTCTGGACTTCCACGGTGCACGGCACCCCATCGACGTTCGTGGAACGTCCGCTGCCGTAGCCCGTCATGCTGTGCATTGAAAGAAATGCAGAATGCAAAATGCAAAATGCAAAAGTTCAGAGGGCAAAAGTCGGATGCGGAAGATAGAGAGCCATCCATGTTTCCGCTCTGGACTTTTGCATTTTGCATTTTGCATTCTGCATTTTCTCAATGCCCGTCCCCCTGACCATCGGCGACCTGTTGCACGTCCTTGTCACCGCGGCCGGACAGGTTGACGAGGATGATCTGGTCGCGATCCATCGTTGGGGCGACCTTGATGGCGTGCGCGATGGCGTGCGCGGACTCCAACGCCGGGATGATCCCCTCGGTCCGGGAGAGTTCGTGGAACGCGGCCAGCGCCTCGGTGTCGGTGGCATAAGCGTAATCGGCCCGGCCGATCTCGCGCAGGTGGCTGTGCTCGGGGCCGACGGCGGCGTAGTCCAGCCCGGCGGAAATCGAGTGGGTGAGTTGAATCTGCCCGTCCGCGTCAGCGAGCAAAAACGTCTTGGTGCCTTGCAGAACGCCGAGCCGGCCACCAGAAAAACGCGCGGCATGCTTTTTGCCTTCCTCCGTGCCTTCACCGCCGGCTTCGACGCCGACCATCTTCACGTCGGGGTCGTTGAGGAACGGGTAGAAAAGCCCGATGGCGTTGCTGCCGCCGCCGACGCACGCGATGAGCAGGTCCGGAAGGCGTTCCTCGCGTTCGAGCATCTGGCGGCGGGCCTCGTCGCCGATAACGCGGTGGAAGTCGCGCACCATCATCGGGTATGGGTGCGAACCGAGCGCACTGCCGAGGATGTAAAAGGTCGAGCGGACGTTGGTCACCCAGTCGCGCATGGCCTCGTTGATAGCTTCCTTGAGCGTGGCCGCCCCGGCGGTGACGGGCACGACTTTGGCCCCGAGGAAGTTCATGCGCGTGACGTTGAGCGCCTGCCGCTTCATGTCCACCTCGCCCATGTAGACGATGCACTCGTAGCCGAAGCGCGCCGCCGCCGTGGCCGTGGCGACGCCGTGCTGGCCCGCGCCGGTTTCGGCGATGATGCGCCGTTTGCCCATGCGCTGGGCGAGGAGGATCTGGCCGAGGGCGTTGTTGATCTTGTGCGCGCCGGTGTGGAGCAGGTCCTCGCGCTTGAGGTAGATTTTCGCGCCGCCAAGCTTCTGCGTCAGCCGTTCGGCAAAAGCCGGGTCGCGGCGGGCGCGCTCGTACTCGTCGGCGAGTTCGCGGAGCGGCGTCATCAAGGTCTCGGGCACGAACATGCCGCCGTAGTTGCCGAAGTAGCCGTGAGCGTCGGGGAGGGTTTGCATGGGTTCGCGCGGGAGAGGCAACTTAAAGCCGTGCGGGGTGGCGTCAACCGAGCGGCTTGCGCTTGCGCCAATAGCCGGGGCGACGGCTGCTGTGGGCAACGGCGGCAATCCAGATGTAGTCGGGCCGTTCGAGGAAGAAAATGAGGTAGCGAAACGGTGGCACCGGGCATTTGCGGTACGCGGTGCGTCCGATTCTTGGATAATGCTGGGGGTTCGCGCGCAGCTTCTGAAATGCACGATCCACCTTCGCCTGCAACCGTTCACCCGCCTCCACGGTCTGCGTTTCGTAATAAGAAGCTGCGTCGTTCAGATCGGAGAGAGCGCCGCGGTCAAATACCAAGGGCTTCATCGGCGCAACGAAGCGACGTGCGCCTTGAACTGAGCCATGAACTCTTCGTGGGGAATTGGCACGCTCTTGCCGCTAAGCATGTCCGCTTCACGACGGGCTAGTTCCTCAAGAAGCTCATGATCCTCCTCATCCGACTGCACTGGGGCAAGTGAATCAAAAAGCAGATGAGCTAGCTCCTCACGGTCCTCCTCGGAGAGAGCCAACAGTTCGGAATGAAGCTTCTCAGCGATGGCGGTCATACAGCGATCATGCCAAGAACGAGCAGGGAGGGCAAGTCTGCACCAGAAGACGAACTACTTACTAAGGTACCTGACTGCCCGGCGGTGCGGGGCGGCCATCGCCACCGTCTCCAGGTTTTCCAGCGGGCACCACGCCTGGTTCGCACCGGCTACTGCCGGGGCGGGGGCGGGGAACACGCGCAAAGTCACCTGGTAATGGGTGAACGGGTAGGCCAGTTGCATCAGCGGCTCCTCGCCGTTTGCGAGCGGGTCGGACAGCGGCGGGAGTTTCCACAAGCCCTTCCAGCGCGAGCCGACGCCCTGCTGGAGCAGCAGCCGGCCTTCGTGGACGATCCACGCGCAGTCCTCCGTCAGCGCGATGGTGGCCTTGCGCTCTTTCTTGATCGGTAGGCGCTCCGGGTCGTGCGGCGCGGCGGCGCAGTAGCTCAGCACGGGGCAGAGCAGGCACTGCGGCGCGCGTTGGCGGCAGACTGCCGAACCGAGTTCCATGATGGCAGAGTTGTAAAGGCGGGCGTCCTTGCCAGGAGTCAGTTCCTCCGCCGCGGCCCAGAGCGCGCGCTGGCCCGGCGCGGTGTCGATGGGAATGCGCAGATGGATCAACCGCGCGAGCACACGCGCCGTGTTGGCCTCCACGATGGGCGCGGAAAGGTCGAACGCGAACGACGCCACCGCGCCGGCCGTGTACCGGCCGACGCCGGGCAGGGCGGCGATCTTTTCCAAATCGCGCGGGAACTGCCCGCCAGGCTCATCGCAAATGCGTTTAGCCGCCGCGTGCAGGTTCCGCGCCCGGGCATAGTAGCCGAGTCCCTCCCAGGCGCGCAGCACGTCGGCCTCGTCGGCGTTCGCCAATGCCTCCGCCGTCGGGAATTTTCCCAGCCAGCGGTGGTAATAGTCGATCACCGTCGCCACCTGCGTCTGCTGGAGCATGAACTCGCTGACCAGGATCGCGTACGGGTCGTGCGTGCGCCGCCACGGCAGGTCGCGCCCGTGGAAGCGGAACCACTCGATCAACGCGGACTGGAACGTCGCGCGGTTTTCTGGTTCCTTGAGCTGCCGCCGCGTTCCCGTTTTTCTTGCCGATGCCACCTGTCCATTCCTTTACCGCTCCGCTCACCTCCGCACAAGCCGACAAGCTGCGTACCTGTCTGCCGGAGTGGGGCTGGGACTTCATCGAGAAGCCCTACACTCTTTACGCCGCGCAGAAGGGCAAGCTCAACCTCGCCGTCTACGTCAAAGGCCCCAAGGTGCTCGTGCAAGGCAAGGAGACGGAGGATTTTGTGAAGTTCCGCCTGGAGCCGGAAATCCTCGGCGCGGCCACGCTCGGCTACGAGGAGGAACTGAATCCGGAACGGTTCTCCCCGCACTTCGGCATCGATGAAAGCGGCAAAGGCGATTTTTTCGGCCCGCTGGTCATCGCGGGCGTCTACGTGGACCGCGACATCGCCCGCGCGCTCGTGGACGCCGGGGTGCAGGACAGCAAACGCATCACCTCCGACAAGAAAATCCGCGACCTCGCCCGCGTCATCAAGACGCTGCCCGGCGCGGCTCACAGCGTGGTCGCCATCGGCCCCGAGCGTTACAACGTGCTCCAGCAGAAGATGCGCAACGTCAACAACCTGCTCGGCTGGGGCCACGCGCGCGTCATCGAAAATCTCCTCGAACAACGCCCCGACTGTCCCCGCTCTCTCAGCGACCAGTTCGCCAATCCGAGCATCATCAAACGCCAACTCCTCGAAAAAGGCCGCCAGATCCAGCTCGACCAGCGCACCAAGGCCGAGTCCGACCCCGCCGTGGCTGCCGCCTCGATCCTGGCGCGCGAGCGGTTCATCGACTGGCTGGAGGCCGCCGGCCGGGCGCAGGGCATCGTCCTGCCGCGGGGCGCGTCGGCGCAGGTGAAGGCCGCCGCCCGTCAGGTCATCGCCGCGCGCTCGGCCGGGGCTTTGCGGCAGTTGGCGAAGACCCATTTCCGCACGGCGAGGGAGCTGGCACCCGAGGAGTTCGGCCCGCTGGAACCACCCGCCTCCAATGGGGAAGCGGGGTAGGTGCCGACGCGGTTCTTCTTTAGCATCAGGACAATCCATGACAAGGCCGCGGTTGAAAAAAGTCGTCCATGGAGCATGTTTGCGTCGTATAGCATTACAGGATACGAACTTTTGAACGTTCAACCGATGGGAATGGTCTCCTTCAGGCTAACCTCGTCGTCCCGGGTAAGTGCCAACAAGACCCGGGGCTTGAACGCCGGGGTTCGCATCCGAACAGGTGGGGTTCCCCATCCGGGGAATGCCGCGGTGGCCAGTCGGCCGCACGGCTCCTCCCTGTTCCAACAAAACCAGTCAGTTCATACCATGCCCAACCTCACGAAAAGAGACCTCGTTGTGAAAATCAGCAACGAAACCGGTCTCGTCCAACATCAGGTGTTTGACGTCATCCAGAAGACGCTCGACCACATCACCTCCGCGCTCTCCAAAGGGCAGGACGTGGAACTGCGTAACTTCGGCGTTTTCCAGGTTCGCCTGAGCAAAGCGCGCGTCGGCCGTAACCCGAACATCCCCGGCAGCAACTTCGCCATTCCGCCCCGTGCGACGGTCAAGTTCAAGAGCGGGAAAATCATGCGCCGCGATGTGCTGAACCTTTCCGACGCCATGAAGAAGACCGGTGCGAAGACCGCTAAGGCCAATGGCCGCACCACCAACGGCAACGGTCACGCCCCGGCCAAGAAAGCAGCGACGCACAGCAACAACTAAGCTGCCGGTGCAACCAAGGAGAAGGCGCGAGCCTCCTCAACCAAGCCGCCCGCTTGGCCGCGTCGATGGAGACGACGCGGCCGGAGCCGGGCGGCTTTCCTTTTCCGCTCCGTCGAGCGTCTGCTCGGAAGGAACTTGGGTCAAGTGCATGAAGAAATGCCACGGCACCCCTTCCTTTTCGGTAGGTTTTGACTAGGTTGCCGGGTGTCGAAAGCCAGCCTCCGCCCAGCGCCATTTCAGGTCCCACCTGCCACTGAACCCAGCCTCCCGGTGCGCGAGGTGGTCGAGATCCGTGGCGTCCGTCAGAACAATCTCAAAGGCATTGACCTGGATTTGCCGCTCGGCGTCCTGAACGTCATCACTGGACCCAGCGGCAGCGGCAAAAGCTCGCTCGCTTTCGACACGATCTACGCCGAGGGCCAGCGGCGCTACGTCGAGACTTTCAGCCCCTACACACGACAGTTCCTCGACCGGATGGACAAGCCCAAGGTGGACGCCATCCACGGCATCCCTCCCGCCATCGCCATCGAACAGTCCAATCAGGTCAAGAGCACCCGTTCGACCGTCGGCACGATCACGGAAATCAACGACTACCTGAAGCTCCTGATGCCCCGGGTGGCGCACGCGTTTTGCCCCTCGTGCCACGGGCCGATCAAGCCGGATTCCTCGCGCGGCATCGCCGAGCAAATCCTCGACCGGCACGCGGGGTCGGCGTTGCTGCTGACGTTCGCGGTGCCGGCTCCGGTGGGCGCGGACCCGGCCGAGTTTTTCGCGTTCCTCCAGGCGCAAGGATACCTGCGCGTCTGGCTCGACGGCACCGTCCTGCGCACCGACGAAGCGCCGCCGGACGGATTGAAGAAGCTGCCGTTGCGCGTCCACGTCATCCAGGACCGTGTGACGGCGTCGCCCGAGGGGCGTTCGCGGCTGACGGAGTCCATTGAGACGGCCCTCCGTTTCGGCAAGGGACGCATCCGTTTCATCCAGCCGGATACCGGCGAGGAAGACCTGTTTTCCACCGGCTGGCATTGCGCGCGTTGCGACCTCGACATCAAGCCGCCGACGCCGGGGCTGTTTTCCTTCAACAACCCGTTGGGCGCGTGCCCGAAGTGCCGGGGGTTCGGCCGGACCATCGGCATCGACCTCGACCGCGCGCTGCCGGACAAGCGGCTTTCCATCGCGCGCGGCGTGGTGAAGCCGTTTCAGAGCGGCCAGTCCGCCGATTGCCAGCGCGACCTCCTGCGCGCCGCGAACCGCCAGGAAATCGACATCCACAAGCCTTTCGAGGACCTCCCGGCGGCGGACCAAAAGTTCGTCATCCAAGGTGAGGGCGGCGGCAAGGTGGACGCCGAGGAACTCTACCAGGGCGGCGGTTGGTACGGGGTGAAGGGTTACTTCAACTGGTTGGAAACCAAGACCTACAAGATGCACGTCCGCGTGCTGCTTAGCCGTTACCGAGCCTACACGCTCTGCCCGGAGTGCGACGGTGGCCGGTTCCAGCCCGCGACGCTGAACTATCGCCTCGTCCCGGCCGGAGCCGCGCTGCCCGCAGACAAGCCTGTCAACCGCCTCACCAAGCTGCCCGGCTACAACCTGCCAGAGTTATCCCAACTCGCCGTGACCGGCCTCGGCGAGGTCATGGCGTCGCTCACGCTGCCCGCCAACGACCCGAGCGCGGAGATGCTGCACAAGGAGATTGTCACCCGGTTGCGCTACCTTGTCGCCGTCGGCTTGGGTTACCTCAATCTCGACCGTCCGACGCGCACGCTCTCCGGCGGCGAGATCGAGCGAGTCAACCTGACGACCTGCCTCGGCGCGTCGCTGGTCAACACGCTCTTCGTCCTCGATGAACCTAGCGTCGGGTTGCACCCGCGCGACGTGGGCCGGCTCATCCGCGTCATGGAAGACCTCCGGGACAAGGGCAACACCCTCCTCGTCGTCGAACACGAGGAAGCGGTCATCCGCGCCGCGGATCACCTCATCGACATCGGTCCCGGCCGCGGCGAGGCGGGCGGCGAACTCGTCTTCAGCGGCCCGCTGACCGACTTCGCGCAATGCCCGGCGTCGCTGACGGCCGATTACCTGACCGGCCGCAAGGCGATCCCGCTGCCTGCCCGCCGCAAACCCGTCAAGAAATGGCTCAAGATCGACGGCGCGCGAGAGCACAACTTGCAGGACGTGACGGTCAAGCTGCCCCTCGGCGTTTTCTGCTGCGTCACGGGCGTCAGCGGTTCGGGCAAGAGCACGCTCATCCACGACGTGCTTTACCAGAATCTGCTGCGCACGCGCGGACTGACCAACGACGAAACGGTTGGCCGGGTGCGAGAGATCACCGGGCACGATCAGTTCGGCCAGATCGTGATGGTCGACCAAGCGCCGCTCGCCAAGACGCCGCGCTCCAGCCCGGTCGTGTACCTGGGTGTCTTCGATGCCGTGCGCGAACTCCTCGCCACCTGCGACGAGGCCCGCGCCGCCGGACTCTCGGCCTCGTCGTTTTCGTTCAATTCGGGCGAGGGCCGCTGCGAACGCTGCGGCGGCATCGGCTTCGAGAAGATCGAGATGCAGTTTCTCAGCGACCTGTACGTACGCTGCTCGGAATGCGAGGGCAAGCGCTTCCAACCGCACATCCTGAAGGTGCGTTACCACGGCAAGAACATCCACGAGGTCCTCGAAATGACCGTCGCGGAATCCATTCCCTTCCTTGAGTCCCGCCACGGCCTCAAAGGCACGCCGGCCATGCTGCGGGTGCCGCTCGCCGCCCTGCGCATCCTGGCCGAGGTCGGGCTGGGTTACCTGCGCCTGGGTCAGCCGCTCAACACGCTCTCCGGCGGCGAGGCGCAACGCCTCAAGCTCGTCAGCCACCTCGTCGAGCGCGAACGCAACCCGGACACCGCCGGCGCGCTCCTCATTTTTGACGAACCCACCACCGGGTTGCACTTCGACGACGTGGCGCTGCTCGTGCGCGTCTTCCAACGGTTGGTCGAACAGGGAGATAGCCTCCTGGTCATCGAGCACAACCTGGAAGTCATCAAGTGCGCCGATTACCTCGTGGACCTCGGACCTGAGGCTGGGTCGGACGGCGGCCTGCTCGTCGCCGTCGGCACGCCGGAGGAAGTCGCTAAAGTCGAGGCGTCGCACACGGGTTATTACCTGCGCCCGCTGCTCGAAGGCGGGCGCAACGAAAAGATGATCGCCGCCGGCGGCAGCGTTGCCATCGAACAGGCCGCGAACATCCTCCCGCACGCACGCGGCATCCGCCCCGCCGAGATGCCTTCGCGTGAACCGCACGGCCTCAACGGCAACGGCCATGCGAACGTCGCGCCGGTGCCTTCCATCCGTATCCACGGCGCGCGCGAGCACAACCTCAAGAACCTCTCGCTCGACCTGCCGCGCGGACGCATGGTCATCGTGACGGGGTTGAGCGGGTCCGGTAAATCGACGCTCGCCTTCGACATCCTCTTCGCCGAAGGCCAACGGCGCTTCCTCGACAGCATGTCGCCCTACGCGCGGCAGTTCGTCGAGCAACTGGAAAAGCCCGACGTGGACTTCATCGAAGGTCTGCCGCCGAGCGTGGCCATTGAGCAGCGCGTCACGCGCGGCGGCGGCAAGTCGACCGTGGCCACCGTGACGGAGGTGTACCATTTCCTGCGCCTGCTCTGGGCCAAACTCGGCACGCAGTATTGCCCGCGTTGTAATGTGGCGGTCGAAAAACAGAGCCAGGCCGCCATCGTCAAGCAGGTGGAAGAAGCGGCGAAGAGAGGCCGGGTGCGCGTGTTGGCCCCGCTCATCAAGGCGCGCAAGGGTTTCCATACGGACGTGGCCGCATGGGCAGTCAAGCACGGGTTCGACGAACTGTGGGTGGATGGCGGGTTCAAGAGCGCGCACGGCTTCCAGAAGCTGGAGCGTTTCCGCGAACACACCATCGACGTGGTCGTCGGCGAGGTCGGCGGGACGAAGAAAAAGCTTTCCGTCAAGGAAGCGGCTGCCGCCAAGTTGGCCGAAGCCGCCGCCTTGAAAAAAGCGCGCGGCCGCAAGTCCATGCAGGCCGTCGGCGATGATCCCCGCGAGATCGTCAAACGCGCGCTGGAAATCGGCAAGGGCACCGCGCGCTTCGTGGACGCCAAGGGCAAGAGCGTCACGCTCTCCACGGAGATGAGCTGCCCCGAATGCGGGGAAGCCTTCGAGGAACTCGACCCGCGGTTGTTTTCCTATAATTCGCCGCACGGCTGGTGCCCGGAGTGCCGCGGCTTCGGCGTGGTGTGGAAGGGCAGCCTCGTGCGCGACGACGACAACGCCTCCGCCGCCGAAAAGGAACTTGCCGAGGAACGCGCCACCGGCTGGCTTGAAGAGGATGACGCGCGTCCGTGCTCGCAGTGCCACGGCGCGCGGCTCAACCGGGTGGCGTGCGCGGTGCGCGTGCGCGACTTGACCATCGACGCGTTCGCGGGGCTGCCGGTCACGGGAGCGCTGAAGGCGGCGGAAAAGCTCAAGTTCAAGGGCACGCAGGCGTTGATTGCCACCGACATCATCGACGAAATCCGCCAGCGGCTGCGCTTTATGGACGAGGTCGGGTTGGGCTACCTGTCGCTCGACCGTTCGGCCAAGACGCTGTCCGGCGGCGAGACGCAGCGCATCCGGCTCGCGGCGCAACTCGGCTCGAACCTGCGCGGCGTCCTCTACGTGCTCGATGAACCTACCATCGGGTTGCACCCGCGCGACAACGACCGTTTGCTCGACACGCTGGAAGCCCTGCGCAGCAAGGGGAACTCACTCATCATCGTGGAGCACGACGACGAGACGATGCGGCGGGCCGACTACATCGTGGACCTCGGTCCCGGCCCGGGCATCCACGGCGGCGAGGTGGTCGCGCAGGGCACCCTCGCGCAGATTCAGGCCGACCCAAAGTCGATCACGGGCCGGCATCTGCTGACGCCCATGCGTCACCCGATGATGGGCAACCGGCGTTCGCTTAATGGCGGCGGGCCGGACCAATGGCTCGAAGTGCAGGGAGCGGCGGCGAACAATTTGCAGGCCGTAGACGTGCGGTTCCCGGTTGGGCGGTTGTCGGTCATCACCGGCATCAGTGGTTCGGGCAAGAGCAGCCTCATGCGGGCGGTGCTGCTGCCGGCGGCGCAGGACGCGCTCGTGAAGGCGGGCAAGCGCGGCAAGAAAGCGGCCGAGGAAGCCAAAAACGCGCGCAAGAAAAATAAGAAATTGTCGGTGTGGCGCGAGTTCAAGGGCGCGGATCTCCTCGATGCCGTCTACGAGGTGGATCAATCGCCCATCGGCAAAACGACGCGTTCGACGCCCGCGACGTACGTCGGCGTGCTGGACGAAATCCGTGCGTTGTTTGCCCAGTTGCCGCTGTCGCGCATCCGCGGTTACAACAACGGCCGGTTCTCGTTCAACAACGCCGGAGGACGCTGCGAAAGCTGCGAGGGCCAAGGCGTCATCAAGCACGAGATGAGTTTCCTGCCGACGAGCTACGTGCCTTGCGAGGACTGCGGCGGGTTGCGTTACAACGCGCAGACGCTGGAAGTCCTCTACAACGACAAAAACATTGGGCAGGTGCTCCAACTGACCATCGAACAGGCGGCGGAGTTCTTCGCGCCGGTGTCGAAGATCGCGCGGCCGCTCTCGTTGCTGACACAAACGGGCCTGGGTTACCTGCGACTGGGTCAGCCGAGCCCGACGTTGAGCGGCGGCGAGGCGCAGCGGATGAAGCTCGTCACGGAGTTGACGCGCGGTGTGGGCAACGCCGAACACGCCAAGCTGCGGCAGCGACGCGCGTTGAAGTCCACGCTGTATCTTTTGGAGGAACCCACGGTCGGGCTGCACATGGCCGACGTGGAGCAACTGCTCAAAGTGCTGCACCGCCTGGTAGACGAGGGGAATACGGTGGTGGTGATCGAGCACCACCTCAGCGTGATCGCGGAAGCCGATTACCTGGTGGACATCGGCCCCGAAGCGGGCGAGGCCGGCGGACAACTCGTGGCGACCGGGACCCCCGAACAGGTCGCCAAACACAAGGTCAGCCGGATCGCGCCGTTCCTGCGCGAGACATTGAAACGGGCGAGGTAGCGCGGTTGGTGGATGGCGCTCACGCACTCTTCAAGAGGGTCAAGCCTTCCACTTTAAACGACACCCGTCCAGCCAACCACTCGGGCGCAATTAGATGCGGAACGAATGATCGTCACGTAGCACTCTGGATTGCCTTCTGGCCGACAGGTTTTGGATTGAAAAGCTGGTTGCGAACCACGACCGCCTTGCCTGCGATTAAGATAGCTCTGAGGCCGTCCGTCTCTCGTCCCCGCCGGGCATCCCCAAGAATTTGATCCCTCTCCCGACCACCCAAGAAAGCATGCCTACCAACAACGAAACCCCCGTGTGGTTTATCACCGGCTGCTCCACCGGCTTCGGCCTGGAACTCGCCAAGCTCGTGCTCGCCCGTGGCTGGCAGGCCGTGCTGACTGCTCGCAGGCCGGAGGCGCTTTGCCCCCTCGTGGCGGAATACAAAGACAACGCGCTCGTGCTCAAGCTCGACGTGACCGATCCGGCCAACATCGAGCAGGCTGTCGCCGAAGCCGAGGCGCGGTTCGGCCAGATCGACGTGCTGGTCAACAACGCCGGCTACGGTTACCTGGCTGCCATCGAGGAGGGCGAGGAAGAGGGCATCCGTGCGCAGTTCGAGACCAACGTCTTCGGCCTGCTTGCCCTGACCAGGCGTGTGCTGCCCGCCATGCGCCAACGTCGCAGCGGCCACATCGTCAACTTTTCCTCCATCGGCGGCCTGTGCGCCTTCGCGGCCACGGGCTACTACCATGCCACGAAGTTTGCCGTGGAAGCACTCTCGGAGTCGCTCTCCATCGAAGTCGCTCTCTTGGGCATCAAGGTGACCATCGTCGAGCCTGGGCCTTTCCGCACCGACTGGGCAGGGCGGTCGATCATCGAGTCCAAGACGACCATCGAGGATTACGCCGCAACCGCCGGCAAACGGCGTGAGTCGACCCGCGCCAACTCGGGCAAGCAACCCGGCGACCCGGTGCGCGGCGCGGAGGCAGTGATCAAGGCGCTCGAATCGTCGGCACCACCGTTGCGTCTGTTGCTGGGCGCTCCCGCGCTTGATCTCGCTTACAAACGGCTCGATACCCTGCGGGCGAACTTCGACGCGTGGAAGGAGACCACCCTCGGTGCGGACTATCCGGAGGCGCAGCAAAGAACGTGAGCGTCGCGCGGCAAATCCGCTCCGGCGCAGCCGCTTTGGGAAAGAAACCGGGATGGGTCATCCCTCGATCCAGAATGTCTGGTACACGCGCTCGTGGGGTTGCGGCGGCGCGGCGTAGGGCGTGAACGACGGCTGATCTTCAAACGGCTGCGAGAGCACGGTCAGCAACCCCTCAAACGGGCCGAAGTCGTCCTTGTCAACGGCCGCGCGGATGACTGCCTCCACCTGATGGTTGCGTGGGATGTAGGCAGGGTTCACGGCCCGCATCGCGACGCGACACGCGGCTGCGTCTGTTCCATCCAGTGCGAGCCGCTGCCGCCAGCGTGGTACCCATCGGTCATAAGCCGACGGGTCCGCGAACAGGCTCCGCACGCTCGGGTCGTTCTCTGGAGCTGACGCGGCGTCGCTCAGCCGACGGAAGGCGAGTGTGAAATCCGCACCGTTCGCACTCATGGCCTTCAAGAGATCGCGCCCGAGCGCTACGTCTCCCTCGTGTTCCGTGAACAGGCCGAGCTTGCGCCTGAGTCCTGTCTGGTACGCTTTCTCGAAGGTGGACGCGTAAGCTCCGAGCGCCTCCTGGGCTTGGGCGACAGCCTGGTCGTCATCCTCGGACAAGAGCGGCAGAAGATCTTCTGCCAGCCGTGTCAGGTTCCATCCGCCGATGGCGGGCTGGTTGCCGTAGGCGTAGCGCCCCTGCGAGTCGATCGCGCTGAAAACCGCCTCCGGATCGTACTGATCCAGGAAGGCGCAGGGTCCATAGTCGATGGTTTCGCCGGCAACCGACATGTTGTCCGTGTTCATCACCCCGTGGATGAACCCGACCAGCATCCATCGCGCGATCAACTCCGCCTGTGCTTTGATCACGGCGTCGAGGAGCGCGCGGTAGGGCCGCTCCGCTTGGGCCGCATGCGGATAGTGCCGGGCGATGACATGGTCCGCGAGCAACCGCACACCCTCTACGTCGCCGCGGCTGGCGAAGAACTGAAACGTGCCGACCCGGATGTGACTGGAGGCAACCCGTGTCAGCACGGCACCGGGAAGCATCTCCTCGCGGTACACCTTTTCTCCCGTCGTCACTGCGGCGAGCGCGCGGGTAGTGGGGATGCCCAGCGCCGCCATGGCTTCGCTGACCACGTATTCGCGCAGGACCGGCCCCAACGCCGCCCGGCCGTCGCCCCGGCGCGAGAAGGGGGTCGGGCCCGCGCCTTTGAGTTGGATGTCACGCCGCTTTCCACCCTGATCAATCACTTCGCCCAGCAAGATGGCACGTCCGTCCCCGAGTTGTGGGACGAACCCTCCAAACTGGTGCCCCGCATACGCGGTGGCGATGGGTTCAGCAGCCGCAGGCACGCGGTTGCCCGCCAAGGTTTCCACGCCTTCCGCGCTGGCGAGCCAGTCAGGATCAAGGCCCAACTCCAAGGCGAGGGATCGGTTCAGCCGAATCAGCCTTGGAGCCTTGACTGAAGTGGGAGCCGTCTGCGTAAAGAACCGCTCCGGCAGCCGCGCGTAGGTGTTTTGGAAAGGAAGTTGGATGGTCATCAGGGGTATCGGTCATCCCGACTCTTCTAAAGCCATACGAAGGTCGTTCGTGTCAGGTGTCAAAACAAGCGGCCCGAGGTTGCAGGCAGCTTTTTGCTGGCATGGCTGCAACGTCCGAAAGATAACTCGTTGCTTACGAGTGCTCGTGTATCGTCGTCCTCCGCTGGATCAAGGGAGTCCGTGCCTTGGCCCGGTTCGTCTTGGCCCACGGTGATTTTTTCGTGTTTCAGCCCTCATCGCTGAGCCGGGGAGCGTGTTCCCGATCGGGGATGGCGCCATTGCTGGGATCATCCGGCTGCAGCGCGGGAGCGTCGTCTTTGAGTTCCACGCCGCTCAATTCTCGCCGTAGGGCTTGCGAGAGCAGGGCGAAGAGTTTGTGCGCCGCTTCTCCCGGTGGCAATCCTTCGGTGCGGATGTTGGAAATGCAATTCCGACTGGCATCTGTCAAGCCCGGCCGCGGGGCGTAGGTAAAGTATGCACCCAAGCTGTTGGGCGCACCTAAGCCGGGACGCTCTCCGAGCAACATGAGGCTCATGCGCGCGCCGAGCAGCGCGCCAATCTCGTCTTGCAGGGCGACCCGTCCATGTGTAGCTACGATGAGCGGCGTGAGCAGCCAGCCACGTTGCCTCACCAATCCAAGCAGCACTTTTAGCAAAGGGACAGCCTGTTCGCTGGCGGCGCGGCTCGACAGGCCATCGGAGACGATCACCACCAAATCGCGCGGTGCGTGCTGCTCGGCGGCGACACGCGCGGCGAGTTGGGCGCGGCTTGAGCCTGCCAAGGTTCGGCCCAGATCCGGTCGTCGCAAAAACTCCGGCTGACTTGCCGCGGCGCTAGCCACCTGAAGCACCTCCATGTCGAGCGCGCGCAGCCGATCAGTCAAAGCGACCCCGTCGAACGGTGAGAGGACGGCGTCCCGGGCGCGGGCGTGCGCCAGCCGGAAATCCAGCAACGCGTGTGTCGGCAAGCTCCCGCCCGTCCGGCCCAACGCGATGCGCGCTGCCGTCAGGCGGCGAAGAGGCTGCCATGGATCAGGCATGGGACGATCAGAGTTGGGCAAGTTGCGGGGCGACCAGCACATGCCGATGATTGGCAGGCAGGAGTCGTGTGCTCCCGTCCAGGATGGTCATTTTCTGCAACCACGCCTCGAACTCGGGCGCGGGCCGCCGTCCGAGCACCTGGCGCAAGTACTGGCTGTCGTGAAAGCTCGTCGACTGGTAGCCGAGCATGATGTCGTCCGCCCCCGGTACGCCCATCACGTAATTGCAGCCGGCAACGCCGAGCAGGGTCAGCAACGTGTCCATGTCGTCTTGGTCTGCTTCGGCGTGGTTGGTGTAACACACGTCGCAGCCCATCGGCAGACCGAGCAGCTTGCCACAAAAATGATCCTCCAGCCCGGCGCGGATGATCTGTTTGCCATCGTACAAGTATTCCGGCCCGATGAAGCCCACCACCGTGTTGACCAGCAACGGCTGGAACTCTCGCGCGACGGCATACGCGCGGGCTTCCAGGGTCTGTTGATCTACCCCGTGGTGTGCATTCGCCGATAAGCACGATCCCTGACCAGTCTCAAAGTACATCACGTGGTCGCCCACGGTACCCCTGCGAAGGGCAAGCGCCCCTTCGTGCGCCCGACGCAGCAGGGCGAGATCGATGCCAAACGCGCGGTTCGCCGCCTCGGTGCCGGCGACCGACTGGAAGACGAGATCGACCGGCTCCCCAGCCTCCAGGCAGCGGAGTGTGGTGGTCACGTGGGCGAGCACACAGCTTTGCGTGGGGATCTCGTACTCACTGATCAAACGGTCGAGCAGCCGCAGCAACCCGGCGCAGGAAGCAGGACTGTCGGTCGCCGGGTTGATGCCGATCACCGCGTCGCCGCAGCCGTACATCAGGCCGTCAAGGATCGAAGCGGCGATGGCGCGGGGGTCGTCGGTCGGGTGGTTGGGCTGCAAACGCACCGCCAGCGTGCCGGCCAAGCCGAGGGTGTTGCGAAAGCGGGTGATGACGCGGACCTTGCTGGCAACGAGGATCAGGTCCTGATTCCCCATGAGCTTACTGACGCCAGCGGCCATCTCGGGCGTCAAGCCAGGCGCGAGCGCGGCCAGGGTAGGGGTGTCGGTTTCGTACCTCAGCAACCAGTCGCGGAACTCACCCACGGTCAGTCCGGCCACCGGCGCAAAGGCGGCGCGGTCGTGCCGGTCCACGATCAGGCGGGTCACCTCGTCATCCTCGTAGGGAATGATCAGCTCGGTGAGGAAGCGTTCGAGCGGTACTTCCGCCAAACACATCTGCGCGGCGATCCGTGCTTCGGCCGAATGGGCGGCGACGCCCGCGAGTTGGTCGCCCGAACGCAACGGCGATGCCTTGGCCAGCAAGGTGCGCAGCGTTTCGAAGCAGTGTGTTGTACCTGCGAGCGTGATGCGGTAGGCCACGGTGGCCATCGTGTCAGAAGACGCATCAACTTGCCACCTAGATTAACCCACGCCACCGGTTTTCCCTGGCCACTGCGGCGATCCATGATCGAGCCGACAGGATCAGGCTGCAGTACAAACGCGTCGGCTAGGCCGTTCGCGTCCTGTGACGGTTTCATCGGGTACCCCCTGTTGCCAAAACGTCACCAAACCATGATTGACGAAGCCGGCCCGCTACAGGTGACTGCCGCAGGTGCCGCCTGGCGACGCGGTGTACCGGCTTCCCATGCACCGTGACATTGTTCGATATTCAGGCGTCGCGTCGAACTGCCCTCGAATCGCCACGCCGACAGCACATGCAGCATTGCAATACCGCGATCAACGGGCATGGGTCCCGTACTCTGAACGCAAACGGAAACGCGAAGAAGATGGCTGAATGGTCACAAAGCCTTACTCGCAGCGAGAAATGAGCGCGACTTCTGGAGGTAGGGGATGCACCGAAACGCTGGTGATCCTGCCAGGACTCGATGGGACGGACGTATTTTTCCGGCCATCCCTGAAATTGCTGCCAGATTGGATTCGTCCATTGGTTGTGTGTTACCCACCGAATGGTTCGAATCATTATGATGACCTGCTCCGGCTGGTTCGGGAACAGGTCGCCGGGCTGCCGAACTACTTTGTCCTCGGATCGTCGTTCTCCGGGCCGCTCGCGGTGATGCTCTCGGCCGCAGAACCGGGCCGGGTGCGGGGCGTCATTCTCTCCGCTACCTTCTTGCGGGTGCCGACCCTGTGTCTGCGACTGTTCCGGCTTGCGTCGGTGGGACCCATGTTTTGGGCCTTCCGGATGGCGCGACGGATTCCGGTATGGGCACTCCAGCCACGTGACGATCCCTTCCGGTTGGCCAAGGCCGAGACTTGGCGGCGAGTTTCCGCGCGCTGTTTGGCAGCGCGGCTCCGCGTAATGCTCGGCGTGGACGTGCGGGCTCAGTGGCGGCGGTGCGCGCCGCCCACGTTATGTCTCGCGTTTGCCGACGACAAGGTCGTGCCGCGCCGCTGCGCGGAGGAGATCCTCCGAGAGCGGCCAGGGACGCGAGCAGTCTCAGTTTCCGGCGGCCATCTCGCCATGTGCAAAGACCCGGCGCGATGGACACAGGAAGTCGTGCGTTTCGTGACGGATGTCAAAGAATCGGCACACGGTGGCGAATGATTACGAGGATCTTTCCGCAATGATGTTCTGGCACGGCTACGCCTCTTCCGAGAGCCTTTTCGAAGCCCATTGCCGCACTCCGTGCGAACGCGAATTTGGATAGCCGTGGTGAACAGGACTGCCACAAGGGATCGACGCCCCGACAAAAGGTACTTCCCAGGTCACGGGATTGTAACGATTTCAAAATGGTTAAACGAGATGATCTCGTTTAACCCTTCGCTCACCTCGAGCGATGCGGAGAAGCGATCCGATGAGACCAGCAACACCTTTTCAATTGGTCGCGACTTTGCGGCGAATGGTATTAACCCAGTCAGGGGCATATTCTGCTTTATCTGCAACCAGTGACACTCCCGAGATCCTCGCTCCGAACTCGTTATGTTCGGTTGGCTCTGAGTTGCCGCTCGTTCAAATAAGAACCACTCCGAAACTTCTAATGTGACAGGGCGCATTTCTGCAGATGGCGAAGCACTCTCCGAGTTTCAGCGACCAGCACGGCGCGAATGTCCGGCCTCCGCGGCCGTTCCGGGGATACCTTTGGGGATTGGCTTCCTGGCTCCAGAAAGGCGGAATCGTGGCGGCCTTCTACCTCGCGTGGCGGACCGGCAATTTGGGCGTGGTGGCGTTCGCGGCCTTTTTGGGCGGTTTCGTGCTAAGACAAATTCTGGAGGCTACCTCCTTGGGCGATTAATCACTTTGTCTTCCGTCGATTGCGTGAGCCGCGTCGATGGCCGCGGCACACTGGATAAATCATCCCTCCCAAGAAGCTCTCAACCTACAGAACACAACCTTTAAAATGGCGAAAATCGAGATTGACAAGGAAGCAGTGGAGAAGGTCTACGCGCGCTGGGCGCCGGTGTACGATCTGGTTTTTGGCGCTGTGTTCGAGCGGGGACGCCAAGCCGTGGTTGCGGCCGGTGAGCGCATCGGTGGACGCATCCTCGAGGTTGGCGTGGGCACGGGCCTGTCCCTACCGTATTACTCGGACAGCAACCGCATTGTCGGCATCGACCTTTCCGCGCACATGCTCGAGAAAGCCCGAGCCCGGGTTGTCAAAGAAGGACTCAGTCACGTGGAGGATCTGGCGATCATGGATGCCGAAAATCTGGATTACGCGGATGAATCCTTCGACGTGGTGACCGCTCAATGCGTGGTGAATACCGTGCCCCATCCGGAGAAAGCCTTGGAGGAGTTTGCCCGGGTCCTGAAACCTGGCGGCGAGATCGTGCTACTCAACCGCATCGGCGCGGAGGCCGGCCCGCGCCTCGCCTTCGAGCGTCTGTTCCAGCCGGTGGCCAATCGCTTCGGCTGGCGTTCCGACTTTCCCTGGAGCCTGTTCAATTCGTGGCTGGCGACTAGCGCGTTCGAGATGCATCTCATCGAACGTCAGGCGGTGCCACCCTTCGGGCACTTCTCCGTGATCCGCTTCGGCAAGTCTCCGGCCCGCGTGGCCGTTCATCGCGAACCACAACCTCAACTCGTCAACTAACTCGTTGCCGGCTCAACTAACCAACACGCCCGAAAGCATGGAAAGCTTCCTCGAAACCCTCAGAGAGCAGCGCTGGGACGACCATCGTTACTACCATCACAGCCGCATCAACCAATCGCTGCACTTCTTAAGTGCGATGAGTTTCGTGGTCGCCTACTGTCTGATCTTCAAGCACCCGGCGGTCGCGGTACTCCTGGCATGGCTTGTCGGCATGATAAGCCGACAGTGCGGACACTTCTTTTTTGAACCGCGCGACTACGATCACGTCAACGAAGCGAGCCACGACCACAAGGAAGAAATCAAGCTTGGGTACAATCTCCAACGCAAGGTGGTGCTGATGATGGTCTGGGCTTTGTCACCGCTGCTGCTTTTCGTCAGCCCGACTCTCTTCGGAATTTTTCCGCCCTACCACGGCGCGGCGGAGTTCATTGATCACGTCGCGTTGATGTGGCTGGCCGTCGGTGTGGCGGGCCTGCTTTTCCGCACGGTGCAGCTTTTCTTCATCAAGGATGTGCAGACCGGCCTCGCTTGGATGACCAAAATCATCACTGACCCCTTTCACGACATCAAGCTCTACCACATGGCACCGATTTATTTGCTGCGTGGCGAGTTGATCGATCCCATGCACCACGTCGCCCACGGCGACGCCACTCCGGCGCACGACGAGCCAGCTAGCAGCCCGCCTGCTCACTAACGCCGGAGCCGCAGAAGCTCGGTTGCCATCTCCCGCAAGATCTGGCGTTTGATCGGACGATGTGTGGCGGTGGCGGGGTCCACCCACCACCATCCGTCGTTCTGCATGGAGCTGGCGGCGGCGACAAACCGTTCCACGACCGCCGCAAAGTCTGCTGCCGTATAATTCAGGCTGAAAATAATGCGGCCGGTGCCAATCCAGCTCAATCCGAGACCTTCGGCCCGTAGATAATATTGGAGCATCCAGTTGTAACGCGAAGGCACCGTGTAGCAAACGGTCCAAACGCTGGACATATTTGCGACGCGCACAGGGAGCCTCACTTCCGCCAAGCGACTGTTGAGCTGCCGCGCCCGCTCATCCCACACGGCGTCGAGGTTTTCGTACATCTGCATCACGGCGGGCGTGCTCAACCGATCCAGAAACTCTGCCATCGCACCCATCACAGCCGGATGAGAATTGAACGTGCCCCGTGCGAAACAGATGTCCGCCGGGCGGTCGTCGCGGAAGCGTTTCATCAACTGTCGGCGACCGCACACCACGCCAATGGGCAGACCGCCCCCGAGCGTTTTTCCGTAGGTCACGAGGTCCGCCCGGACGCCAAAATATTCCTGTGCCCCGCCCAGCGCGAGGCGGAAACCGAGGAACACCTCGTCGAAGATCAGGACGATTCCACGCTCGGTGCAGACCTCCCGCAGTTGCCTGAGCCAAGCCGTGTAAGCCGCTCGGTCGAAGTGCGCCGTGCGCCCGCTGTCTACCAGCGACCCGTCAGACGGTGCAGGGGCATTCGGGTGCAAGGCTTGCAGTGGATTGACGAGCACACAGGCGATATTGCGCCGGGTGCGCAGCACGTGCAGGGTGGCCTCCGACATTTCAGCAAGGGTGTACGTTTCGTTGGCCGGCGTCGGGTTACCGATTCCAGGTTGCACGTCGCCCCACCACCCGTGGTACGCCCCGCAAAAACGCACCAGATGAGTTCGGCCCGTGTGATAACGGGCCAGCCGCACCGCCTGCATCACCGCCTCTGTGCCGGACATGTGGAAGGAAACTTCGTCAAGGCCGGAAATCCTTTGCAGGCGGACGACGTTGTCAGCCACCACCGGATGATAGCCGCTCAGGACCGGGCCAAGCGCCCGGACGCGTTCGTAGCCTTGTTCCATGCACGACTTGTAGAAGTCGTAGCCAAAGAGATTCACGCCATAAGAACCCGCCAGGTCGTAGAAATGGTTGCCGTCAAGGTCGGTCAGCATCACACCCTCGGAAGACGTCAAGAATGTGCCCGCGCGCAGATGCTCGCGCACCATCCGGCTATATTGAAATGGCACGCGGTAGGCGTCCGTGAACTGCAAGTCCGAGATTCCTTCGATGGCTTGGGCAGAGAGCCGACGCGTTTCGACGAATCGCATCCGGTAAAGCTCCGCCAGCCTGTAAAAACCGTCCCGTCGGCGGGCTGCGATCTCGATGGGCGCGCCGTCGGAGCGGAAAAAAGTGGCCTCCCCGAATTCGTAGAACGGGACCAGGGAAGCCACGCGGTGCGCCAACTTCGAGTGCCCGGTGAGCGAGCGGTGTTTCGCCCGGGAGAGTTCCAATCGGCTGTTCGCCTTTTTGATCCCTGCTGCCAAGGCCAGCATGCCAACTCCTGCCCACACCCAGTTGGTGGATCGTTTCTCCATCGTGTCGATATTCTTTAGCCGAACGAAGTCAGCCTACCATGAGCCTCCGAACTCTGATTGCCACAATTTCGAAACACGAAGGACTCAACTTCGCGTTGACAAATTGCATCCCCCGCCGGCTGGCCACTCGGTTCATGGGCTGGTTCAGTCGGATCGAGCAGCCTTTGGTGCGAGACTTGTCCATCGGGGTATGGCGGCTGTTTTGCGACCTCGATTTCAGCGAGGCGAAAAAGAGCCGCTTTACGAGTTTGCGTGACTGTTTCGTCCGCGAACTAAAAGAAGGTGTTCGGCCAATCAACACAGACTCGGCGGTGATCGTCAGTCCATGTGACGCCATCGTTGGTGCTTACGGAGCGATTACCGCTGAAGGCAATCTGTTGCAAGTGAAAGGCTCCTCGTACCCGCTCGCAGAGTTGGTCGGAGACGATGATCTGGCGAAAGCGCACGTCGGTGGCTGTTATGTCACCCTGCGCCTGACAGCGGGAATGTATCATCACTTCCACGCCCCGGCCGACTGTCGAGTGGATCGTGTCACCCATATTTGGGGAGACGTATGGAACGTCAATCCATCGGCTCTGGCGCGGGTGGCAAAGCTGTATTGCCGGAACGAGCGTGCTGTCATCCAAACACGGCTGGAGGCCGGCGGAGGCGGGCTGATCCTCGTTGCCGTGGCGGCGGTACTGGTAGCCGGGATTCGCCTGCGATTTCTTGGTCTCGTTCTCAATCCCCGATCGTCGAAGCCGGTCACGGTGCCGTGTGCAAATTGGTTCCAGAAGGGGGAAGAAATGGGTTGGTTCGAACATGGCTCAACCATCATCGTACTCGGAGCTGCGGGGATGGTCGTGGCAAACACCATTGCGGTTAGTTCGAAAATCCGTATGGGCGAGCCTTTATTGCGTGCCGCGGTAGTGTTTAAGCCGGTGTTGAGTTTGGGTTGAACAGGGCGCTGCTCGCGGATG